>CAXNJE010000046.1:0-21063 GCA_964202565.1 Breznakiellaceae bacterium | reverse complement strand
TCCGGAATTTTCCAGAAGGGGCAAAAACAGGGGCCGGGCCGGGCCGGGGGGCATTTCCCTCTCCAGCTTCGCATAGGCTCCATTCAGATCCGGCGCATCGGCTGCGAAGGTGCGCAGGAACCACTCCGCCACGGATCCGCTCTGGTTGTAGATGAAGGACACAAAGAGGCCCGAAAGGCAATGGTGCTCCACATTGAGCCCCAGGACATGGAGTTCCGCAGGAGGGGGATGCCCGGCGTAGACCGGGGTGATGCACTCGAAGGTACCCATCCCGTCCACCGCGCTGCCCGAGGCGACACAACCCGCACCCAGGGCGTTGAAAATCTGGTCGTGCCCCCCAAGGATTATTACCGCCCCCTGGGGCACCCCGAAACGCTCTTCACCCTGATGGCTTACCTTGCCGACAACTGATCCTTCCGGAAGCACCATGGGAAGGAGATCAGGATTCAGGCCCGAGGCCTTGACGATCCGCCCGGACCACTGGCCTGCATCCAGGTCCAGCATCAAGGCCCGGTTTGCGTGGGAATAACCGATGGAAGGAAAGGCTCCCAGCCGGAATGAGATGTAATCGGACCAGCAGAGGAATTTTTTCGCCCTTTCCAGCGTATACGCATCATGCCTCGCAAGCCAAAGCAACTTGGGAAGGCTATGGTTTTCCGTGGGAACGTTGCCGCTGATACGGAAATACTCCTCGCTCCCAATGGCGTCGATGATCGGATCAAGTTCCTCCCTACCCCGAGGATCGTGGCCCAGGATCGAGATGGGGCTCACCGCATTTTCATCGTCCACCAGGACGAAGGATTCGCCCATGGATGTGACGCAGAGGGCGGTGACCGGATCCCCGGTTGCAGACGAAACGGCACGGTGGACGGACACCGCCACAGCGGCTTCCACTTCCGCCACAGAAAGTTCGGCCCTGCCTGCTCCCCGTTCCGCCCGATAACTGGCAGAACCGGTGGCCAGCAGGCGGCCATCAACGGCGTAGATGACAGCCTTGCACCCCGTGGTGCCCACATCTATCCCGAGAAGGCTCACAGTTCCTCCTCTAGAAGCAGGCCTTAATTTCCGAGAAAAGGGGATACTTCACCGGCTCGTCTTCCTCTATGGCCGGGAAGCGGGGCAGGGAATCCAGGAAGCGGTTGTCGCAGGTATCGTCGTTGACGGAGCTTACCTCCCCCACGAAGACCTTTCCCTTCCCCGGTTCACCGTAGAACTTGTGGTACACCCCCGGCTCGAAGAACACGCTCTCCCCGGGTTTCAGGGTCACCGGCTCTCCTGCCTTGTAGGTGCGCTCCATTCCGTCTATGGATACGGTCACGTCTTCCTGCGAGAGGGTTTCTGCCTTGGTGGATTTCCACATGTGGAGCACCAGGTTGCCCCCGCCGCGGTTGATGATGTCCTCCATCTTGGACCAATGGAAATGGATGGGAGTCAGTTGGCCCTCACGGACCACCATGATCTTTTCAGCATACTTCTTGATGTACTTGGGATCCTTCATGTTGCCGTTCCGCACGGTAAGCATGATGAGCCCGCACTTGCTGAAATCCCCGGACCCAAAATCCGTCAGATCCCAGCCCAGGTAGTTGTCGATTAGTTCCCGGCTCCCTTTTTCCTTTCCCTTCCATTCCATAGCGGTCCAACGGACCCAATCAGGGACGGCGAATTTCATCTCATCCAGAAACCGGATGGAATCATCGATCAATTCGTTGATCTCGCTTCTGCGCATATCGATGCTCCTTAAGACACATGGAATTATTTGCTGTTCTTGTCCAGTCCCACCGCCAACAGCAGGACGACGCAGCGTATTACCCATTGGTAATATTCATCGACGGCCAGGATAATCAGGCCGTTGGACAGGGCGCCCATGATGAGGACACCGAAAATGACCCCCCGAAGATTTCCCTCACCGCCGGAGATGCTGACGCCCCCAAGCACGACGGCGGTGATTACCTCAAGCTCAAAGCCTGTACCCAATGTTGGAGCCCCGGTCATGATACGTGAGAGCAGCACTATGCCCGCGAAGCCCGCCACCAGGCCGCTGATGACGTATACCGTCAGTTTCTTGCCGTCGACGTTGATCCCCGACAGTACAGCCGCTTCCTCATTGCCCCCGATGCCGTAGATGTGCCTGCCGAAGGCCATTTTGTTTAGCACCAGGTACCCCACGATAAAGAAGGCCACCATTAGGACCACCGGAATGGGAACCGGACCAATGTAGCCCTGCCCCAAAACGCTGAATCCCTTCTTGAAGCCATAGATGGGGACGCCCTTGGTAATGATGTAACAGACTCCCCGCACTCCGGTCATGGTTGCCAGGGTGGTGATCAGGGGCGGGATGTTCACCTTGGTGATCAGCAGCCCGTTGATCAGACCTACGATTGCCGAAACCCCAAGGGCAATCAGCACCGACGGTAAAAAACCGAAGCCCAGCTTGATCATGGAGAAAGCCGCGAGGGTAGCGCTCATGCCCAACACGGAACCCACGGACAGGTCTATTCCCCCGGAAAGAATGACGATGGTCATGCTGACCGAAACAATTCCCAAAAGGGAAATCTGCCGCGCCACATTGATAAGATTGGTAGTGGAGAGGAAACCCCTGGCCACTACCGAAAAAAACACGAACAGTACGACAAAGAAAATCAGGATCGCGTATTCCCGGACATTAGCCTTGCTTTTCATGTTGCGTTCTCCCTGGGATTCGCTTCCCCAGCTTCACAGGATCCATCGGAGGAAAAGTCAGCCGCCAGGCGCATAATCCTTTCTTCGTTCATCTCCTGCTGGCCCAGCTGGCCCGTAAGCCTGCCGTTGCAGAAGACGTACATCCGGTCCGCCATTCCTATCAGTTCGGGCATTTCGGATGAGACCATGATCACCGATTTGCCCTGGGACTTCAGTTCGTTCATGATACAGTAAATCTCATATTTGGCTCCCACGTCGATGCCGCGGGTAGGTTCGTCAAAAAGGATGATCTCCGGATTCGCCAGCAGCCATTTGCCGATAACCACCTTCTGCTGGTTTCCGCCGCTGAGAAATAGTGTCCGCTGGGTATCATTGGGAGTTTTTATCCGCAGTTGCTGGATGGTTTCGGAAACCCTTGCAAGGATGCTGCGGGGCGTGAGGAACCCAAAACGGGAGAAGCGGGCCAGATTGGGATAGGTTAGATTGTCCCGTACGGACATACCCAGGACCAGCCCCTGCTTCTTGCGGTCTTCCGGTACCATGGCGATCCGGTGGGCTATCGCATCCCGGGGAGTGGCTATCCGAACTTCCTGTCCATGAATGGAGATTTGCCCGCCGGTGATCGGATCCGCGCCGCACAAGGCCCGCAGGAATTCCGTGCGTCCCGCCCCTACCAGACCGGCCACGCCAAGAATCTCGCCCCGCCTGAGTTCCATGGAAATATTTTTCACCTTGCGGGTGCTCAGGTTGTCGGTTCGCAGGATCACCGGGGCCTGGGGGTCAACCGCAACGCGGGGAGGAAAAAGGTTGCTCATTTCACGACCCACCATGAGGGAGATGAAGGTAGCCTTGTTCGTTCCCGCCACATCCAGGGTATCCACGTAGGTGCCATCACGGAATACAGTGGCCCGGTCACAGATTTGGGCCAACTCTTCCAGTCGATGGGATATATAGATGATCGACACACCCGAGGCCTTCAGGCGCCGGACCAGGTCGAACAATAGGCTGACTTCCTCATTGGTAAGGGGTGCCGTCGGTTCGTCCATGATGAGCACCCTGGCGTCCAGGGATACGGCCTTGGAAATTTCCACGATCTGCTGATAGGCCACCGAAAGGCTGGAAATTTTCGCCTGGGGATCAAGGCTGACGCCAAGCTGGGCGAGTATGGAGGCGGCGTCCTTCCTCATTTTCCTGTAATCCACAAGCAGGCCGCGTTTGGGTTCCCGGCCCAGATAGATGTTTTCCGCCACGCTCAGATTGGGTACCAGGTGGAGTTCCTGGTAGATCATGGCGATGCCGGCTTGTTGGGACTTTTCAATGGTCCAATTGTCCAGCTCGCGGCCATCGTAGCGCACCGACCCGCTGTCCTTGCGGATCACACCGGTCAGGATTTTCATCAACGTGGATTTGCCCGCCCCGTTTTCTCCCAGGAGGGCGTGCACTTCCCCCTTGCGTAGCTCGAAGGAAACGCCGTTCAAAGCCCGTACGCCGGGGAAGCCTTTGCTTACATCGGAGACTGATAGAATGACTTCTTGCTGGGCCATCGGTTCCTCGGCTGAATGCGACCGGGGCGGCGCTTACGTGCCGCCCCGGGGATCAAAATCAGTTACTTGGCGAAATAGGTTCCCACATTGTCCCAGGTCACGGCCTTGGTGGGGATGACCAGGTTCTTCTCGAAGGGTTTGCCTTCCAGGATGTCCTTGGCCAGATCGACGCACATCTCGCCGGTCTTGAAGGGTACAATGTCGACGGTTACCCGGTAGGCACCGGTCTTGGACTTGGCTTCTTCCTGCATCAGGTCCAACGCCTGGGGAATGGCGTTGACGCCGCCAAAGCCCATCTTGGAAAGGTTCACACCGGCGCTCTTGGCGGCCTGGTAGGAACCCATAATGCTGTCATCGTTGCAGCCCATGACAAAGTTCAGGTCCGGGTTGGACTGGAGCAGGCCTTCCATGTTCTTCAGGCCATCCTCGGGGGTCAGTCCGCCAAGGGATGCCACATAGATGGCTTTGCCCTTCTTGTACTTGGATTCAAAGCCGGTCCTCATGGCGTTTTCGCGCCGGAGGGTGTTCGGATCCTGGATGACGTGGTAGGTGGCGATCTTGACGTCGCCGCTCATGTTCGCGTTGGCCCATTCGCCCATGGCCGCGCCGAGGGTGTTTCCCATATCCTCCTCACCGGGACCTACGTTGGCCTGGGGACCAGCGTCCATCATGGTGGCCTCGGTGATGACTTTTATGCCCGCAGCCACAGCCTTCATGACGGTGTCCTTTACGGCGTTCTTGTCCAGGGCCGAAAGGAAGATGACGTCGTATTTCTGCGCAATGGCAGTCTCAAGGGCTGAAACCTGGGCAGCGATATCGCCCTTGGGATCATTGATCACCACATCCCAACCCAGGGCGGTACCCCGGGCTTTCATTCCGTTAGCTACTTCCACAAAGTAGGGAGCACCCAAGGTCATTGTGGAATAGATGGCCCGAATTTTCTTCGTGCCCCCCGCTTGGCTCTGCCCACCGGCAAAGGCCCCTACGGCGGCTACAGAAACCGCCAATGCAATCGCCAGAATCTTCTTCATGATTCCTCCTTATGAAACCTATCGCCCGTATTTTTCGGCAGCCATGTGCAGAATCAGGGCGTTTTCCACCGGTTGATCGTTGTTCAGCATGTTGCAGGTAGCCAGGATGTACCCGGTCCTGTCCTTTTCCCACATGACCGAAACCATTTCCTTCACCTTCTGGTCTATTTCCTGGACTGAGCCCTTCGGCATCAGATGGTCCATATCGAAGTTGCCGATAAAGCAGATGTCCTTGCCGTATTCCCTCTTGAACTTGTAGATGTCGTTCCCCGCCGAAGGCTGTATGGCGTGGATGCTGTTGATGCCGGTATTGATGAGCTGTTTCAGGGTGAGCTCGATATTGCCGCAGGAATGGAAATTGGCCAGAAGCCCCTTGGAATGAACGTAGTCCACCATGCGCTTCAGATAGTCGAAGTCGAACTCCTGCAACTGTTCCGGGGAGATGAAAGGACCGCTGTTGAAGGCGTGGTCGTCGGAGAACCAGATGCTGTTCGCCCCGGCCTGGATCAGACGGTCCACCATCTTTTTTGCGAAGTCCTCGAACTTTTCCATAAGTCCATGGACTGCGGAGGGTTCGTCGTAGAGATACATGATGAACTCTTCAAAGCCCACCAATTGGGCCACCTTGAAGTAGCCCCAATCGATCTGGGTAGTAACCCAGTAGTCCGATTCCTTTGCCCAGCGGGTGATATCGGAGAACAGGAAGGAATCCACCCGGGGAAACTGATATGTTTTGAGTTCCTCGATGGAACTGATGGCCTTGCCGGTGATCTCGAAGCAGGCGTTGTTCACCTTGATGGTCTGACCCCAAATATCCCGCTGCACCTTGGTGGTCCCGTCGTCGGACAGGGTTTCCACCATTGGCTCGATGGGAAAGAGGTGTACCCAGTCGAAGTTGAGCAATTCCCGGACTTCCTTGTGGCGCTGGAAATTATTTTCCGGAAGCAGTTCCTTCATCCATTTTGAAAGGGCGTTATGGGAGTCCTCAGAAAACCTCTTCTGGGTAAAGGCGGCGCAAAGATCGTCATGGATCATCTGCTCCCCGTGGGGGAGCCGGTCAACAGGTTGGAGGCGTAGAGACTTTTCAAAACGTTCGCGTCTGGTCATATCCTCGTCCTCCCTTGATGGGCTTCATTTCTGTATTAAAGCGCTTTAATATTAGCACATTATCCAAACTTGTCAAGAATTATTTGTGACTGATTGAGTATCCATTTATTTCATTGTATTAAATAGATATATTATATATTTTTTATTATTTTCATGAATATCATAATTGAATTATGTATGTAAAGCGTTTTACAAGAGGCTGGCCTCTACACCTATTCCGCGAACAGTTCTTCCAGCGGGACTGAAAGGTCGGGAAACAGGACCGAGTTGACGGCAACACTGGCGGCACCGGATGTTCCGGCAGTTCCGGATGGTCTAGCGGCTTCGCTTGCGATGGCTGCTTTGGTTGCTCTGGCGCGTCGGCCGGAAAGGTCGAATATGCGGCCTTCGTCATAATAGCCTTCTTCAGTCAGCGCATACACCTGCACGGCACGGTCACCGGGGTACACGATCCAGTATTCGCGCACGCCCTCGCGTTCGTAGAGGTCGAATTTTTCTTTGATGTCCTTCTTGGAGGTATAGGGTGAGATGATCTCGACTACCAGATCTGGCGCTCCAAGACAGCCTTCATCTGTCAACTTGGACTTGTCGCAGATGACTACCAGATCCGGCTGCACCACGGTGATCGAATCACGCCAATCACCGCTGTCCTCATCGGGCAATATCACATCGAAGGGCGCGTGATAGAACTCGCACGGTTTTCCCTTGAAATAATTGGAAAAATACATGCTTAGCACGACACTGATGCCTTGGTGGCGCCGGGAAGGCGCGGCGCACATGTCATAGGCGACGCCGTCGATCAGTTCCCACCGTTCATTAGCAGGCCAGGATGCGTAATCCCGATAGGTGAAGGGCACTTCATTCCGTTTGACAACAACCGACACGACCATACCTCCAGTATACCGGAAGTACGGGAAAAAAGCGCGTGGCGCTTTAATGGGAAGAGTAAAAATCGCTGTCCTGATTAAGTCCTATCTGTGGAGGAGCCTGATTTTTTCCTTCAGGAACAGAATGGTTTCGGGCGCGGCTTTTCCTAAAATTTGCACGCAATGCATCGTCCCTGCCCCACCCCAGCCTTGTCAGCCCTTCACAGCACCCGCGGCTACACCCTCGATGATCTTGTCCTGCACCAGGAGGTAGAAGACCGCGCTGGGGAGCATGGACAGGACGACACCGCCCAGGAGGTATTGGTAGTTGGCACCGAAGGATCCGCGGAAAACGGAGGCGGCCAGTTGCAGGGTGCGGTCGTTCTCGGAGTTGATGAAGACGAGAGCCGCGAAGAAATCGTTCCAGACTCCCAGAACGTGGAATATTGCCGTGGTGGCCAGGGCAGGACGCATCATGGGAAGGACGATCCGGAAGAGGGCACCGATTATGCTGCTCCCATCCATGACTGCCGATTCCTCCAGGGCTACCGGGATGGAGCGGATATAGCCGGCGAGGACCAGGGTGGTGACCGGGATGGAGAAGGCGGCATATACCGCTGTCAGGGCTATACGGGGTTCACGCATTCCCAGCTTCGCGAACATGACGTAAAGGGGAACTATTTCCGA
This sequence comes from Breznakiellaceae bacterium, assembly GCA_964202565.1. Classification (GTDB taxonomy): domain Bacteria; phylum Spirochaetota; class Spirochaetia; order Treponematales; family Breznakiellaceae; genus SZUA-426. Next base: position 13,149 of record CAXNJE010000046.1, on the reverse strand, counting down.
ATGGACAGGTATCATTATGCCGAGGAGGATTAGGCCCATGAAGAGGGGGTTGGTCCTGAACTTCATGCGGACTAACGCGTAAGCCGCACACACGGACACACTTATGGCGAGGGCGCCGCTGACGGCGGCGTAATAGACGCTGTTGAACAGGCCGAGGGCAAGTTTGTATTTGACGAGCAGTTCCAGATAGATCGAGAAGTCCCATCGTTCGGGAAAGGACCATGGTTTTGAGAATATGGCTTCTGTCGGTTTGAAACTGGAAAGGACAATAAAGACGAGGGGCAGCAGGATAAGCCCCGAATAGACAGTGGGAAGCAGGGCGACCAGCGCCCGCTGGAAGATTTTCGGTTTGTGCGCTTTCATGCGGCACGCTCCGCGCCGTCGAGACGCTTGAAAAGGGCGTCGATACCCAAGGCGCTCAGTACGCACAGCGCGAGAAGCACGGTGGACAACGCGCTGCCGTAACCGTATTTCAGCTGGGCAAAGGTTTTCAGATACATTTGGGAAGCGATGACCTCGCTCGCGTGGTTCGGTCCGCCAAAGGTCATGATGTAGATTTGGTCGAAACTTTTCAGCGAACTCGTGATGATGAGTATGAGGCTCACCCTTATGGAGGGCAGGAGCAAAGGAAGGACGATATGCCGCGTCACCTGGAGTTCGTTCGCGCCGTCGATGCGGGCGGCTTCCCATAATTCATCGGGGATGGTGGTGAGCCCAGTCAGGTAGATGACCATGTGGTAGCCCGTCCACTGCCAGGCGAGACTTACGATGACAGCGACGAGGGCGGTGCGCGCGTCTCCCAGCCAAGGGAAGGTCGATGGGATTCCCGCAAGGCGAAGGACGCCGTTGAGGAGGCCGACGTTTGGATGGTAGATGAAATAAAACATGAGCGATACGGCGACTCCGGAAAAAGTCACAGGAAGGAAAATGATGCCGCGGAATATTCCATAGGTTCCCTTGGTCATCCGTACCAGAAGGTTGGCAAGCAGGAAAGCGAAAGGCAATTGGATGGCGGTGGATAAAAGTACGAAAGCAATGGTATTGCGGGCTGCCCTCCAGAAGACGGGATCGTCGACCAGCATGAAACGATAATTGTCAAACCCCAGGAAGCGCATGGACCCGACCAGGTCCCATTTGAAGAGACTCAGCACCACCGAGAACAGGGCCGGAAAGGGGACAAAAAGTATGAATACGAGGAGCGCTGGCCCCGCGAGGAGGATATAGGTCCGGACATCCTTGAGCATGCGTTCCATGGGGAGAGGCTCCTTCCAAAAACAGGAACAGTAGGAAGCGGGGAAGGCGGCGGGACTCGCCCGCCGCCTTCCGGTTTTCAATCGACAGAAATCAGTTGCCCCACTCGGCCTTGGCGGCCTTGTTCAGATCCGCGAAGGCCTTTGTGGCGTCGGCGCCCTGCAGGATTGCCTGGGTCGTAATGTTGAGTTCCTTACCCAGGTTCTGTCCCAATAGTACGTCCCAGATGAGGATGGGATTCGCGGAGGAGGACAGGTACTTTGCGACTTCGGCGGCGGCAGGATTCACCTTGGTCTGGTCGAAGGGAATATTCTTGGTCGCGATCATCCAACCACCTTCGGCGAGTACTTTCTGGCGTTCCTTGGAGAACAGGAATTCCAGGAACTTGACAGTCTCGTCCTTGACCGTGGAGGTGGCGCTGATCGCGAAAGCCTGGTTCTGCAAGGTCAGCCAACCCTCGTCGGCCTTGCCCTTTCCGTTCGGCATGAGGGGCCAGTTCATGATGCCCAGGTCCGCTCCAAGTTTTGCAATGTGGTCCGGAAGCTCCCAGGTACCGTTATAGCGCATGGCCGCCTGGCCCGCTCCGAACATCGCGACGCCCTCGCCGTAATCCAGACTGTTGAAATTATCGGGATACGCGCCGGCTTTTACCAGTTGGGTCAGGTAGTCAGCAGCCTTGATGTAGGGCGCACTGTCGAATACGGGTTGTTTGTTGAATACCGTCTTCTTGTATTCTTCCGGTCCCCAGAGCTTGTCGAAGATTGCCATGTAGGGGATGGTGCCCGGCCAGGGATCACGGTTGGCGAGGCTGAAGGGGCTGATGCCCATGGACCTGAATTTCTTGACCGCCACCAGGAGTTCTTCCCAGGTTTTCGGGGGAGTGAGTCCCGCCTTGGCAAACAGGGCCTTGTTGTAGTAGATGACCTCGCCGGCGAGTTCGTTCGGGATGGCGTAGATCTTGCCGTCGAAGGTTGTGGCTGAAGTATTTCCGATATTGATCGTCTCAGCCAGGGGGCCTTTGGCGATGACATCGTTCAGTGCCATCAGGCGACCGGCCTTGACGAAGGGTTCCAGGCGTCCTGCGGTCCAGGTGAACATGAGGTCGGGGATATCGTTCGCGGCCATCGCCGTGGACAGTTTGTTCAGATACTGGTCGCCGTTGGAGGAAGCCGTCAATTCTATCTTGATGTTGGGATTGGCTGCCTCGTACAGGGCGATGGACTCCCTGGTCCAGTCGGATTTGAACTTCTGTTCCTGCTCGTTGAGCGCATCCCAATACCTGATCGTCACCGTCTTCTGCTGGGCCGGGGCTTCCTTACCGCCCGCCGCGAAAAGCGCAGGCGCGATGAAGAGCGCTCCGAGGGCGATCGCCATTATCCTTTTCATGCTGGTCCTCCTTGATTCGGTTCGGCAGCCTTTCCGGCCGCCCTGAGGATAATGGTCTCACGGGTTTTCGCTGCCGTGAATGGACGGCGGTAAGGGCTTTGTGGAAATTTGTAGCATCGAACCCGAAGCACGGTGTTCCGAGGGCGTGATTCCATAGGTTTTCCTGAAAAGCTTGGCAAAGTATTGGGCATCGGGTATGCCGACCTTTCGTGCCACTTCGGCGATAGCGAGCGTCGGATCGGCAAGATACTCAAGCGATTTTTTCATGCGGATCACCAGAAGGTGGTCCATAACGGAACAACCCGTCTCCTCCTTGACAACGCGGCACAGGTGCTTGGGGTGCTTGGAAACCGCGGCGGCGACATCGTCGACGCCGATGGGTCTGGCGAAATTTTCGGCCATGAATTCCAATGCTCCAGATGCGATGCGGGTGCCCGAGCTGGTACTCACCCGATCGGCGAGGGAGGAAATTTCCCGCACGATCTTGGCGACGATGGTCAGTGCCGCTTCAAGGGTTGGGGCTTTTCCTGCGGCCTCCCTCGTGGACCGGATCTTTACAAGCCCTTGCCGGCTGCTTCCTGCGAGCGGGTATTCCCCGTCACGGATGGCCAGCAGGAGTCCGAGCAGATCGGCGATGAAGGATCTGTCCGCAAGCGGGTTCCCGCGACTGCGGAGCTGTTCCGCCATGTTTTCCAGCAGTTTCAACGCTCCCTGCCCATCACCGGACCGCACAAGGTCCAGAAAGGCAGGGATACTTGCCTGGTCTTCGACTGTATGAAGAGCGGAGCCTGGGGAAGGCAGTGAATCGGATCCGGCCTTGCAGGGCGTATCCTCGGTATGGATGATCCGTCCCGTTCCCAGGTACCAGCGACTCTCCAGGGCCTCAAGAGTTGCGGGAACCGCGAAGCGATAATCCTCCCAACCCGCACAACGTGGGCCAATTCCGGCGGTCACGCGGCAAAGGATCTTGGATGCGCCCTCAATGATACGCCCGGCAAAGGCCGCTACTTCCACGCCAGACTGCCCGGCGATGGCGCAGAGATACCGATCCGGCCCGGACACCGAGGCCGCGCAGGGCACGCAGCTGTCGGAAGCGATGGCACCCACGAGCTGCTTCAATTGGATGGCCTCCGATTGGGCGTCGTCGGCATCAAGCGCGAAGGCCACCGGGAAGAGCGGTCCCGCAGGAAGGCCGAGTTCTCTGGCCCGCTCCCCGATGTGCCCGGCGGATTTGCCGTCCGGTTCCTGGTCCGGATCAGACAGGTCAAGGAGGAAGCGTCCGCGGAGAACTTCCCGTGCGACACCCGCTTGATCCCGTAATCCGGCTACGGTTTCCGCTTCCGCCCTGGCTGCCTCGATCTCGCGTACCACCCGCTGCACCGTCCGTGCGAGTTCCTCTGGATCGGTGGGCTTGAGGATGAAATCGTCGGCGCGCAGCTTGACGGCCGCCTGGGCGTACGAGAATTCCGAATAGCCGGTAAGGAAAATGAAACGGATCCCGGGGTGGAGTTCCTTCACCCTTCCCGCGAACTCGACTCCGTCCATGCCGTCCATACGGATGTCGGAGAGGATGAGATCGATGTTGCCAAGTTCAGGATAGGCCAAAGCTTCTTCCGCAGAGGCGAAGGCGCCCGACACCTCACAATCGATGGACTTCCAATCTATGAGCCGTTGAAGGGAGGATCGCACATAGGCTTCGTCCTCAACTATCACTACCTGGTTTACGCGGTTCATGCGTTTCCCCCGTTCGCTGGTATCCTGAGCGTACAGGTGGTCCCTGCTCCGGGAGCCGAGACGTACGAAAGGCCATAAGCCTGCCCGTACCGTAGCTTGAGTCGCAGATCGACATTTGAAACCCCGATACCCGCGTGGTCCATTTTGTGGGTGGCCGTCCCGATACCGGTTCCTTCAAACCTCTCGGTGAGCAGGCGATCGAGCGTTTCTTGGTCCATGCCGTTCCCGTCGTCGGCTATGACAGCCACAAGATCGCCATCCTCGATGTCAAGACTCACGCTGATGATACCCTTTTTGCGCAAACCCCTGAACGCGTGCTGGACGGAATTTTCCACTATGGGCTGCAGGCAGAGTTTGGGCATCCCGCAACGGAGGGCCTCCTCGCTCGCCCTGATGCACGTCTCGAATTTGTCAGGGAAGCGGAAGGCTTGCAGGGATAGGTAACGTTCGACGTAGGAAAGCTCTTCAGAAGCCGTAGCCGTCTCGGTGCCGTTGCCTATGGCATAGCGCATCATATCCGACAGGGCGCGGACGATGGAGGCTATATCCGCGGCACCGCGCTCGATGGCCATCCAATTGACGATCTCCAGGGTATTGTAGAGGAAGTGGGGATTTATTTGCGCCTGGAGCGCGGCCAGTTCCTGCCGATGGAGACGGGAACGCTCATCGACGAGCTGGTCCACCAAGGTTCGTATGCGTTCCATCATTTCCGAGAAGCGCGAACTGAGGAAGGCCACCTCATCGGTTCCTCCGTACTGCTCTGCGTTGACCTTGGTGGACAGGTCCCATCTGCGCATGTCGTCGGCGATACGATGGATGGGTGAGAGGAAACTACGCATGATGTACCAGGATACGGCGAAAAAAGCCAGAATGGTGATGGCGCTCGCGAAGGCAGTAATATCGCGGAGACGTCTGGCCGCCTTGCCGATACGGCCGGAGGGTACGAAACCGACGATGCGCCAGGAGTAGGACCTGGATCCGAAAAAACTCGCCGTATAGGTCACTTTTCCGCTTCGGAAAGAAAAGGAACCGCTGCTTCCCTGTGCTGCTGCGACAGCGGCAAGGGCAAGGGACGGCAATTCCGCGCCTTCAAAGACAACGACACGCTCACCGTCGACCACGAGTATCGAGGCACCGGTATCCAACAACTCCGTCGGGAAGGCCCGGCGAAAGGCGTTTGCCCGTACATTCGCGCGCAGGTAGCCCACCGGCTTCATGTCCATATCGCGGACGAGGCGGACGAGGCTGAACAGCTCGCGCTCTTCATCGTACGCAGCCAGTGCGAAGCGACCGTCCGCCGCTTTGGCAGGCGTGCCAAGTTCCACAAGGGACAGTTCCTTCGACATGAAGCTGGAAGCGACTTTACCACCCTTGAAGTCGTAAATGACCAGGGAGTCTATAGCCTCGTTGGAGAATGCGACGTCGGTAACGAGCTTCTCGACAGCGTAACGGAAGCGACCATCCAAACCCGAGAGCCCGGCCGGATTCTTGAGCGCCCTCAGCATCTCGGGATTCGAGAACACTATATAGGTATCCTTGTCGATGCCGTCCATTATCGCATCCACCGAATTCCGTACCTGTTCGATGGCGAGCCGGGCATTCGCCGCCGATTCCTCCTCCATGACGCGGACAGCACCCCCGTACGAGACGGCGGCGAGCACCCCTACGAAAAGAGCGATGAGAGCGCCATACAGGATGGACAGCTTCGCGACAATGGAGGCACCGGACCAAAGGACCGTGAACGAGCGTACGTTAAGGCGCCAGGTTTTCACGCCTCTGATTGTAGCATGGTTTTCCTAGCGTACCGACTTTGCCTCCAGCTTATAATCCTTTGCCCCACGCTTGTCCAAGCCCCGGACACTGACAATCCTTGTTTCTCCGGGAAGCAGGTCGAACCATTCGTCGTCGGCGATCGCGCCATCCGGCAAGCCGAAGCGGACCGCATGGGCCCAACGCTTGGCGGATACCTCAAAACGGGCGACCGTTCCGTCCAGACCCAGAGCACGGACCTCCAAACCGGGATCGGCCGTCTTCAAGTCACGGAAGCTCGTGCCACGCAGCGTTGCGGGAAGGAGGCCGGAACCGGCTATGACAGGTGCGATGAAAACCAATTCACGCGAGGCGTCGTACGCCGGAATCGGGAACTCCAGGATAGGAGCGCGGGAACGGGCGGTAATGACTACCTTCCGCTTTTCGGTCCGCCTCGAAGATCCGTCCAGGGCCAGAACGCCGAATTCGAGTTCTACGGCAAGATCCTTGGCCATGTCGTTCACGCCTACACAGGACACCTTCCCCTCGGCAGCCCGAAGGATTAGCTTCGTGGGCGCGAAGGCGCGGCGGACCGCATAGAAGGCGGGCTTCCGTTCCAGGTAATAGTCCACAATGGTCCAGCCCACCTCGCCCCAACAATCGGCGAACATCCAGAAGAGGCCACCGGCGGTGGTCGCCTTGAAGCGCATGGATTCCAGCGAATAGCCGTACATGAGCGCCTGGGTGAGGCCAGCGTACAGGAGGTAATCGTCCAAAGAGAGTCCTGTGGGGTCCACATAGTGTTTGGCTATTCCGGCCGCGACCGTATCCTTCTCGAAGGCGTTGTTGTGGTGGTTCCATATCTTGGAACCAACGACGACCTTCTCCCCCGCGAAGTAGCGTTCTATGGTCCGCTTGGAACAGGGACCGATATAGCCGTACTCCGAGACGAATTTGCCTAGATCCACGTCGTAGGCTTCCGGCGTTATGCGCTTTTCCATGTCGGCGTGCATCATGGCCTCGCGCCAATGATGGCGGTCGCCGGCTTCCCAGCCATTCGGAACGGCGCCGCCGTAGGGCGATGAATTCCAGTAGGGGATGGAGGGCGAGAGCAAGGAGACCAACCGGGGCGCCATGCGGTTCCAGAGTTCCTCGCCACCGAAATAGGGTTCCTTACCGTTGAACCAGGCCGTATCCCGGCACCAGTGGATTTCGTTGTTCCCGCACCAGAGCGCCAGGCAGGGCCGCTTCCCAAGACGCCGGAGCTGGTAGGAAAGTTCCTTTTCCACCAGGTCGAGGAAGGCCTGGTCGCGGTCGGGGTAGAATGCGCAGCCGAACATGAGGTCCTGCCAGACCAGGATGCCCGCCTCGTCGCAGGCGGCGTAAAAGGCGTCCTTCTCATACAGGCCGCCGCCCCAGACGCGGAGCATGGAAAAGTTGGCGGCCTTGGCCTCCGCCACGAGGGCGCGGTATTTGTCCGTGTCGACCCTTTCGTAGATCGAGTCTGCCGGAATCCAGTTGGCGCCCTTGCAGAAGATCTCGACACCGTTAACGCGGAAAGCGAACTTGCGGTGGCCCTTTCCCGATTCGGGAAGCGGAGCCTGGTCCAGTTCGATGGTCCGTATACCGAAGCGTTCGGAACATTCCGACTTCGCCTTCGCGGACTCCAGTTTCACGGTGACCCGGGCGGTATACAGCCCCTGGGTGCCCCAGCCGTTGGGCCACCACAGTTCCGGGTCGGCAAGCTCGATTTTTTCGACAATTGGGTTGATGCCCGAACGCAGGAGAACGTTCCGGTTAATCCGGTGCACGATTTTCCCTTCGGGGTCAGTAAGGGTGAGTTCCCATTCAGCCTCGGCGGTGGAAAGGGGCTCAAGGCTTTCAAGCTCGAAACCCGCCTGGAGCGTTGCCGTTCCTGAAGAAACGGAAAGGGCAACGACTGAGAGGCCATCAAGCTCGACCGGACCGGAAAGCTCCAGCCGGGCATCGGCCATGCCCACCGTCGCGACCCGGGGACCCCAGTCCCAGCCAAAGGAATACTGGGGTTTTCGCAGGAAGACGCGCCGCTTGTCGCCGCGATCCGGCCTGCCGTTGGCAGCCTCATGGGTAGATGCGTACAGGAAATCACCCTGCCTCTCACCGGACACGCGGTCCGTTCCGGCGCTCAGCCGTACCGTTAAACGGTTTTTGCCGCTTATCAGGAAGCGGCCGACGTCGCGCTTGAAAGGGAAGAACACGCTGTCGTGGTCTCCCAGAAAGTTACCATTCAGATAGATGGCCGCGCCGTAATCCAGATAATCAAGGACGAGCTCCACCCGTCTGACAGCCGCCTCGGTCCCGGGAAGGCTGGCGACCGGAAAATCGAACTCGCGTACGAACCACCAGGCTTTCTCCTCGATCCATTCGGAGGCGAAACAACCCAGCCCCTCCAAGGGCTCCGGAACGACCCCGGCGGCTATGAGTGGGATACGGACATCGCAGGGAAGTTCGGTCTCGTACCAGCCGTCTTTCCGTTCGGCTACGGCGGCATGGTTCCGGTGGTCCAGTGAAAGGTCCTCCGCGCGCAGGCGCCAGGAGGCGTTCAGGTTGATTGTGTTCATGCACGAATGGTACTACCGTATATTGACTAAATCTTCCCGATTTCTGATAGATCGTTGCCGTTTATTGATATTTGGCGTATCATCAGTCTCCAATGGCCACCGAAAGGATCATACGCTGGTCGGACTATGGCGACAGCGGCGAGGAATATTGCATCCCCACCTGGATAGACGGCGCGGAACGTTGGTCCTACCCCCTGCATGCGCACGAAGGCCAGGCCGAGGCAATGGTGCTTCTGGAAGGTTCGCTCCGGCACCGGCTGAATGGCGGCACGAAGGACCTTGAGGCGGGGGACACCGTGTTCGTCGCCATGAACGATGAGCATTCCCTCGCCGCCCGGGGTACACGGGTTCGGCTCCTCAATCTGGCCTTCCCCTCCTCCGCGCCATCCTTGCTCTCGTCCCTGGGCGCCGATAGCGTCTACAGCTCCGGATTTTCCATCCATTTACCGCCGTCCGGGGTGGAGCGTTTTGTCGAGTACGCCGACGGTCTTGTCAGAGGGGCCGACGGGCATACGGCAGGGTACGCGAGGAAAGCCCTGCTTGCCGAATTCCTGCTTTGGTTCGCCCGGGTAAAAACAACGGACACATCCCAAACCGCACCGGCTGGCAAGGAAACGCCAAGCGCGAAGGGGTCGGGCCCGCCTCCCTGGTTCGCCGACCTTGTCTCCTGGTCCGAGTTGCCGGGCAAGGCCCCTCCCCTGTTGGGCGAGCTTGTCGCCCGTTCCGGACGCACCGAGGAACACCTCTGCCGTTGTTTTCGCCGCTTCCTCGGCACCAGTCCGGGCGCTTTCCTCATCGCCCTGCGCATTCGCAGGGCAAAGGACCTGCTTTCCCATTCCAACTGGCCGCTGGCAGACGTCTGTTTCGCCTCAGGTTTTGAAAGCCTGGGCCGGTTCTACGCCGCTTTCGCCGCCTCGGAAGGGCTACCTCCGGGCCGTTACCGAGCCGCCAAGTCCCGCAACCCCTACGCGGGCAAATTCAGCTGAGATCCGCAGCCTTCCTGCATCGCCTGCTGCTGCGGAGCAGAGGTTCATTCAATCCAGTCCAGGCAGGCTTCCGTCTGCCGCGTAGGTTCCCCGTTCAACCGCCGCCGCAACGAAGGCCCGCAAATTCTCATCGGGAGTCTCCCTTGGACACTGATCGCCGGTGGACAGGATGAAGCCCCCGCCCCGCCCCGCCGCCCGCATGGCAGCCACGGCAGCTGCGTAGACCTCATCGGGGGTACCGCTCAGCATGACCTTGGTGGTATGCAGGTTGCCCATAAGGGCGATGGAAGCGCCACGGGCGCTTTTCAGTTCCGCCAGATCCACGTCACCCATGGGCGCGATTTCCAGGGGATTGATGCAGTCCAGATCGGTTTCTTCGGCAAAGTAATCGGCCAGGAGGCGGGACTTTCCGCACGTGTGGAGCACGGTCGGTACTCCCGCCAGCTTGCACCTCCGCGTCATTTCCGCGACAGCGGGAAGGGTCCAGCGGCGGACGTATTCGGGATTGGACATGGTGAGGGTTCCCGAGCCGCCCAGCGTCACGTAGTCGGGCTTTTCGGCGAGTACGAGTTCCAGTTCCGCCAGTGACTTCACCAGGTCCAGTTCGAACCATTCGTCGAGCAGCTCAGGCTGGTCCATCGCGGCGTAGGAAAGCTGGGTTATCCCGTCCTGCACCCAGCCGTACCAGGAATGGAAGCCCGGGTAGCCTATGCCGAGCCCGAAGGCGGCGTTCCTCGATCCGCAAGCCTTCCGTATACGATCCACTTCCGTGTGGTCCATGCCTACAGGCGGAACCATCAGGTGCCGAAGGGCCTTCCAATCCCGCACCAGGTCGTTGGCGAATTTTTTCACCGGGGTCGGGGGATCGGCGCGGAAGCACAGCTCCGTCTGGTTCAAGTCGCCGTCCGGCGTGCGAACCTTCGTCTCACGCAGCATGGCGTCACGCCCTGCGTCGTAATGCAGGACGACGCTTTCTTCCGCCTTGCTTTCGTCCTTAATGAAGGGCGCACCAAAGCAGCTGGATATCCAGGGATCTATCCCGAACGCGTCGGCCGCTTCGATGTAGGCCTTCCACAAGGGCATATCGGTTCCGAAATATATGTCCCAGTACGGAAAACCCGTCCTTTTTGCCGGAATATAGTTGGAAATATCGGGTGTCGCCGGAACCCTGTCCGGGATCCCCCCGCGCATCGCAGTCAAGAACCTTTCCCTGCCCGTCATTCCGCCACCTCCGTGCAGGATCAACATATACCGCCTGGCGTGACTTGTCTTGTCACCAAGTGACATATTTTATACACTAAGGTGATATGCAGGTATTAAGCATCGACGACATACTGAAACCGGGTGATATCGCCCATATAGCGCGGGTCCGTTTTTCCGGGCACGATGGGGTCAGTCAGCACACCCACGAGTTCGCGGAAATATTCTGGATCGAAGAAGGACAGTGCCTTTTCGGGGAAGGCAACAGAAGGACAATCGCCACCCCCGGCTTCGCCTGCGTCGCCCTACCGGAGGATGAACATGGTTTTTCGGTTCCCGCAAGGAAAAGCGGGCAAGCATCCTTCGTCATGGTCAACGTGGCGTTCCGTCCGGAACCGCTTCTCGAAGCCCTACGTCGCCATCATCCACTATTTGATCCCAAGGATCGCCGCCGGATGGAGCTTGGGCCGGAAGGCGCCCGTGCCCTTAGTGCTTCGTTCGAAAGACTTGTAAGGTCGGGCCCAAGCGCGCTGGGCTTGGACCGTTTCATCCTCGACACACTCGAACGGATTAACGAAGCCGATCGGCGGCAATGCGATACAGCCTTGCCGGATTGGCTGGACGAAGCAGTCGGCCGCTTGCTTCACCGCGAGTTACCCCTCGAAAAACCGGTGGAAGAATTGGCGGCGATAGCAGGGATGTCCCGGGAACACGTATCGCGTATAATCCGCGCAAAGCTAGGCCTAAGCGCTTCCGAATACCTGAGGACACGCATGCTCGACAAGGCCGCAGCCCTGCTGGCCCTGGATGCAGGGGATGTGGGCACCATAGCCGACATCGCCGCACGTTCCGGTTTTTCGAACCTGGGCGGTTTCTACCGCTCGTTCCGCGCCACCCGGGGGATCGCACCCGCAGCCTTCCGGGACAGGGTTCGCAAGAACGCCCTCCCCCAAGCCGTAAGGCCCGTGCGGTAACATATGCCGGGATGTTTGCGCGTTCATAAATCCGACAAGCTCCTCAGTCCGGCTTGCTTCCTATAAGCGTGACATTGATGCCGGTTTGGTAGCGCTCGTGGCTCACGGGGTTTTCGATCTTGGCGTTGCAGTAATAGCCGACAGAGCCGGAGGAGAACACCTTGTCCTGGGCGACGACCTTGCCCCACAGGGCGCCGTCGGGTCCGGTAATGGTGAGTTCCAGGAACTTCGGTGCGGCGGGGTCGGTTTTCTTTGGTTCGGGCATGGGACACTCCTTAGCTTGTCATACTGAATCGAGGGCACAGAAAAGCATTTTGCATGAGGCTTGCTTCCGCCCCTTATTCCGCGAACAACTCTTCCAACGGGACCGAAAGGTCGGGAAACAGGACCGAGGTAACAGCAACCACGGCAGGTTCGGTGGGTCCGGTGATTCTGGTGGGTCCAGTGATTCTGATGTCTCCAGCGGTCCTGGCGCGTCGGCCGGAGAAGTCGAATATGCGGCCTTCGTCGTAATAGCCTTCTTCAGTCAGCGCATACACCTGCACGGCACGGTCGCCGGGGTAGACGATCCAGTACTCACGCACACCCTCGCGTTCGTACAGGTCGAATTTTTCCTTGATGTCCTTCTTTGAGGAATAGGGGGAGATGATCTCGACCACCAGGTCCGGCGCGCCCAGGCAACCTTCATCTGTCAGCTTGGACTTGTCGCAGATGACCAGCAGATCCGGCTGCACCACGGTGATCGAATCGCGCCAATCATCGCTGGCCTCATCGGGCAACACCACATCGAAGGGCGCGTCATAGACCTTGCAGGGTTTTCCTTTAAAATAATTGAAGAAATTACCGAATAAAACGCCGCTTATACCCTGGTGGCGCCGGGAAGGTGCGGCGCACATGTCGTAGGCGACGCCGTCTATCAGCTCCCAGCGCTCGTCGGCCGGCCAGGATGCATAATCCCGATACGTAAAGGGCACTTCACTTCTTTTGACAACCACCGACATGACCATACCTCCAGTATATAGGAAGTACGGGTAAAAAGCGCGTGGCGCTTTAATGGGAGGGTGAGAATTCCACAGGCTTTGTTGAGTCCTATCCGTGAAGGAGACGGGGCCGAAGTTTTCAGCCCCGCTTGTTTCCTACCGGCCCGAACGCAACAACTCCTGGACCTCGTACAAGGGTCGGTCAGCCAGTACTATCTGGACCCGCCGGTTCTTGCTCCTGCTCTCCGCAGTATCGTTGGAGGCCAACGGGCGATACTCACCGAACGAC
>CAXNJE010000045.1:0-21257 GCA_964202565.1 Breznakiellaceae bacterium | reverse complement strand
GCAGGGGATATTGAACGCAAGAAGCTGAGGGGCGATTTCGGCATCACCTACGACGCGGACGCGTTGCGCATTGTGGACGAACTGGCGGAATGGGGCGTCTCCGTCGCTGGGGTCGTCATCACCCGTTTCGACGAACAGTCCGCAGCCATCCAATTCCGCACCAAGCTGGAACGCTTCGGCATCCCGGTCTACATCCACCGGTCCACAAAGGGTTACCCCAACGACGTGGACCTGATCGTGAGCCCCGAGGGCTACGGTGCGAACGCGTACATCCCCACCACAAAACCCATAGTCGTCATCAGCGGTCCTGGGCCGGGTAGCGGCAAGCTCGCCACGGCCCTTACCCTCCTGTACCACGACCGGATGGCAGGCCGCCCGGCTGCCTATTCCAAGTTCGAGACCTTCCCCGTATGGAACCTGCCCCTGAAGCACCCGGTGAACGTGGCCTACGAGGCCGCCACCGCCGACCTGGGTGATTTCAACTGCGTGGACCCCTTCCACCTGGAAGCCTACGGGGTCACTTCCATCAATTACAACCGCGATGTGGAAGTCTTCCCGGTACTCAGCCGCATCCTCCAGCGCCTTGGGGGAGGGGAACTCTACAAGTCGCCCACGGACATGGGCGTGAACCGTATCGCCTCGGGTATTGTGGGCGATGAGGCCTGCCGGGAAGCGGCCCGCCAGGAAGTCATCCGGCGTCGTTTCCGCATAGCCGGCGAATACGCCCTGGGCATCACCGACTCCGCGCCCCTGTACCGGGTGGATGCCATCATGGAAAGCCTGGACCTCAAATGCGAGAACCGTCGCGTCGTGGTCCCCGCCCGGGAAGCCGCCCACGAAGCCCTGCGCACCCGCAAAGGTCATGATGGCATCTTTTGCGGCGCCGCCCTGGAGCTGCGGGACGGCACCATCATAACCGGCAAGAATTCGCCGTTGTTCCACGCCGCCAGCGCGGTGGTACTGAACGCCGCCAAGCTGCTGGCCGGTATCCCCGACCGCATCCACCTCCTGCCTCCGGTGGTCACCGCCTCCATACGCACCCTCAAACTGGAGGTCCTGTCCCGCAAGAGCGAAAGCCTGAACCTGGACGAGACCCTCGTCGCGCTGGCCGTCTCGGCCGCCATGAACCCCGCCGCCCAGGCCGCCATGGAAGCCCTTAAGCTGCTGGACGGCTGCGAACTCCACCTTTCCCACTTTCCCGGCCCCGGTGACGAGGCGGGCCTGCGCAACCTCGGCCTGAACGCCACCAGCGATCCTGTATTCGCGGGCAAGGAGGCCCCCATACTATGAGACCCGACGCCTACCCCGTAAATGCCATCCTGCGACAGATGATCCGCACCGCCTGCCGCCTGGATGCCATAGCCCTGCAGCGCATCCCCCGGAAAGGTCCGGCCATAGTCGCAATGAACCACATCAATTTTTTGGAGTCACCCCTCATGGCGTCCTTCCTCTTTCCGCGCAAGCTTGCGGCCCTGTCAAAGAAGGAGAATCTTACAGACCCCATCTATGCGTACTTCGCGAAGCTCTGGAATGCTATCCCCATCGACCGTGGGTCGGTGGATACCGAATCCTTCAAAAGCTGCGTTTCCTGGGTGCGCGAGGGGGGCATACTCGGTCTGGCACCTGAGGGCACCCGCAGCAAGACCGGCATACTCGGCCGTGGCAAAGCCGGAGTCGCCGTCCTTGCCCACCGAGCCGGGGTCCCTATCTGGCCCATAGCCCATTGGGGCGGCGAGGACTTCTGGACCAACCTCAAGGCTTTCCGGCGTACTCCGCTGACGGTACGGGTGGGCAGGCCCTATGTGATCGAGCCCCAGGGCTCCATGACCAAGGCCGTCCGGCAGGAAGTGGCCGACGAAATCATGACCCAGCTGGCCATACTGATGCCCGAAAAATACCGGGGACCCTACGCGGAAACCTGTCATCTGCCCCTGAAACACCTTCGCTACGTCTGACAGGTTCCCACAGACACGGGGCCTGGCAGGTGAAGCACCTTACGGGTTTTCCGGGCTCTGGACCTGCGAAACCTGGCTTATGCTCGCCCGCAGGCGTTCGATGTGCCCCGAATTTCTCACCATTACCTCGTTCAGCCTGTCCAGATCGGCGAACAGGGTCTTGGTCTTCTCATCCTGTGCATCCAGCCGGGACGAAACGGTCGTCAGGGATGCAGCGATGGACTTGAATTGCCTTCCCCGTTCGACATTGTCATTCCGTTCTTCCTGGGAAATCAATTTGAGCACCCCGGCTTCCTTGGCCAGGGCTTCCGCATTTCCAAGGATGTTCGCACTCTGGACGCCCTGGCCTTCCATCAGGTGGTGAATTTCCTCCGCCAGGGCAGCGGAAGTCCTGGCGTTTTCGGAAATGACCCTGAGCGTTGAGGCCGCCGATTCGGCGAGTTCCGAACTGCGCGCAACCGCCAACGTCATATCCTTTATTTTATCAAAACTGGATTTGAGGCTGTCCCGGGATTGGTTCGACATATTCCGTATTTCCTGGGCAACCACGCCGAAGCCCTTGCCGTCCGCCCCCAGCCGCGCCGACTCGATCGCCGCGTTGATGGATAGGATATGGGTCCGCTCCGAAATGTCCTCGATCGACGCCAGCACTTCCTGAAGCTTTCCCGAATGTTCCGCCACCTGGGCGATGGCGTTGCGGGACATGCCTATGACCCGGGTGCTTTCATCCGCCCTCGCGGCAAGTTCCCCGGCGGTCTGGCTGGACTCCGCAGCTGACGCGAGGTTTTCCGCAATGCGTTCATTCATCTGCGCAAGGGTACGGTTCACCGCAGCCACTGCGGCGGTCTGGGATTCCAGCGCCTGGGGTACCCGTTCGGCCGACTCGGCCAATCTGTCTGCTATTTTCTGGATTTCAGCTTCCGCAGTTTCCTTTTCTTCCCGGAAAGTCAGGGAGATGGCCCTGTTTTCCTCGCCATACCCGGCGATGCGTCCAAGCGTGGCGGATAAGGTGCGCTCAAACTCCGCCGATGAATCCACGAGACCCTCAGCCACCCCGGTAAGTTCCTCCACCATGTCTCCCAGCACCCGGTTGCGCTTGTTGAGCAGCCTTGATTGTACTTCAAGCTCCAGTGCCACCCGCGTCTGTTCCAGCGCCAATACGAAAAAGATGGCGATGATCAGCGCGAGGTATCCGTAGGCCACCAGATAGCAGAAGGGCGAGACCTGGATGCTGATATAGTAGATGTCGTGAAGGCTGGCGGCGACGGCCGCGAGGAATCCGGCCAGTATCGTGATGCGCGCTGCCTCCCTCTTTTTGACAAAGCCGGCAATCAGCACGCCCAGCGTAAAAAGCAGGATGGGGGTGAGCACGAAGTTGGTGGTGAAGGAAGAAAAAAAACTGGTTACCCCAAATTTGTCCTTCTGCAACCAGTTGCCAATGATGGAAGCGATTACAGGAATGGCGAGTACCAGTTTGAGCCTTGGCTTCCTTTCGCCGATGGTGGTGAAATTGAGCGAGAACCAGCACAGGAACAGGCTGGTGAGGGCCAGTCCGGAACGGGAAATCTTATCCAGGAACACGTCGTCAGACGCGTCGTTGTAGAGGCTCATGTTGGAGTAGCCCAGGGCGAATGCGACGCAGGCCAGCGCGAAATAGAGGTAACGTAGGTCCTTCGTGGGCGATTTGGCAAAAAGGAAGAAAAAGAACACCGCAATAAGCATGGCTACGACTACCGCAGCCTGGACAAGGTGAACATTGAACAGGTTCCGGGCAAACACCATTTTGGTTATGTCATAGTGGCCTCCAACGGCAAAATCACCCAAGGGGCTGGTCTCGTACGCGGGGAAGGCTTCGATGGCCAAGCGGTTTGCCTCCTTTCCATAGGTAAGCAACTGGGGCGGCAGGCTTATGCGGGAACAATAGTAGACGGTGGAATTATACCGGTCTCCATGGCTGCCGGTGCGGAGTAGCAGGACCCCGTTCAGGTACACATCCCGTGGATACCCGCCAGGACCCATGAACAAGGAAACCGGAATATCCTTGGCAGTTGCGTCCAGCAATAGGTCCAGCCGGAACGTGTATACCCGATCCTTCAGGTCCCCGTTTTTCTCCAGATAGCCACCAAGGTAGGGCTTGAAACCCTCGGAATGCCCCGCCAATACACCAGACCCACTTTCCGAAACTGCGGTTTCCCGATAAACCCACGAGCTTATGGTTCGGGGTGCGTCGCCGGGTTTCCAGTTGACTATCCCTTCCTCCGCCGCACCTGTTGGCTGGAGGGCCGCTACCAGGGTGAGCAAGGGGATCAGGGCTGTTGAAATTCGCATGTGCAACATCCTTGGCGATCAGGCTTCTGTGTAGTATAACACAGGCCTCTTCCGGCAACGCAATCCGCGGTACAAGCAGAAGTAATGGAAGGGGCATGATCAATAGGGGAACCTGTGCCATCCAGATTCGCCCATTTTTTACATTGCTTTTACATTTCGCCACGATGGTTTACTTTATATTAGTGAGAATGATGGCGATGAAACGCAAGCCGTGTTTTTTGATTTTTATACCTCTACTGTTTTTGACGGTGCAGGGTTTAAACGCGATCACCGTCCAGGAACTCTTTCGCAGCGCCGTATCGGTCAGGATTTCCTACAGCCTGTTCAAGGTGGATCTGGAACTGGCCTCCCTGCGCAGGACCAGGGCCGAGATCGAGGCCAAGGAAGAGCTGGACCGACTGAATGCGGAATTCAGCTATGTCGGCGCGCTTGCGGACTACCGCAGGGCGAACCTGGCCTTCTTCAATGAAACCCTCGATACCGTATTCAACGTCGCCCTCGCGGAACTCGATGCATCCATAGCCGACGTCAAGGCAGAAAATGCCAACGAAGACGCAAGACTGGCCCAAACCCGCTACCTTAATGGCCTGCTTTCTGAAGAAGGTCTGAAAGAATCCGGGCTCGCTTTGAGTACCGTCACCACGGACCAGGAATTGGCCGCCTGGACCTTCGCCGATGCGGCAGAGGTCTTCAGGTCCGCCCTTGACAGGGATTGGAACGGCACACTTGTGCCTCAGGTCCCCGACTTTATCCCCTCCGGTACAATTGAACTCTGGCTTGAGAAGGATACCACCCTCCGCAGGGCGAAGTTGTCGGAAAAAATAGCCATACTCAAGACGGCAAAATTGGCGGCCAACGCTGCAGCCTTCGACCGGCGCATACAGCAGGCCGAACTGGCCAAAGCCAAGGTAGCCGTGACCACGACCGAGAACGACACACGCCGAGCCTTCGACGCAACCGTCAGGAAGCTGAAGAACCAGAAAGCCCTTCTGCAGCTACGTACCGAGGAAAGCGTCCTGAAGGCGACTCTGGCCCGGGACGCAACCAGGCGTTACGAATCCGGCTTTGCCCCCCTGAGCGAGAAAAATGCCCAACGTACATCCGAGTTGGGTGCCAGGAAAAACCTGCTGTCGGCACAAAGGACCTACCTGAAAACCATTGTAGAATATCTGGTATATACGGATGCGGATCCCATGGAGTTTTAAGATGAGAGCCAGACTGTTCATTCTGCTCTGGTCGCTTGCAGCCATACATCCTGCCATTGGTGCCTTCGCCGATACCTGGGACAGCCTGCTCGCGGAACGTCTGGACCAATCCGCGACCTGGCGCGATGCCCGCCTCAAGCTCCGCCAGGCGGAACTCAACTACGATCAGAGTGCCAAACCCTGGTTGCCATCCCTCAGCGCGGGTACGGTAGGGCAGGGGAATCTCTCCATCAAGGATGGTGAATTCTCCGGGGGCACCATCCGCTCGGACCTGACCATGAGCGGCCTTTTCGGGGCAGATGTCTCCCTTCAGGCACCGCTCGTTATCGCAACCGACGGCACCCTTGATTTCCCCGGTCCCTCCCTCGTCGCCAGCCGCAAGCTATTCACGGAAAATGCCGCCAACCGGCTAGGCCTGGAAGCCGCGCTTGTGCGGGCCAGAAGTGCCTTGCGCGAGGCAGAGGATGCGGTCAGGCTCCAGCTTGTTACTGACATGCTGAACGTTGTGTACTACGTACGCCTTCAGGACACGAACAAGCTCAATCTGGAGGTGCTGGAGCGCATCAAGGCCGCAACCCACGAAAGCTCCCGGCGGGAAGTCGAACGGCGCATACTGCAGGCCCGGCGCGGCATGCTTTCGGCTTCAAGTTCCCTTGCTACCTTCGATGCGGTGCTGAGGGAAAAGGCCGGTACACTGTACTTCGATCTATTGTCTCGGAACGCGGCCTGGACGGCAGACATACCAGAGAGCAATACCAGCCCCACCAGTTCCCCGGCGATCCTTGCACAGGAACTGGACCTGGCAGCTGCCGAAAAGCGCAAGGCTTTTTATCTACTGCCCTGGCTCCCAAACCCTTCCTTGTCCGCCCAGGTTTCCTACGATCAGGAACAGGCCAAGTTCAATTGGGGCCTGGGCCTTCAACTATCTGTCGTGTTGCTGGACAAGGGCGAGCGGGCGCTGAATAGCCTGCAGCGCAAGGAAAATGTCACCCTTGCGAAGCTCCGTCTTGAGAGCGCGCAAAAAAGTCTGGGCGACAACGTCCGCCAGGCCCGGGAACGCCTGGAAATCCTGGAGCTGGACAAGCAGATCCAGGCTCTGGACGTTGAGGATGAGGTGGACAACGTCGTGTTGCTCAAAGCCCTTCTGGCCGACGGCTTCACCAACGAGGAAAACCTGGTCATCGGACAGATAGACCTTTCCATCGCCCAGCTGGATGCGATAAAAATCGAACATGACCTGATGGTACAGAAACTTAAGTTGGCCCAGTATTTCGCCGCGGAGCAAAAATAATGAAACCCATAGTTGCCGGAATAGTGTCGCTTATGTTGTGCCTTTCATCGGCTTTACTGTTCGCGCAGATGGGCGGTGGCCAGGGTGGAAGCGCCGGCGGATTCCCCGGTGGTGGAACCTTCCAGGGCGGAATGCCCGGTGGTGGTTTCCCTGGCGGGGGGGCCCCTCCTGCCGGAGCAGTGGTTGCTCCCGGTGTCCAGCCCCCGCAATCGGGTGCAGCCGGTGCGGCCACGAACGGCAGGAACCCCAGGGGTGGCAATCGACCGGCAGGAGCCGGTGTCGGAACGGACCTGGATACCGACGCCGAAGTCCGTCCCACCGGCAAGACGAGCGAGACCGTCGGCATGGTAAGGATGACGCAGATTCCGCTCACGACGAAGGTCGGCGGCCGCTTATCCCCGGCCAATTCAATAGTCCATCAGGTTACGGCGAACGGCCAAATCAAGGCGGTTTTCGTGAGGGTAGGGCAGGCCGTAAAAATCGGCGACCGCCTCTTCAGCGTGGAAAGGGACGATCTGGCGGGTAGTTATGTGCCCGCAATGGTGGTCGCGCGCATCGACGGAACGGTTTCTTCCGTCCTGGTCAAAATCGGCGCGACGGTGAGGACCGGGGAACAGGGCGCAGTCGTCATCGATACGGGTTCCTTCATTTTGGACGCCTTGGTAAGCGACAAGGACGCGCTCTCGTTGGGTGAGGGTACCGAAGTAAGCGCGACCGTAGTCGGCGGAGCCAGCCTCCAGGGCAGCATCCGTTCCCGCTCGCCCGAACCGGATTATGCTACGGGACTGTACACGGTCAGCTTTGCATTTCCAGCTTCCAGGGCGGTTGCTCCCGGTCAATTCGCCACGGTGGAATTGACTGTCGGAAGGAGCCGGGGAATCTTCCTCAAGCAGGAATTGCTCCGGCGTATGTACGGGCGCTATCAGGTGTGGGTGGTGGATACCGAAAACAAGCTGGAAGACCGGCGTGTGACCATCGGAGCCATCTACGGGAACCAGGTCCTCATCCTGGATGGGCTCAAACCGGGAGAACGGGTCCTGCTCAAACTAACCGGCAAGGAAAGCGCCGGCACCGCCGTGGAAGGCCTGGAACCCTGATATGCTCGACCTTCTGATAAAAAAACGCTTGGGCGTACTCTTATTGTTCATCCTCCTTTCGGTCGCGGGTGTCTACCTCGTAACCCGTTTGTCGGTGCAGTTGTATCCCCGGGTAAACCGCCCACGGCTCATGACTTCCCTCAGGCACAACGGTTATTCAGCAGTCGCCTTCCACAACGAATATGCGGATACCATCGAAAGCAACCTGCTCTCCATCGAGGGGCTGGACCTTCTGGAAGCCCGCTACGGCAGCAACCAGAGCAGTTTCACCCTCACCTTCGACTGGAAGAGCAACGCCGACGAGGTCAAGGCTGCAACCGAAGCAGTCCTCAACACCATCAACAACAGCTTGCCCACCGAACTGCAGGCGAACGTTCAGGTCCGTTTTTTTTCCGGCGAGAATGCCGGTTACCTGATGCTGGGGCTTTCTTCGGCTTCAGTCGCCCCCGAAGCCCTTTTCAAGCTGGTCAAATCCAACGCGGAGCCCAGGCTCACACAAATACAGGATGTCGATGTCCTGGAAATCTTCAATGTTGAGGAATTGCGAGCCTCCATTACCCTGCGTCAGCTGGATATGCTCCAGTACGGCATAAGCATCATCGACGTTAATGCCGCCTTGCAGGCAAGTTCCGGAACCCAATCCATCGGCTCCCTGACTGAAGGACCCCTTCGCCTGAGTGTCAGTTTTACGAGGGATGAACCGGAACTTTTCGACCTTGGCAAACTGGTGGTTAGGGAACTGGATGGAGTCGACATCACGCTGGAGAGGATCGCCGATATCTCCATCTACTACACAATACCTTCGGCTACCTTCGTCATAGACGGGGAGCGGGGCATCCAGATAGTCTGCAACCCGGTGGACGGCGGCAATATCAGCAACATGTCCAGGGATGTCCAAAAGATACTTGTAGATCTTCGGAAGGAAGGACTGCTGCCGGCTGACACGGTGATAAGCGCCCTTCTGGACCCGGCCCAATATATAAACCGGTCCATGATGAGCGTCCTTCAATCCCTCATACTGGGTGCGCTCCTATCCATGGTCATCGTATTCCTGATGCTGGGTGAAGTACGAAATTCCCTTTTGATAGGATTTTCGATCCCCGCCTCGCTCGTCCTGTCCTTCATTCCCATGTACGCATTCGGCGTCAGCCTCAACCTGATTTCCCTGGGCGGAATGGCTTTGGCAGTGGGAATGATCGTGGACGCGTCCATAGTCGTGATGGAAAACATCCACCGCTTCAGGGTGGATGAAAACCATGCGGGCGACGAGTTCCACCTTAAGGATTTGATAGTCCGGTCCGTCAGCGAAGTCCGCTCTCCCATCATCGCGTCCGCCCTCACGTCCATCCTGGTTTTTCTGCCCCTGTCCTTTACCGCGCCCCTAACCAACGCCATCCTGGGAGACCAGGCAAAAGTAGTCGTGTACACGCTGGGCTTCTCCCTCGTGGTTTCCCTCACCCTGGTTCCCATCCTGGCTTTTTTGATCTATCGCAACAGCGACATCAAGGGCAAGTCCACCGATGCCGAGCGGGCAAAAAAAAATCCCAGCGAACGGGTGCTGCACGCCATGGAGCAGCTCTATTCCCGTTCACTGAGATTCATCATAACCAGAAAGACGGCATCCATCGGGCTTCTGGCCGGTTCTGTCGCCATATTCACCCTTTCATCCGTGTTCGTCCTGCCCCGCCTTCCCAAGGAAATAATGTCGCCTCCCCAGAGCGACCGGCTGATCGTATTCCTTCAATCCACGAATGACCTGACCAGCCAGGAAATCGTGGAGGACAAGCTGCCCATGATGAACACCATCATCAAGGACGAGCTGGGGGACTACGTGGTACGCACCTATGCCGAGGTCCGGGGACGCTTCAACCGCCTATTCATCGTGCTTAAAAAAACGAAGGACGCCGCCTTCGTTACCGCCGAACTTCAGCGGCTTTTCCCGTCCGACAATGAGTGGTACTACAACATCATGAATTGGGATCCCGCGGAATTGCCGCTACCCCGCACCGACGACCTTCGGATAGATATAAGCGGAACCGACGAGAATGTACTCATTCCCCTACTGGAACAAACCCGCGATCTGGTGACCGCCAGCGGAGGCTACGCGCGGGTTTCCACGACGCCCGCCACGGGTTACACCGATGAACTCATGCTGAAACCGAGGAAGGAAACCTTCGGCAAGGTGGGTTCCCTTTCGGAGAATACCCTGCTCACTTTGGTCCGCCGCATTCTTGCCGGAACGCAATCAAAAAGCTACGACCACGAAGGTCTGACTGTCAACGCCCGGGCTGTATACCCGGACGCAGAGATTAGGGGCAGGATAAATCTGGCCAATTTCCTGGTCCCCTATAAACAGAGCGCGGTGCCTCTCAAACACTTTTTCGATTTCGAGATTAAATCCAACGTTTCGCAGATCGTCACCGAAAATGGCGACCTGGTTTTCCGCGTCTACGCAAGCAGGATGCGTGGTGAGGCAGCCTCCGGACGGCTTCCCCTGGAACAGAAAACCCGGGCATACCTGGCGGAAAAGCAAGTCGTCCCCGATGGTGCCACCGTCACGTTTGCCAATCCAGCCCAGGAGCTGGACAGCGCCATCCGTTCGCTGTTCATTTCCCTCGCCGTCTCCATCGCTCTGATCTTCATCCTGCTGGCTTTCCAGTTCAATTCCTTCGTCATCCCACTGATCATACTTGCCGCGGTACCGCTCGGCTTCATAGGTCTGGTGTTCAGCCTCTTCGTTTTTTCATCCACCCTGTCACTCAACTCGCTGTTGGGAGCCATACTCCTCAGCGGCATCGTCGTGAACAACTCCATCATCCTGATCGATTTTTTCCTGGTCCGCCGCAAGGAAATGGAAAAGACCGAAGCCTTGGTCCAAAGCGCCACCATACGCCTGCGTCCCATCCTGATCACATCCCTGACAACGATCGTGGGCATGCTGCCCATAGCTATCGGGTTGGGTGAGGGTTCCAGCGTCATCAAACCCCTGGGCATCGCGGTGGCCGGGGGGCTGACAGTTTCCACCCTGATGACCCTGTTTGTGGTACCAACCATAATCAGCCTGGTGAGGGTTGGGGAAAAGACCGCCAAGGTGTAGGCAGGCTCCCGATCAATGATGATTGTCAGGTCGTCAGGTCGTCAGCAGCCGTTCGTAAATCTCGGCCGCCATCTCCACCTGGCGCCATTCAATCCATTCGTCAACTGTGTGGGCCTGGGCGATGTCGCCGGGTCCGAAGATTACGCAGGATTGGCCGGTCTCGTGTTGGAGTATGCCAGCATTCGCAGCCCAGGGCGCGCTCGTCAGTACCGCAGGTTTGCCGAGTACCGCCCCGATGGCGGTCCGTAGCCGCGCCAGCGTCTCTGAGTCATCCGCTTCATGGAAGGGCGGATAGAATTCGTACTGCTCTACCGTCGCCCCCGGAAAGCGGTTCCTCAAGTCAGCCAGTAACTCTTCGGTTTTCATCCCGGGTACCAGGCGCCAGTCCACTTCGATGGTACACTGGTCCGGCACTACGTTAGCGGCCCTACCGCCCTGGATCGTTCCCACGCTGAGGGTCGGAGCACCGAGCAGGGCATGCGGAATCCGGGCGAGGGTAGGGGCAAATTCATTTTCCAGAACCCTGATGATATCGCACATCAATACAATTGCGTTGATGCCCGCCTTCGGGTTCGAACTATGTACGGCCTTTCCGTGGGTGGTTATGCGCGTGCGCCAAGCGCCCTTGTGGGCCCGCACGATTTCCAGTCTCGTCGGCTCCCCTATGATGGTCAGGTCCGGCCGATAGGCCGATGCCGCCAGTGCACGTGCGCCCTCACCACCGGTTTCCTCACGACAGGTGGATGCCAACTGGACAGTCCCGCGCAACATACCCGTTTCCCGTGCCCGGACTATGCCTGCCAGCATGGCCACAAGGGCTGCCTTGTTGTCGCAGGCTCCACGACCATAAACCCTGCCGGTCGATTCATCCCAACGATATGGCTGCTTACCCGGAACCGTATCACCGTGCGCCTCGAAAAGCCAGCTCTTACCAGGTAATTTCCCGACAAAGATTGCCGTAAAGTTGAAGCGTCCCGGGGCTACTTCCTCTATGTGCGCTGACGCTCCGTATCCTTCGGTAAGTGACTTCAGGAATCGCGTGTGTTCTTCCTCACTCTCGTCAGAGCGGATGGAGATCAGTTCACCCAACAATTCCCGCATCCGGTCCTTTGTCATCTTGCCCTGCCTTATTCCAAAACCAGTCCCAGTGCTTTCACCGCCATGCGGTTTCCATCCATGAACGGATCTGCGGAACCGCCTGCATAGATTTCCTCAATGCGTAGAGCATGGAAATCGCGTACCTTGTGGCGAACCAGTTTCATCGTCGAATTGATGAGTCCGTCCTTTTCATCGAAAGGTTCCGGAATTATCGCGAACGATACGGGTCGCCATTGGACCGGTATCGATGAGTACTCCGGATGTGAAAAGAATACCTGCAGATCCTCACGGATAAGAGTGATTACTTCATCTGCATTGGCTTTGCGGCCCTTAAGCGCGACCTTGACCGCTTCGGTGTTGATGGTAACCAATGCGCTGGTGAACTTGCGCTGTTCATTGTACGCCATTATCTGGTTTACGAAACGGGAAGTATTCACCACGGCTTCCTCGATCATTTCAGGGGAATACTTCTCACCATCGGCGCTGATCAAGAGGGCTTTTTCCCGGCCAGTCACCACCAGGAAACCGTCGCGGTCGATGAAGCCCAGGTCACCGGACCAAAGCCTGCCGTCTTGCAGTGTGTCGACGGTGGCTTCCGGATTCTTGAAGTAACCCTTCATCACCGAGTCTCCCTTGGTGACGATCTGGCCAATTTCGCCGGGTTTGCATTCGGTCTCCGCATCCTTCATGATCCTCACTTCCAGTGTGGGAATGATTACTCCGGAGGTGCCGAATTTATGCCTTGCGGCGGAATTGGCGCAAATGATGGGCGCGTTTTCTGTCAGGCCGTAACCTTGATAGACAGGAACCCCGATGGCGTTGAAAAATTCCTGTTGTTTGATTTCCAGCAACGCGCCGCCGCCTACACAAAATTTTATGTCGGTTCCAAAAATAAGGCGGAGTTTGGGAAATACCAGCGCGTTGGCCAGCGCCCAGGGCAGATAGCTTGTCGCCCTCACCCATAGGGATGGTTTATTGAATCCATTGCCTGCCCGGGCGATGCCGGCCCTGACTCCGCGTTCAAAGATGCCGTTGATGAAAGCGCCTTTAGCCGCGACCCCCTGGGTCATTTTCTTCATGAAATTGCCTGAGAGTGCGGGCACAGTCAATAGGAAATCAGGATTTGTTTCCACCAGATTCTTTGGCAGGTTCCTGAGCGCTGCCATGGGACCGCCACGGGCATCCACAAAGTACATGCAGATTCCCTTAAGCAGGAAAATATAGATACCCACCGTGTGCGCGAAGGAATGATCCAGGGGGAGCATGATCAAGCTCTTCCAGCCTTTTTTGACCTCGACAATTTGTGCCGAATCGTGGCAATTGTGCCAATAGTTCAAATGGGTAAGCATGATGCCCTTGGGATTACCCGTCGTCCCGGAAGTATAGGATATGGTAACGGTATCGTCCTCGCGAATGCCCGCCTCCAAGGCTTCAAGGGTCACCTTCAAAGCCGCTCCATCGCTTCCGGCCAACGCTATCTCTCCTTCCGCCACGAGGTCATCATAGAAAAAAAGTTCCTTGCCTTCCTTAAGCCCAGATTTTTCGATAGCTTTTTCGAAGCTGGGGGAACGTTCCGAGAGGCAAATGACCAAGGGTTTCTTCTTGACGGTTTCGATGATTTCAACGACCTTGGAAAAATTGTTTTCAGAAACCAGGATACCCTTTGATTCCGAATGGTCCAAGCGGAACAGGATTTCATCTGGAGTAAGTTTGGTGGAAAGTGGCACCGAGGTACAGCCTGCCTTCAGGACGCCGAATTCGCCTACCACCCAGGAGGTTCTGCCTTCCGAAAGGATTGCTATATTATCGCCTTTCCTGAAATCCCTACCAATGAAGGAAATCGCAAGGGCGCTCGACAAGGAGTCCGCTTCGGCGAAGCTGAGTGTTGAGTAGCGTTCCGAATGTTTCTGTCCAAGGTACGGCATGGAGTCATAATCACGCGCGGCATCGTGCAAGAGTTTGAGTACGGTTCTCATCTTTTCCTCCTATCGGATAAATACATTTTCAGCACCGGTGGTACAATGTCAGTCTCCGCCAAAACGTTTAAGGAAAGCCCTGGTTCGCTCGTTCTTGGGTTTAGTCAATACATCAGTTGATTTACCTTCTTCGACTATCAGTCCGTCATCCATGAAAATGACGCGGTCAGCGACATCGCGGGCAAAATCCATCTCGTGTGTTACGATAACCATGGTCATTTTCTCGGCGGCGAGGGCGCGGATAACCTTCAAAATTTCCCCGGTAAGCTCCGGGTCGAGTGCACTGGTAGGTTCATCGAAAAACAGGACCCGCGGATTTAATGCGAGAGCCCTCGCGATGGATACCCGTTGTTGCTGGCCGCCAGAAAGCTCGCAGGAATAAGCCTTCGCCTTGTCCGACAAGCCCATCCGGTCCAGGAGTGCCCTGGCTGTCTTTTCGGCTTCCACCGTGCTTCGGCCAAGCACATGAACCTGAGCCTCGGTGATGTTCCGTAGGACGGTGAAGTGCGGGAATAAGTTGAAATTCTGGAAGACCAGTCCAAGCATCAGGCACACATCCCGAAGGGTTTCCTTGTCCGCATATACGGCATCAGTAACCATTGCCCTACCGCATACACGGATCGATCCGCCATTTATTTCTTCAAGATGGGTGATGCAACGCAGGAGGGTAGACTTTCCCGAACCGGAAGGACCGATGATGGCCAAGACCTCGCCTTGCCGCACCGAGAAGGAAATATCCTTGAGTACCTCAAGGGTTCCAAAATATTTTGACAGATTTCCTACTTTTATCACTTCCATGTGCGGTGGTTCCTCCGGGTTTCCGTCAGTGGTAATAGGAAAGTTTTTTTTCCAATTTGAGGAAACCGGCGGATACCGCCCAGTTCATCATGAAGTAGAAGACGCCCGCGAGGAAGATGGGTGCTGTGGAGAATTGGCGGGCCGACGCATTTTGGGCCACCCGGAACAATTCCGCCACGCCGATGGTCTGAGCCAGGGCTGTATCCTTTACCAGAGTGATGACTTCATTCGCGGTGGATGGGATTATACGTTTGACTACTTGGGGAAGAATGATGCGGATGAAAGTCTGCCTCTTCGTAAAACCAAGAACCTTTGCGGCTTCGTATTGGCCCTTGGGTATGGCCTCGATTCCCCCGCGATAGATCTCGGCAAAATAAGCGGCATAATTAATCACAAAAGCTATGATGACCGCTGTATACCGGTCGTAGGAAAGCTTGAAAAGATAATAGGGCGCAAAGTAGACGAAGATGAGCTGGAGTATGAGTGGCGTACCCCGCATCACAAGAAGGTAAAGGTTGATCAGGCCGGATAAGAATCGATTTCTCGACATCCGGCCCAGGGCAATCGGCAAAGCCAAAGGCAACGAAAAAAGCAGGGTCAATACGAATACGCTGATCGAAACGAGAGAACCCTGAAGCATCGTCCCCAGAAGCTTAGCCATGATCGATCAGACTCAGTTCTTGCCGACAACAGAAATGTCAGCACCGAACCATTTGGATGATATGGTTGCTATTGTGCCGTCCTTCGCCATTTCTTCGAGGGTAGACTGAATCTTGTCCCTGAGAGCCAGGTCACCCTTACGGAAACCAACGCCGTAGTTTTCCGGTGCCAGCGTCTCAGCCAGAATCGCGTACGCCTTGCCTGAACGGTTTATATTGTCGTTTGCCACAAAAAGATCCATTACTACCGCGTCTACACCTTTAACTTCAAGATCCATAAGGGCGGTCAGGTTATCCTTGAATTCAATCACATTCTTGATGGACGCATTGAACTCCGCTGCACCTTCAACGGCATCCGCAGCGGAAGAACCTGCCTGCAAGCCTATACTCTTGCCCTTCAAGTCGGCCAAAGTCTTATAGCCTGAATCCTTGCGGACCACCACAACTTGCGCATTTTTTAGGTAGGGCTTGGTAAAGCTCATCGCTTTTTCCCGTTCCACGGTCATGGTAAAACCATTCCAGATGCAGTCAATCTTGCCTGTATTCAGTTCCTGTTCCTTGGCGTTCCAGTCAATGGGTTGAAGTGCCAATTTTATACCCATCCGCTTGGTAGCTTCCTTGGCCAAGTCAATGTCATAGCCGACAATTTCATTATTATCGTCACGAAAGCCCATAGGTGGAAAGGCATCGTCCAGGCCAAGCACAAAAACACCCTTGTCCATGACAATTTTCAATGAATTATCGGAGACTGAGTCGGTTTTACCCGCAGCGAAAACTATTGAGCAAGAAAATGCTGAGAGCAGTATGATAGAAAACATGCGTTTCATGAGGTTACTCCTGACACTTGTAAAGAAGATGCCAGATCCTAGTATATTCAGGGGAAATTGTAAACCGGAACGGCGGACGGAATCATGAAATACCTTCTATCTCCTTGTATTCTATAATGTAAAGAGATTCTTCATGGTTTGAAGATGTATATCCCGAATGCTGTCCAGGATAAGGTCTGCCTTGGATAAATCCTGGTTCCCCGAATTGATATTCCTGAAGCCTATGCATTTCATTCCAGCATTTTTTGCCGAGGCGACTCCGTTTGTAGAATCTTCGATGGCGACACATTTTTCCGGATTCACATGAAGCAATTCGGCGACTTTCAGGAACACATCCGGTTTTGGCTTGCTATCCTTCACATTTTCCGCAGAAACCCATGCCTTGATATATTTCTCCAAACGTAACAGTTTTATTACTTCTTTCATGAACATGTTTGGGGAAGAAGATGCTACCCCTACCGGAATCTCATGTGAATATAAAAGCTGTAAGAGTTCAGGGATGCCATCTATCGCATGGAAATCAGATTTTTTTAATAATTTCAGTTTCAAGGAGAGATGCAGATTCAATATTTCTTCTAGATCCTTTTGGATATTGAATTCAGAGATCAGTTCTTTCCACATAACCGGATTTGTAACGCCAACATATTTGGCAAGATGGTTTTCCGGAATGACAACTCCTATCCTTTCCAATAAAGTCTTGTCGGAAAGTACATGTAAAGGTTCACTGTCAATCAGAACGCCATCCATGTCAAAAATAACTGCTTTCATGTAATTCCTTTTAGACAGACAACCAAAAAGAAGCAAATAATGGTAAGAATAACTTAAATAAATAATTATTCCAAGTATATAATTGCAATCTTGACAAGGATTGAAATCAATTATAGCCATTTATGCAATAATAATTTTTATATATGAGATTACATCTGCTTTCAAGGTCTTAAATTCAATAAATATTCCAATGTTCTTTGTAGAGCCATTTCTCATTTTTATTTCCATATCTACCGCCCCCTTTTTCCCGTGGCTAACGGCAGCGAAAATAGTAATTACATCAATGTCAAATGACTTATCAAAAAGATCAAGTAAAGAATGAAGGTCGTGGCCGTCTCTTAAGCCAATGATCTCTATTATTGCATTATCCAATATCTTGTCCTTAAACTCTTGATGATTGAATAGTGCAAAGACAAAATCTTCGATAAATATATTTTTTGGTGAATTGCCACAATGGTCTGGCTTGATTATCATCATGATCGGCTGCTCCTGGTGTTTCTATGGTAATGATTGGTTAAATCGGCTAAGTCATATTCATAATGAACCTGATACCTGTCAGAACATCAATGGAATTGATTGAAATATGAACTATAGGGCACCTCGAAAAACCAAGTTCTTCGTTAGGAATATTGCCATCAAATCTGGATCCCCACTAACCATTGATCGATCTGTGTGGCTAAAGGAGGATCAGATCCGCTGGCATAAACAGCGGCATACGGGAAAACGGATACACGACCGGCTTATTGCAGAATCGCCGAATTATGATTGTTCCTACAACACGATCCAATGCTACGTTGAGGAATCGCAACGAGCGCTTCGAGGCCAACGGGCAAGCCTTTTTTAGAGCTTTTGTTATTGCCTGTCTGAAAAATATTCCATGAAATGGTTTTTGTTCAGCTTTTCAAGCGGGTCGCCGAGTCTGGTGTACTCTTTAAGCCGGTCATCCCCATAAAAAAACCTTTCTGATTCATGATTCATTTGGTCATATTTACCTTGAGTTTTTCGAGATGCCCAAAATTAATTGATATTTTTCTTTTAGGTGTAGAAATTTGAGAAATAAATGCGTTATATATTTATAATTCAGTAGTAGAATAGAGATTTAATTGAGTGCATTAATATGGAAAAACCTAGATGATCTGCTCGTTTGAAACAAGGAGGATACATTGAAAAGAATAATTAACTTTATTATATCCATTTTATTACTTATTTCCATTTCGGGTTGTACAACTTTAGTTCATATTGAAAGTAATGAAAAAGATGCACTTGTGAGTATAAATAACGAAAGAATTGGAAGGACTCCCGTTAGTCATGAGTTAAGTGATTTTATTCTAAATAATTATTCCATTCGTATAGAAAAGGATGGATTCGAAACATATAGTGACACATTAAATAAAGAAATAAAGATAGTACCATTATTATTATTTTGGTTATATGGTATACCATTGCTTTGGTCTTATGGACCTAATCCAAATTATTACTTTGAATTGGTAAAAGTTCCATCAAATTCCAACAATTCAATATTTTCTGATAAAAATGATATGAATAATAAGAATGTTGTTTTTCCTTTGTCCATATTGGAGTTTAAAATTGATGAAAATAGTAAAATAAAAGGTGTAACAGGAAAAGATTTAGCATTATACATGGAATCCTATTTAAGCAAATCAGATAAGATTTCTTTGTCAAATCGAATAAATCTTGATGAAGTATTTTCTGAAGTTGAATTGATGAGTTCAGATATTTTTAATTCTCGTCTTAATTTTTCATCGGATTCTTTTAGTAAATCAAATAATATACTTATAGGACAAGTAAAAAAAATTGGAGAGACATATTCAATATTTATTAAGATAATTGATATTACTACAAATATTCAGAGTAAAATATTTGTAGTTAGTGATATTGATATTGCTATGAATGGCATAAATGCACTGAAAGTAGCGATGAATAATATCGCCAATGATATTATAAAGGATTTTAATTAATTTTTAAGTTCATGCTATATTGAGGTTGAATATAAGCGCTTCACAAACCCATGGCGAAAGGAATAGGATCCTTCCAATATACATATATCGTGACTAAGGGAGACTCAGGTTGAAGCCGTTGTTAGAAGTCCTGAATTCAAATAGTAAGTGCAACGATGTTGTCCGAAAAAGGGAGAGGTGCGATACTTCGTGCAACTTGTTCCTACCAAGAAAAGGACTGCATTGTTGAAGTATCGACAACTCTCCCAGGAAGAACGGTACATGATTACCGTTCTTTTGAAAACCCATCCGAGCCTCTCCGCGATAGCGCAAGAAATGGGGCGCTCTAAATCAACCATCAGCCGTGAGTGTCCGGGGTCACGATATTCCCCCACTTTTGAGGGTTCAGGGTCATCATAATTGAACCAGTTTTTCATGGCTTGGGTCACCATAAACGGACCAGCAGGGTCATGATAAACGGACCACCCACAATGGTCTTCACTCCGAGCATCTCCCGCTTTGGGAACAGGAGCTGACTTCCATCATGAACGACAAGCAAGCCGACATGCGCAATGACAACGCCAAGCTCCGCAAGGAGAACAAACGGCTTCAGAAAGAAAACGAGCGGCAGAAGAAAGCCCTTGCTGAAGCGGCCATCCTTCTTACATTAAAAAAAAAGTACCACCATTTGTTTGCGGAGGACAGGGAGGACTGACAACCAGGGAGGACCGGGAGGAGATACTTCACATCCTGTCCGGAGGATCAACCTAACATACGCTTAACCTGTATTTTCGTGCCCACAGGGCTTGGCGCATTTTGTGCGTAAAGAGCGTAGCGACAGCACAAAATATGACAAAGAAAATATCAGGTTGAAGCAGTTGTTATACACTTTTTCTTATTATTTTGGGTTAGTGTTATTTATCTCCATAGTGTGTCTTACATTGAATTATCTGCAACTCGCTTTCCATAATTCGATAAACTAATCTATTCTTTTTATCTATTTCACGACTCCAGAATCCAGATAGATCACCTTTTAATGGTTCTGGTTTTCCAATTCCGCTATTACCATTTCGTTCAATATCTTTGATTAATTGATTTATTCGTTTCAATGTTTTCCGGTCTTCAGTTTGCCAATATATATAATCTTCCCAGGCATCTTCGTCCCAAGCTTTAGTCATTTGTATCTTCCACTATTTCATGAATAACACCTTTTCCCTCATTCATACGTTTTGCAGCAGCGCGTAATTTCATCTGATTGTAACGATTTCTAAATCCATCATCTTGAGCTGTAATATTAAATGGTATTCCACCGGTTCGTAATGATTGACGAACAAAAATGTTAAATGCTGTAGACATATTCATGCCAAGACTATCAAACAGTTGTTCGGCTTCCTGTTTTATTTCAGCATCCATTCGAATATTCACATTAGTTTGTCCCATGCTATCCTCCATAATCTGTATATATTATAGTGTATATTTACACACAGCGTCTATATATTTCAATACAAATGTGAAATGAAATCTATTTATTCAGAATTATACAATATTCTCAACTAATTCTTTATTTATGATGAATTTATATGGTTTTATGGATATACGGTTGAACTACTTTTAAATACCAATCCGCATAGATTGCTTTCTTGTGAATGTATTATCATCAACTCCACAGCTCTTCTTTATAATATCCATATTTTTTAATAACCCTCAGCCCGAAGGGTCTGTATAACATTAGCTGCGAGGCGTAAATTGGCGCGGTTTGTGCGCAAGCACATAACCGTGACAATAGCCGACTCAGGTTGAAGCTTTTGTTAGGGCAATCTTGCTATTCTTCCTTTTCAATTAATCCAGTCTTTATGTATTTTTTCATCAACTCATAAATATCTTTTTTATCACCAGCTTTTCTAATTCCAACAGCTACGACAATTACAATTATTTCATTTTCAAGAACTTTATAAATAATTCTATAACGCTGACCAGCAGATCGAACTGATCTATACTCTTTTAGAGGTCCTTTCAATGGCTTCCCAAGAAGTAATGGTTCCTCTTTTAACTAACGATTTCCCAATTTTCAACACTATATAAGCTTAGGAGGGGTTTTTCCTAGGCCTTCCGCGTTTTCTCTTCGGTGCGTTCGGATCGATTTCCTTCCTGGGCCTTCCCCGTTTCCTGGGAGTTTCCTCCGGTCTGGGAAGGAGGCCAA
>CAXNJE010000044.1:0-21368 GCA_964202565.1 Breznakiellaceae bacterium | reverse complement strand
CCTGCCTTGCCGATCGCCGGGTCGATGAGCACTGCTCCGGTGGCGTGCACTTCCACAACCTCACTGCCCGCCTGGAAGCGCGCCATGTCGAAGTCGTGGATCATCATGTCCAGGAAGATGCCGCCCGAAACACCAACATAGGCGGGAGGGGGCGGAGCCGGGTCGCGGGAGGTGATCTTCACTATCTGAACATCGCCGACCTTACCGGCAAGGGTCATTTCGCGGACTGCCCGGAAGTTATGATCGAAACGGCGGTTGAAGCCCACCTGCATCTTTACCTTGGCGGCTTTGACGGCGTCAATGGCCGCCTTGACCTTGGCGACGGAAAGGTCCACCGGTTTCTCGCAGAAGATGTGCTTGCCCGCTTTCGCGGCCGCTATAGCCATGTCCGCATGGGTATCGGTGGAGCTGCAGATGATGATCGCATCGATGTCCTTATCCGCAAACAACGCCTTGGGATCCTTCGCGACGATGCGCGCGCCCAGACCCTTCGCCCAGACTTCCATTTCCGGCGTCATCATGACATCCGCTATGCCTTCCAATTTAGCCTGGGGAACGAAATATGCTATGTTCTCCGCATGCAACTTTCCGATCCGCCCCGCGCCGATAATGCCAATCCGTAATTTTCCGGCCATATTGATCCTCCTGATACTAAGGGATTCCATCTTGTGCAAGGCTTGCAAGACCAAACCTGCAAACGTTACCAGCCTCAGTATACTAATCCCATCCAGCATATTTGTAAAGAGCCTTTTTTAACGATATCAGGAATAAATAAAAACGATCATTTTGGTCGCTTACTCCAATATATCAATCACAATCAACCATCGTTATGTAAAATTTAAGAAAAATATAAATATTTGTTGACAAACATTCGAACAAGAGCAATAATCACCTAAAGTGCAAACGTTTGCAAGGATGCTGGTCTTGGGTACCGGCATGAAAATCAAGGAGGCAAGTATGAAAAGAGGAATCCTAATCCTGGTCGCGGCGATGCTCGTAGTTGGTGGAGCATTCGCAGCAGGTGCGAAAGACGCAGGATCCGGCAAGGTAAAAGTCGGATACGTCTGCAACAACTTCAACGACACGTTCCAGACCTACGTCATGGACGCGGCAAAGAAATTCTACGCCGACAAGGCCGATGTGGAGCTCATCCTGCAGGACGCCCAGGAAGACGTCATCAAGCAGCAGGACTTGGTGAACACCCTGATCGCCCAAAAGGTCAAAGCCCTCATCGTAGTGCCGGTCAACACCGGAGCGATGGAACCCATCATCAAAGCGGCCGCGGATGCCAAGATCGTCCTCGTGTTCGTAAACCGGAATCCCTTTGGAACCGGAACCCTTCCCGCCAACGTATACTATGTTGGATCCCAGGAAATCATAGCCGGTCAGCTTCAGATGGAAGCCATGGGCAAGGTCCTGGGCGGAAAAGGCAACGTGGCCATCCTCATCGGCAAGCTGGACAATGAAGGCGCCGTGAAACGCACCGAAGGCAATGAGGAAACCATCAAGGCCAAATTCCCCAACATCAAGGTGCTCGCCAAGGAAACGGGAAACTGGCAGCGCGATCAGGGAATGAGCCTGACCGAAAACTGGCTGACCGCTTATGGCAAGGACCTGAACGGTATTCTCGCCAACAACGATGAAATGGCTCTTGGCGCGGTCGAAGCCCTCAAGGCAGCCGGTCGCACCGATGTATTCGTCATGGGCGTAGATGCCATTCCCGATGCCAAAGTAGCGGTCGGAAACGGCTCACTGGCCGCCACCGTCCTTCAGGACGCGGTTGGACAGGGACAGGGCGCGGCGGATGTAGCCTACAAAGTGCTGAAAGGCGGAAAAGTGGACGCCGTTACCTGGGTCCCCTTCGTGCTGGTGAACAAAGACAATCTGGCTCAATATAAATAATTTCTTGACAGCATAAGACGAAAAATACGGAGCGCAGGTCTACGGACGGCGCTCCGTATTTTTCAAGGGGGATTTTGTGGCGGAAGAAAAGTATCTACTTCAGATGAAAAATATCGTCAAGAATTTCCCTGGCGTCCAGGCGCTGAAAGGGGTTGAGCTCCAAGTCCTACCGGGCGAGATACACGCCCTCATGGGTGAGAACGGCGCCGGAAAATCCACTTTGATGAAATGCATAGCGGGTATCTATAAACCCACCTCCGGCGAGATAATCTTCGATGGCAAGACGCTGGAAAATTATACGACTTCTGAAGCCCTCCGTATGGGCATATCGATGATACACCAGGAACTCAGTCCGGTCGTGAACCGGCCAATCATGGAAAATATCTGGCTGGGGAGGGAACCCCTCGGCGCGTTCGGATTGGTGGATCATAAGAAAATGTACGAATCAAGCAAGGCAGTCCTCAAGGAAATCGAACTTGATGAGGATCCCAAGACGCTAATGGCAGCCCTGACCGTCGCAAAGATGCAGATGATAGAGATTGCCAAGGCGGTTTCCTACAATTCAAAATTGATAATAATGGACGAACCCACTTCGGCCCTTACCGACAAGGAAGTCAAGCAACTGTATTCCATAATGCGGAAGCTGAAAGCCCAGGGTAAGAGCATCATCTATATATCCCACAAGCTTGAGGAAATTTACGCCATTACGGACCGGGTCACCGTGTACCGCGATGGCTCCTATATCGGCACGGAAAACACCAAGGATCTGAAAGTCGATCGCCTGATCAACATGATGGTGGGCCGTGATGTCAACGAGATGTTTCCCAAGGTTGCCTGCCCCATCGGCGAGATCAAACTGGAAGTGAAAAACCTGTCCCACAAACGTCTGTTCAAGAATGTATCCTTCGATGTGCGCAGGGGGGAGATCCTGGGTATCGCGGGACTGGTCGGCGCGGGTAGGACGGAAGTCATCGAAACGCTATTCGGAATACGTGGCAAGGTTGAGGGTGAAATCTTCGTCGACGGCAAAAAGGTCGATATCCAAAACCCCCGGGATGCAATCGGAATGGGCATGGCCTGGCTTACCGAAGATCGCAGGCGCTCGGGAATCTTTCCCATGCTCAGCGTGAAAATGAACATGGCCATTGCCAATATTCCAAACTTTTTGAACAAGGCCGGACTCATAAAAGAGAACTACATGGACGGTGTCTGCGACGACTACGTGCGGAAAATCCAGGTCAAGACTCCCAGCCTCTCCCAGCGCGTCGAAAACCTGAGCGGTGGAAACCAGCAAAAAGTCCTGGTAGCCCGTTGGCTCATGACCAACCCGGAAATACTGTTTCTGGATGAACCAACACGGGGCATCGACGTGGGCACCAAAGCCGAAATCCATCGCCTTATCACCAAGCTTGCGGGAGAGGGTAAATCCATCGTCATGATTTCCTCCGAGCTGCCGGAGGTTATGGGGATGAGCGACCGCATAATGGTCATGCACCAAGGCAAGGTCACGGGCATTCTGGAAAATAGTAAAAGCCTTACACAGGAAGAATTGATGGCTTACGCGACGAACACGGCGGATGAATATCTCACGGCAAGGGGAAAAAAATGACCAAGGCGAGCAAAGCGGGAACGATCAGACTGGATCCGGTGCAGATAGCCAAAAAATACGGCATCATCATAGTCCTCATCCTCATGATAATCGGACTGAGTTTAGCGGAACCGGCCTTCCTCAGTTCCGTGAACATTTTCAACGTGCTAACCCAGAGTTCGATATTCGGCATCATGGCCCTCGGCCTCACCTTCGTGATCATATCCAAGGGCATAGACCTTTCGGTTGGTTCGGTGCTCGCCTTCGCGGGTGTCGTGGCCGCCAGTCTTGGACAACTACCGAGCGCGACAGGAAAATACTTTCCAAACCTGGCGCAAATGCCCGTGTTAGTACCCATTATTGCCGCGCTGGGAATCGGCGCCCTCCTGGGTGCGGTAAGCGGCTTGCTGATCGCCAAGACCCGCATTCCCGCCTTCATCGCCACCCTGGGCATGATGACCGTGGCGCGGGGGCTCGCATTGATCTACTCCAGCGGCAAGCCGGTGAGTACCCTCATCCCCTCGCTGACAGCCCTCGGTGGTAAGGTGTTCAACGTCATCCCCGTGCCGGTAATCATCTATTTCATCATGATACTTATCAGCAGCATACTCCTGAACAGAACCCGGTTCGGGAAGAACATCTACGCCATAGGCGGAAACATCACTGCGGCTGAGGTTTCGGGAGTCAACGTTTCCAAAAACCTGATCTGGATTTATACCTACAGTGGCCTGCTTGCCGGTTTGGCCGCCATCGTGTTCGCAGGCCGGGTAGGCAGCGTGCATCCAGGTGCGGCCTCCGGCTACGAACTCACCGCAATCGCTGCAACCACCATCGGTGGCACCAGCCATTCAGGCGGCATTGGAACCGTATGGGGCGCCTTCGTCGGAGCCCTGGTCCTGGCAGTAATGAGAAACGGACTGACCCTGCTAGGCGTCGACGCCTATTGGCAACAAGTCGTTGAAGGCCTCATCATTGTGGTAGCGGTCATCATCGATATGCGCAAGAACGCCAAACGAGATTAAGGCAAGGAGCAAGGAATGCGCAAGATAAGAATCGGATCTGTCGGCTTGGGGCGCCTGGGTTTGCGCCACGCCGAGAATATCTCCACCAGAATATTGAACGCCGAATTGACTGCGCTCTGCGATGTCGACAAGGCGAAACTTGATAAGGTAGCCGACAGACTGGGTGTTCCCCAGCGCTATACGTCCTACGAAGAAATGATCGCCAACAAGGACCTGGATGCGATTGTCCTTGTATCCCCCTCGGCCCTGCACACAGGACAGATCGCCGCCGCGCTTGCGGCGGGCAAGCACGTGTTTTCGGAAAAGCCCCTCGGCGTCACCGTGGAAGAATGCAGGAAAGCCGAGAAGGCGGTCGAGGCCCACCCGGACAAGGTTTTCATGTTGGGGTTCATGCGGCGCTTCGACGAGTCGTATCAATACGCCCATAAGAAAATCAAAGCCGGGGAAATAGGACAACCTGTACTATTCAGGTCCTATAGCCAGGATCCGGAAAAATTCATCGACGGAGCCATCGCGTTCGCCGCACACAGCGGGGGCCAATTCCTCGATATGGCCGTCCACGATATAGACCTTGCACGCTGGATGACCGGCTCCGAACCCGAAACGGTGTACGCGATTGGTGGTTGCTACGCACATCCCGAATTCGGCCAATACGACGACGGCGACAACGTCTCCTGCCTGATGAAATTCAAAAACAAGTGCATGGTGTTCCTGTTCGCAGGACGGACCGCCCCCCACGGCTACAACGTGGAAACCGAAATCATCGGTACCAAGGGCATACTCCGTATCGCATCGGTTCCCCAGAAGAATCATGTGGAAATACTCGACCTCCACGGAGTCAGGCGAGAGTGCAGCGAGAATTTCCTGGAACGCTTCGAAACCTCGTATGTCAATGAAGTTCAGGAATTCGTTTCCTGCATTGTCGAAAAAAGGAAACCCGAAGTGACCGTCTACGACGGTACGAAGGTTTCGGAAATCGCCTACACCTGCAAGGCTTCTTTCGAAAAAGGGGAGCTTTTGCGTTTCTAGAAATTCCGGATACGAATACGGCAGTCAGCACTGTAGGAACGGTATGGTCAACATCAAGGATATCGCAAAACGGGTGGGGATGTCCCCATCCACCGTTTCCCGTGTCGTTAATGGAAAAAAATACGTCAATCCGGAAAAACGGGCATTGATTCTCAAGTTGATTGAAGAAACCGGATACGTGCCAGATAAGGCCGCCAGGAATATGGTGCTGCGCCGTACCTACACGGTGGGCATCGTCATTCCGGACACTTTCAATATGTTCCAACGACAGCTATTTTCCATCATCGAGCACCATCTTGAATCCTTTGGCTACCACACCCTTTTTTTCTTCGTCAAATTCGAGGGTGCCAGTGAGGATGAATGCCTGAACAGGCTCAAGGCGGAAAAACTGGACGGGGTAATCATGATGCACGAGATCAGGAACCCACGCTTCTACGAGTATCTGGACAAGGTGGAATTGCCTACTGTCCTGACCACCTTCGATCATGAAGGCGGAGACATTCCATCGATACACGTAAACGAAGAACGGGCTGCCCATGATGCGGTTCTCCATCTGGTAAACCTTGGTCACAGAAAAATCAATCTCATCAGCGGGAGTTCCTCCTCTTTTGGCCGCCAACGGTCCGAAGGCTATTTCAAGGTACTCGATTCCATAATGATCAGCCGGGACGAGAGCCGCATGATACTGACAAAGTCCTACACCGCAGAGGCGGGCATGTATGGTATGAGGGAAATGCTCCTGCGGGATCGTGACTTCACGGCGGTCTTTGCCGTCACCGACGAATTGGCAATCGGAGCGATACGCGTTTTGGAGGATGAGGGTCTTCACGTACCGGAAGATATATCCGTGATCGGATTTGACGATATTGATATTTCTTCATATATCGTCCCCAGGCTCACGACGATACGCCAGCCTCTGGCGGATATTGGGGAGCGCACCGCAACGCTCATGCATAAATGCATAAACCGGGAAAACCTCCCTGAAACCGAAATAATCCTGCCCTACGAATTGATTATTCGGGAATCCACCGCACGCGCCTGAACCAACCCGTTCCACACCCGACCCATAATGGGGCGGGTCTGGTCTCCTATTTTCCGAGGATGAAATCCAGGCTGGCGTTGATTCCTGCCGTCAGCTTCTTGACGTCCATTTTCTGCACCGCTTCCGAGAAGGGTTCGAACGAATAATCGCCCATGTAGCCCAAAGCATCCAGGCGCTGGATCTGCTCCCGGTTTTTCATGCGGTCCTTTGGACCCACAAGAACCCGGTGCGAGTCACGATATGCGCTAATTGCAATATCAGCCTCGACACCGGAGATATGAACCAAACCGGTGTACGCTACCTCGTAGGATGCGCCCAATCCATTCGCGCCGTAAATGGCCGCATCATCGGGACCGATATGGTGATGGAAGGTATCGTGTACGACCCGGAAACAACCGAAGCCGGAAGCCTTGACAGCATTCATCGCCACGGGCAAGGACGCGAGGGAAGAGATCCCGAAACCAAGGGGCTCCACATAACCCAGGATGCCGTACTTTACGAAAAGCGGCCCATACTGCCGCAAGGCGTCGACGGTTTCCACATACCTGGCATCTGCAGGCCGCACGTCGGCGTCATCGTTGTTCGGACACAGGATGATGGCCTTGCACCCAATTTCCGCAGAGAGCGAAAGCAGGGTGTTCAGGTCCTTGACCGCTGTCTTGCGCACCGAAGCCAGATTGAATTTCTGCAAGGCGTTTATCGTGATGATGCCCACGCCATTGTCTTTGGCCATTTTAGCGACTTCGGCGGGCTTCAGTCCGTCCACGATACCGGCCAGGCTTTGCTTGCCCGGCAGATCGTTGCGCAATTCAACCTTGGACAAGCCAAGGCTGGCGGCGAGCTTGAAAAAATCCGCAAGACCCAACGAAGGGCTCGCAATCCTATTGAGCGCAAAACGTTCCCTATTCAACATACCTTCCCCCTTTCAGCACCTTATCTTGAACTTGGCTTTCATTATCGCACTTTTCAGTACTTGATGGAATTCACTTCCGCGTACATGGCGACGATATAAATCTATAAAGCCATTATTGCATTTACCGCAGCAGCTGTGCTTTTCATCGGAAACAACTCATACCCCACAACGCCCTTATAGCCGATCCTCTCCAGGTGGCGTAGGACATTAGAGTAATTGATCTCGCCCGTACCTGGTTCGTGCCTGCCGGGTGTGTCGGCCGCATGGATGTATCCAATCTGGTCGATATACGCGGACAGGGTGTCGCAAATGCTGCCTTCGTTCATCTGCATGTGGTACACGTCGTACAGCAACTTGATGTTTTTGGAACCTATGATGCGGGTCATCTCCGCACCCATACGCGTGGTTTCCAGAAAATTGCCCACATGGTCCAGGGTAGTGTTCAGCGCCTCCAGTACAAGCACGACGCCCGCCTTTTCAGCGATCGGAGCCAAATCCTTGAGCATGTCGAACATGGAACAGAGCTTTACGGTGTGGGACAGATTCGTGTAATGGTTGACTACCCTGCCGCCCTCGCCCAACGCGTTGGAGTGGATGACGAGAGTACCGCAACCAATCTTCTTGGCGGCTTCGATCGACTTCCGCACGAAATCGATGTACTTTGACTTGTGCTCGGGATCCACCAGCGAAAAGTCGCGGTCGCCGGACATGGAGGCGATGGTGATAGCCGCCTTGCTGGAGGCTGCCTTCACCGCATCCAAATCCTTGTCGGTCCAGCTCCAGAATTCGACGCAGTCAAAGCTGGCGTCCTTTGCTGCCTTGAATCTGGCCTCGAAGGGCAACTCGGTAAACAG
Organism: Breznakiellaceae bacterium; assembly: GCA_964202565.1. GTDB lineage: Bacteria > Spirochaetota > Spirochaetia > Treponematales > Breznakiellaceae > SZUA-426. The sequence goes on along the minus strand of CAXNJE010000044.1, from coordinate 13,018 downwards.
GGTTTCAATGCAAGCTGATCTCTTCATTATAACAACTCCTTCTTGATGCGGTTCAACGCCAAGAGAGATTAACGACACACCATACAAGGAAGTTCCTGTTTAAGTGTAACTTCCACGATGACGTTCGCCAAGTCATTACTTGCATAAATACGCATGCCCGCTACGCGTATCAAGCTTGCGCGCATCGCGGTGTTTTGTTACAGTCGTCGCAAGGTCGTACCATGGTCAGCATAAAAGACATCGCAAAATTGGCGGGTATGTCGCCTTCGACAGTATCGCGGGTAATCAATCAGAAAAAATACGTCAAACCCGGAATACGCAAGATCATCCTCGACCTGGTAGAGCAGACGGGCTATGTGCCCAACCGCGCGGCCAGAAGCATGGTACTCCAGCGTTCCTTCACGGTCGGCATCATCGCACCGGATACCTTCAACATGTTCCAGCGACAATTATTCTCGGTCATCGAGCACCGTCTGGAAACATACGGCTACCATACCCTGTTTTTTTTCGTCAAATTCGAGCCGGAAAGCGAAGAATCGTGCCTTACCCGGCTTAAGGCCGAAAAGGTCGACGGTGTAATCATGCTCCACGAAATCAAGGACCGCCGCTTTTATGATTTTCTGGAGGCTGCCGGAATGCCAGCCCTGCTGGCCACCTTCGACCGGAAGGAATCCAATTTCTGCTCCATCCATGTGAACGAGGAACAGTCCGCCCTGGAAGCCGTCCAGCACTTGCTTTCGCTGGGGCACCGCCACATAGACATGATCTCTGCCGAAGGCTTTACCTTTGGCCTCAAGCGGGCCGAGGGTTACCGCAGGGCTTTGAAAAACGCCGGTATCACCCCGGATGAAAAGCGAGTGGTGTTCACTCCCGCCTTTACACCTGCCTCCGGTCGATTGGGAATGAAAACCCTGTTGGAACAGGGCCACCAGACAAGCGCCGTCTTCGCCGCCACCGACGAGTTGGCCATCGGTGCCATGCGGGCCATCTGGGAGGCCGGTTTGCGGGTGCCCCATGACATCTCTGTCATGGGCTTTGACGACATAGACATATCCGCCTACCTTTCACCTGGACTCACCACGGTGCGACAACCCCTCGTGGAGCTGGGTGAATCCTCCGCCAACCTCATCCATAGCCTGATCTGCGGCGAAGAGGTGGACCGAACCCCCATCATACTGCCCCATACGCTGGTGCTGCGGGAGTCCACCGGCCAATCCAGGTCCGGCCTTCTTTAGCCATAAGCAGACTAAATAATCCTTGACAAAAGAGCAAACGTTTGCTTATTATTAGCTCCAGAAATGGGGGAATAAACGCAAAAGCACTGGAAAAGTGCCCTATGTATTTACCATATACTTATATTCCTTATACTTAATGCCGGAGGAAAGGTATGAAAATGACTATAAAAGATATAGCCAAAACCGCCGGCATATCGTATTCATCCGTCTCACGGGCATTGAATGGGTTAAAGGGCGTCAGTGAGGAGACCCGTCAAAAGGTCAAAGAGATAGCAGAGCAGATGGATTATTCCCCAAATGCGGTTGCCCGCGGCTTGGTCCAGAAGCAGACTGGCACCCTGGGCCTGATAATTCCCGACATAACCAACCCCTTCTATCCCGAATTGGCCCGGGGTGTCGAAGAACGGGCCAGCGCAGCAGGCTACAATACCTTCCTCTGCAACACCAATTACGAATTGGAAAAGGAAACATCCTATATACGCAATCTCCTGGAAAAACGTGTGGACGGCATTATTTTGGCACCCATCTCAAGTCAATCGAATTTTCTGGAACAACGAAAACGCATGCCCCTGCCTTGCGTGTACCTGGGAAATGCCCCCCAGGATACGGGGTACAGTTTTGTCATAACCGACAATGTCAGGGGTGGGTACCTCGCCGCCCGCACCCTTATCCAAAAAGGGTACCGAAAGATAGGATTCATAAGCGGAAACGATGGTGGATGGATGGTCGATGAACGGTATACCGGCTTCAAGGATGCCATGAAGCGGTACAACCTGGAAATCCAGGACAACTACGTGCAACTGGAAAACTGGCGCCAGGAAAGCGGTTTCGAAATCATCAATAAAATGATCCATTCCGGCGACTATCCCCGGGCTGTCATCGCCGGAAACGATTTTTTGGCCATGGGTATCCTCCAGGGCATCAGAAGCAACGGACTGAAGGTTCCCGATGATATCGCCGTCATCGGGTTCGATGATATTCCCGCCGCTTCTTGGCCGGAGATCAACCTGACCACCATAAAGCAGCCTAAAATCCAGATGGGCGCCGATGCGGTGGATGTATTGGTAGCACTATTGGAAGATGAAAAGACCGGAATCGCCTCGGAACCCCGTAGGATAATATTGGACCCCGAACTAATCCTGAGGGGAACCTGCTGAGCGCACAAAGGAGCAAAAGATGCCGGAGCATATCAGGCCCTATCCAAATTTCAATAGGCCCATAATAGACGAGGGCAACACCCGGCTTCCACGTTGCTATCTGAATGTGGTCAGGCTGAAAAAAGGCGAAACCCACCGCTACCGGCTGAAAGAATACGAATCCGTGTGTGTGGGCGCATCAGGCACTTTCAGCATCGACGTGGATGGAACAGATTTCGTCAAGGTCGGTGTCCGCAAGTACCTTTTCGAAGGGAAACCCGACGCGGTTTACGTGCCCTTGGACAGCGAGGCCGTGCTCACCGGCGTCAGCGATGAATGTACTGTTTTCATCGCGGGGGGCCGATACGAAAAAAAGGGAAAGCCCTTCCGTATCACGCCGGAAGATGTGGACAAGGTCCAGTACGGTTCCGACGAAACCAAGACACACAGGAAAATTTTCCATATTCTGGGGCAGAAAACCAGGGATCTGACCGGCCGGCTCCTGGTTAGCGAGCTTTTCACCGTAGGCGCAGGCGGCTGGTCCGGCTTTCCGCCCCATAAGCACGATGAAGACCTGGAGGGCGAGGAAACGGCCTTCGAAGAGGTGTATTACTTCGCCTTCAACCCCGAAAACGGCTTCGGTGCCCAGTTTGCCTACGAACACGACGACGACCTTGGTCCCGTGTACCATATCAAGACCGGAAGCACCATCCTGCTCGAAAAGGGTTTCCACCCTGTGTGTGCAGCCCCCGGCTATGAGATGTACTATTTTACCATCCTTGTGGGCAAAACCCAAAAATCCCTGAAGCAGAATTTCGAGAAAGCCCATGCGTACCAGCTCGAAACCATACCCGGGATCAAGGACATGATTTCCAAATTCAAATAGGGAAGGATATGATCCGTCATGCATGAATACATTCATGAGAAGGGTTTTTCAGATTTATAGAGCAAACGTTTGCGTTTTTTCTTGACAGGCAAGAAAACCCGGTATTAACTAAGAGCGATACATGTACTGCGGTACCAGGAGGATCGGATGGTCAACGAAGAGATGCACCTTGCAAAACCTCTGAGATGGGGGATGGTGGGTGGTGGAAGGGGTAGCCAGATCGGGTACATGCACCGTTCGGCTGCTGCGCGGGATAGTTTATTCACCCTGGTGGCAGGGGCTTTCGATATAGATCCTAAACAGGCAATTGCTTTTGGCAACAACATTGGGGTGGATGAAAACCGCTGCTATTCCGATTACCGGGAAATGTTCGAACGGGAAGTGAAACGGCCCGACGGCATACAGGTGGTCTCCATCGCTACCCCCAACAAGTTCCACTTTGAAATGACCAAGGCAGCGCTGGAAGCCGGACTTCACGTCATTTGCGAAAAACCCCTGACCTTTACGGTGGCGGAAGCGGAAATCCTGAAGGATCTTGGTCAAAAGAAAAAGCGGGTAATCGGTGTGAGCTATGGCTATACCGGGCACCAGATGGTTCACCAAGCCAGGAATATGATCAAAAATGGCGAGTTGGGCGACATCCGGATCATCAACATGCAATTCGCACATGGTTGGCATTCGGAAGAAGTGGAAAAGAAGGATCCAGGCACGAAATGGCGTGTTACACCGCAGATGGCCGGCCCTTCCTACGTTTTGGGCGATGTGGGAACCCATGTGTTTTACCTGGCAGAAGTCATGGTACCTGGCTTGAAAGTCCGCAATCTCATGTGTTCCCGGCAGAGTTTTGTAGCGTCCAGAGCCCCCTTGGAAGACAACGCTTTCGTTTTGATGAACTTCGAGAACGGTGCCGTCGGGCACCTGTGGGCCAGCTGTGTAAATGCCGGTGCGACCCACGACCAGAAAATCCGTGTCATCGGCTCCAAAGCCAGTGTGGAATGGTGCGACGAGCATCCCAACCAGCTGCTTTATCAGATCCAGGGCAAGCCCAAGCAAATTCTGGACCGGGGCCATTCGTACAACCACAACGAGGACCCGGCAGTCAGCGCGGACCGCATAGGTGCAGGCCACGCGGAAGGACTTTTCGAATCCTGGGCGAACATCTACCGCCGTTTTGCCTTGGCGATGGATGGCGCCGAGCGGGGTTCCGACGAATATTCCCGCGATTTCTGGTTCCCCGACATCGATGCAGGCCTTTGTGGCACCCGTTTGGTAGAACGCTGCGTGGAATCCGCTGATAAAGGCTCGATCTGGGTCGATTTCTAAGCTTCTAAAGCAAAGCATCCGTATGCATTACGGATGTTTTTTTTGACTAAAAAAGCAAACGTTTGCGTATCATGGAAGGAGTTAAGGAATGGAAACGAAACGATTGACCGCAGCGCAGGCACTCATACAATTCCTGGACAACCAGTACGTCGAAATGGATGGGGTGGAAAATAAATTTGTTGAGGGCGTCTTTGGAATCTTTGGCCATGGTTGTGTAGCCGGGATCGGAGAAGCCCTCCAGGAACCCAATCACACGCTGAAGTTCTACCAAGGCCATTCTGAACAAGGCATGGGCCATGCGGCCATCGCTTTCGCCAAACAGTCAAATCGGCGGCGAATCATGGCCGTCACCAGTTCCATCGGCCCGGGAGCACTAAATATGGTAACCGCCGCCGGTACCGCAACGGTGAACAGGATTCCGGTGCTCTTTCTCCCGGGCGATAATTTTGCCTGTCGCCAGCCAGACCCGGTCCTGCAGCAGGTCGAAAGTCAAAATGACTACACCATTTCCGTAAATGATGCGTTCAGACCGGTGTGCCGTTATTTCGACCGCATCTCCCGCCCCGAACAACTCATGATCGCCTGCATCAACGCCATGAGAACCCTCACCGATCCCGCCGACACCGGCGCTGTCTGCCTGGCCATGCCGCAGGATGTACAGGGTGAAGCCTATGACTATCCGGTCAGTTTTTTCCATAAGCGCACCCATCGCATTTCCCGCAGGCCCTTGGCAGCCGATGATGCCCGCCTGGCTGCAGAACTCATACGCAAGGGCAAGAAGCCCATGATCATCTGCGGTGGGGGCGTACGCTACTCGGAAGCCGGCAATGAACTGGCCAGGTTCGCGGAAAAATTCGGCATACCCTTTGGGGAGACCCAAGCGGGAAAGGGAACGGTAGTCTGGGACCACCCGATGAATATGGGTGGCACCGGCGTGTGCGGCACCTCCGCGGCGAACAGGATAGCCCACGATGCCGATGTGGTCATCGCAATCGGAACCCGCATGAACGATTTTGTAACCGGGTCAAAGTGGAATTTCCAGAACCCCGATGTCAGGATTATCGCGCTCAACGTCAACAATTTCGATGCCTATAAGATGAACGCCCTCCCCTTCCTCTGCGATGCCCGGGAAGGACTAAAATCCATAGGACTCCTGCTGGCTGAGTCCTCGTATGTTTCAGGCTGGGGAAAAATCCCCATGGATTATTACGGGGAATGGAGAAAGGAAGCGGATAGGCTCTACTCCACCGACGACAGGACCGATGGCTTTACGCAGACGAAAGTCCTGGGCCTGCTGAATGAAAAGTTGATGCCTGTGGATGCGATCATCGTTTCCGCTTCGGGCTCCCTTCCTTCGGATATGGAGCGCTTGTGGAGGACCAGAACCAAGGACACCTACCATCTTGAATATGGATTTTCCTGCATGGGCTATGAAATTGCAGGCGCGCTGGGCGCGAAAATAGCGGAACCCGACCGGGAGGTTTTCTGCGTCCTGGGAGACGGGAGTTATTTGATGCTCAACTCGGAAATGTTCAGCAGCATACAGGAAGGTCTGAAAATAAATATCATCCTCATCGACAACAACGGTTTCCATTGCATCGACAACCTGCAGGCATCCCAGGGCATTCCCCATTTCGGTTGCGAGTTCAGGTACAGGAACAAGGAAACCGGTCAGTTGGACGGGTCATACATTCCGGTGGATTATGCGATGTCCGCCAAAAGCCTGGGCTTCGCATCCTGGCGGGCGGAAAAAAGCGAGGACTTCATCAGCGCGGTAAAGGCCGCCCTGGCCAGTCCCGTATCCACCCTGGTCGACTGCAAGACAGCACGGAAATCCATGACCGGGTCCTATGAAACCTGGTGGCGAGTAGGTACCCCGGAAGTGTCAGAAAAGCCGGCCGTCGTCGAAGTATGGAAAGACATGAAATTGAATGCCTCTAAGTCAATGCAATTCTAAAGGAGTGACAGCATGTTCGATTCAGACAAAGTCAAACTGGGTATAGCCCCCCTTACCTGGACCAACGACGACATACCCGAACTGGGAGGGGACATACCCTTTGAACAGTGTGTCAGCGAAATGGCGTTGGCAGGCTTTACCGGCTGCGAAGTGGGAAATAAATTTCCCAAAGACCCGGCCGTACTGAAACCGGCCTTGGAGCTGCGGGGCTTGCGGGTGTGCAACGCCTGGTTCAGCCCGTACCTGACGACAAAGCCTTTCGAAGAAAACAAGAAAGCTTTCAAGCAGCATTGCTCCTTCCTGAAAGCCATGGGAGCCACCGTTGTGGGTGGAGGTGAACAGGGACATTCTCCGCAAGGGGATATTACCGCACCCGTCTGGAGCAAGAAAGCGGTGTTTACCGAGGAAGAATGGAAACGGCTAAGCACGGGCTTGAACGAATTGGGCAAAATCGCCCTGGAGGAATACGGCATCCAGCTCTGCTATCACCACCACATGGGCACGGGTGTACAGACCATGGCAGAAACCGACCGGCTCATGAATGAGACAAAACCGGAGTATGTGGCGCTGAATTATGATTCGGGCCATTTCTATTTTTCCTTCGAAGATCCGGTGGCTGCGGTAAAAAAATACATCAGCCGCATCAAGCACGTGCATCTTAAGGATGTCCGGCAGGGCGAGAGGGAAAACTGCAAGGACAAGGATATGAGTTTCATGAGCGCCGTAGGGTCCGGCGTCTTTACCGTACCAGGCGATGGCGTCATCGATTTCGCTTCGATCTTCCAGGTCCTGGAGTCCAATAAGTATCAGGGCTGGATGGTGGTGGAGGCGGAACAGGACCCGGGCAAGGCCCATCCCTTGACCTACGCCAAAATGGCCAGGAAATTCATTCGTGACCGGACAGGCTTATAAGTACTCCAGACCGGATCGAATATGCAATTTAGTAGTATCGCAGCTCCCTTACAGGAGAAACGTTTGCGTTATTCATGAGAATTTAACCATCTAATTGTGTATTTTTTTATCTATTTTGTTACTTTCTAATACATTATCAATATTTTTGAAGAAAAATATTGACATATGGGCGTTTCAGGTTAATATAAAAGAACAAACGTTTGCGTTGTTTTAACATTGCTTCTTATGAAGCAATGAATATCAAGGAGGAAGAAACCATGTTGAAAAGATTGTCCGTAGCAGCCCTGATCGTTCTGTGCCTGGCTTCACCGCTTGCGGTTTTCGCGGGTGGGGAAAAGGAATCCGGAGTTATAAAAATCGGTGCGGCCATGGCCGATTCGTCTGACAAATGGCTGTCGTACCTTGAAGACGGCGTTCGTGCTTTCGGCAAGGACCATGCCGATGTGGAATTGATGATGACCGATGGCAAGGCGGACCCCGCGATCCAGCTCAGCTCCGTCGAGACTCTGCTTACCAAGGGTGTCAAAGCCATCGTAATTGTTCCTGTGGATATTTCAGCCATAGGACCCGTCATCACGAAGTGCAAGGAAGCAAAGGTTCCCCTCATCGTCGTGAACAGGCTTCCTGAAGAGAAATTCCTTAAAGACGTTGATGTATACGTCGGTTCGGAATCCATCCAGGCCGGTCTCATGCAGGGTGAATGGGTAGCCAAGGCTCTTGGAGCCGCAGGCGGCAACGTCGGCATTCTCACGGGAAAAAGCGGCCATGAAGCTGCCATCATGAGAACTCAGGGCAATAAGGACGTTTTCGGGAAGAACACCAATATCAAGATCGTCATGGAAGCCGAAGGCAAATGGGACCGCGCTCAGGGCATGCAGATTTCCGAGAATTGGTTCCAGGCCAACAAGAATCTCAAAGCCATCGTAGCCAACAACGACGAAATGGCCATCGGCGCTGTCCTTGCCGCCAGAAGCCTCAACATAAAAGATGAGGACATCATCATCGCCGGTGTCGATGCCACCCCCGATGCCCTCGAATACCTTGGAAAGGGCTTGGACGTGACTGTATTCCAAAGCGCCCACGGCCAGGGTTACGGCGGTGTGGAAGCAGCTTACAAGCTGATCAAGAAAGAGAAGCTCGAAAAAATGCAATGGATTCCTTATGAGCTCGTTACTACCGAAAACATGGCTAATTATAAGTAAGCACTAACATTTCCGGGAAGGCAGCCCGCGTGCACCCAAGGCTCGCGGGCTGCCTTCCATTCCGATCAGGTAGAGAATCAAGCGGGGGAACAGGTGTATGGCTAAAGAGAATATCCTGGAAATGCGGCATGTGTCCAAATCATTCCCCGGAGTCAAGGCATTGAAAAATGTGGATATAACCATCCGAAGGGGTACCGTCCACGCCCTCATGGGAGAGAACGGCGCCGGCAAATCCACCTTGATGAAAATCCTGTACGGCATCTACCATCCAGATGAAGGCGAAGTCCTGTTCAAGGGAAAACCCTATATTGTACGAAATCCCATCGACGCTATAAAAAGCGGCATCAGCATGATACCGCAGGAGATAAGTCCGGTTCCAAACCTGTCGGTCGCCAGCAACGTTTTTTTGGGAAAGGAAATTCTGGGCAAGGGACTGAAATTCATTCATCAAAAAAAAATCGAGAAGGAAACCGCATCGCTCTTCCACGATCTGGGAATCGACATTGACCCCACTGCCATGATGGGCGACATTTCGATCGCAAATGCCCAGCTGGTCGCCATCGCCACGGCTGTATCCTATAATTCCGATCTTATCATAATGGACGAACCCACCTCTGCCCTTACGGAAAAAGAGGTTGAGAAATTATATAGCATCATCCGAAACCTCAAGAACGAAAAAAACATCGCCATCATCTACATATCCCATAAGCTCGACGAGATATTCCACATTTGCGACGAAGTTACGGTCCTTCGTGATGGAGAATTCGTCGGGTCCGACCTTATAGAAAATTTCAACAAGGACAGGCTCATCAGCATGATGGTGGGTCGCGACATGGAAGAATATTTCCATAAGGAAGCATCCAAGATCGGAGAAGTACTCCTTTCAGTCCGCAACCTGGGACGCACAAACATATTCAGGAATGTCAGCTTTGACCTGAAAAGAGGGGAAGTGCTCGGAGTCGCGGGGCTCATGGGTGCAGGCAGAACGGAATTGATGGAAGCCATTTTTGGCTTCGTACCCTACGATGAAGGTGAACTCTACTTTGAAGGCAAGAAAATAACCATCAAAACCCCCATAGACGCCATATCCCATCGGATAGGCTTCGTAACCGAAGACAGGAAATTGACTGGACTGTTTTTGGATTTATCCATCAAAGACAATATGATAATGCCCGATATTGCCTCCTACCTGAGTAAGGGTTTGCTGAATTTTAAAAAGATACGCACTAATTGCCAGAACCAAAGGGATTCGCTGATGATCAAGACGCCTACCCTGGAGCAGAATATTAAATTCCTGAGTGGCGGTAATCAGCAAAAAGTATTGATCTCCCGATGGCTTTTAACCGAGCCGGAAATCCTGATCCTTGACGAACCGACCAGAGGCATAGATGTAGGCGCCAAGGCCGAAATTCATAGGTTGATCGGCGAACTCGCTAAATTGGGAAAATCCATAATCATGGTCTCATCCGAAATGCCGGAAATATTGGCCATCTCGGACCGCATAATCGTAATGCACGAGGGGGAGCTTTCCGGAGAATTACAGAGATCCGAAGCGACGCAGGAAAAAATACTGCAACTTGCCACTGGCGAAAAAATCTGAATAAAAGGGGAAAAGTTGTGGCCAACGAAACTAAGACGAAAAACCTGACGGTTCGTACAATAATGAACAAGTACGGGATCGTGGTGATACTTTTGGGAATATGCATAATACTTTCCATCATATCTCCATCCTTCAGATCCATCAGAAATCTGACCAATATCATCCGTCAGGTTTCCATGATCGGCATCATTTCCATGGGTGTAACGCTGGCCATCATCACTTCCGGAATAGATCTTTCTTCCGGTTCTGTGCTGGCACTGGTAGGCGTCATAGTAACATCCATGTCACAGAACGCAGTCAACACGATACAACCCATCAGCATCGTATTACCCATAGCCATCGCCATACTAATCGGACTTGTGGTGGGTACCATTTTGGGAATAATAAACGGATCCCTCCACGCGTTCGGCAAAATACCACCCTTCATCGCTACCTTGGGCATGATGACCGTAGCCCGTGGTCTTGCGTTGCTTTATTCCAACGGACGCCCTATAGGTGACCTGAAAGAATCCTTCATCTTCATTGGTGGGGGATCATTCATGCATATTTCCATACCCATCTGGATTTATCTTTTTGTCGGAATAATTTCCCATATCATGCTGAGCAAATCCCGCTTTGGACGTTACGTTTTTGCCATAGGCGGCAATGAACAGGCGGCCCGAATCTGCGGCATCAATGTCGAGAAAGTCAAGGTGATGGTATACGCCTATGCCGGACTCCTTTCAGCCATCGCGGGCATCATGCTGGTTTCCAGAACGGCGGCAGGCAATCCTTCGTATGGGGTTTCCTACGAGCTGGACGCCATAGCCTCCACGGTTATCGGCGGGACAAGCCTGAGTGGTGGCGTTGGTTCGATTCCTCTCTGTGTAATCGGTGCCTTGATAATTGGCGTCCTGAACAACAGTATGGACCTTATGGGCGTGAATGCGTACTGGCAACAGATTGTAAAGGGTTTGATCATCGTCATAGCGGTACTGATCGACGCCCGAAAACAGAGGAAAAAATAAGCGGCCTGCGGGGCTGCCTATTTCGGATACTTCACCCAAGCTACCAGGAGTCAAGCCATGAAAACGACATTGCATGGTCAGGTTACGCTCTTCTGCAACATCCTTACCGATGTCCGTATCGCCAAGGAATGCGGATACCAGGCCATAGAACTGCACACCGATAAATTGATCCGCTTTCTCGACGCGGGAATGACAGCCCTCCAATTGAAAGCCGTTCTGGATACCAAGAAAATTGAACCCGCGGCCATAGACATAATCGGCGGGATTGAAGTTCAGGGCAACGCTGAAAAAGACAAGCTTTTCGCGTTGACGGAACGCCTGTGCGAAGTAGCGGCAGTCATAGGGGCACCCACTGTGCAGGTTAACGCCTTCTCCGGGTTGGAAGGCAGAACGGAAAAGGAAGTCCTCACGCTGACGGCAGAAAACCTTAAGATAATCGCCGATATCGGCAAGCGGAAAGGCGTGCGCTTCCAGATAGAAGGGGCCGCATGGACCCCCTTGCATACCCTTGACCACTGCATCCGGCTTATCGAACTTACCGGCAGGGACAATGTCGGCCTGGTCATCGATTTCTGGCATTTCTGGGCAAGCCGCGGGGCGACTCCCGAAGATATCAGCCGCTTGGACGCATCGTTGATTTACGGTGTCCACCTCTGCGACGGGTTCCGGCCTGACAAGGGCGCGCAATGGCCGGATGAACGGATACTGCGGGGTTGTCTGCCCGGGGAAGGAAAACTGCCGGTCAAGGAATGGATGGACGCCGTCAAGGCGACGGGCTTTGATGGCTTCGTCTCCGGGGAGTTCCTCAATCATGCACTCTGGGAACGCGACCTTTGGGACGTAGCCTTGGAGATGCGCAAAAAGATCGAAACATACCTATAATTTTCCATTATTTTTTGAAGGAAAAATCATGAGCCAAACACAATTGGATACAGCAACATACATTTCACGTTTGATCGAGCGAGCGCGTAAGGCGCAACAGATAGCGGAGGAATTTTCCCAGAAGAAAGTAGATGAACTCGCCGCAGCCATCACTTGGGAAATCGTGGCCAATGAAAAGCTGGTGGCCGAGTTGGCGGAATTTTCTTTTAAGGAATGCAGGCTGGGCGATGTAGCTTCAAAGATAAGCAAAGTCAGCGTCAAGTGCAGGGGCACGTACTACGACGTCAAGCACATAAAAACCGTCGGTATAGTGGAGGAAATTCCATCCCGCGGCCTGGTACGCATCTCCAAGCCAGTGGGCGTGATAGGGTCTCTGGTGCCAAGCACCCAATCGGAGATGCACCCCATCCTGCAGGCCATCTTCGCGGTCAAGGCAAGGGATGCCATCATTTTTGCCCCCCATCCCCGGGGCAAGCTTACCGCAAAAAAAACAGTGGATTACCTTCGCGCTGTCATGAAAAAATACGACGCCCCCGAAGACCTGTTCATTTCCTTGGAAGACCCATCGGTAGAGACTACCAACGAACTCATGAAACAATGCGATTTGGTGATCGCCACTGGCGGCCATCCCATGGTAAAGGCCGCCTACAGTTCCGGAACCCCCGCGTTTGGCGTTGGTGCCGGAAACGCGATAATCGTCGTGGACAAGACAGCGGCCCTGGCTGATGCGGCCACCAAGATCAAGGCGAGCAAGACTTTCGACCTCTCTGCCGGCTGTTCCTGCGACAACAGCGTCGTGATCGACGAGTCGGTGTACGATGACATGATTGCCGAATTCAGGAAGGTGGGTGCCTACCTGCTAAACCAGGAAGAAAAAG
>CAXNJE010000043.1:0-21438 GCA_964202565.1 Breznakiellaceae bacterium | reverse complement strand
AAATCCACGGCCAAGCCCCAGCTATGGAAGCTGCGTCGTGTGGTCCCCCGTATCTCCCGCCAGTTGTAGCCCCCCACAGTACTCAGCGAGGCAAGAAAGGCGGCAACTTCCGGATCGCGCTTCGATGCGGCTGTGGCGAAGGCGTCGATGCGGCGCAGCGCATTTAGTAGCCGTTTGTGTACCGATACCTGTTTTCCAAAAAGGGTTGTCTTGACGATATTGCGCTCGGCTGCAGCCCTGGTTGCGCCTCCGTACAGGGCGAATTGAAAGTCCCCGTGGTGATTCGCACCGTTGATGCGGGCTTCGGCTTCACCCCGCTTGCGGAGGGCTTCTATTTGTTCCTTGGAATAGCTTTCCGGGTTGCGGATTACCTCGGGGTAGGAATAAAAAACATAGGACTTGTACTTCGAGGCGTTCCTGCGTTCGTTTTCGGGTAAAATGCGGCCCGTAGCCCAAAAAAAGCGCTTGCCGTCCACAAGAACGCTCCAATCACCTTCGATGAATTCAATCGCTTCCACGCGGTCGGGGAAAGCCCTTCTGTACGATTCAAGCACCATGCGGGCCCGTATATCCTCATTGTTGAGCATCGTAGAACCCGTGATGGGAAAGAGAGCGGCAAAAAGGAATAGGAGTGAGAGGCTAAGGCGGTAACGCCACGTATCTGTCACGGACAATCGCATTGTATTCGGTACGATACCGGACATCGACTGGCTTTACAAGGTCCCTGATCATATATTAAAAAAACAGGAATTTTTAATAGAGTCATCTGTAATTGAATCAACCTTGGCTCGGCTGCCCGTACACAAGAAGTTCACCGTTCGCGTAGGCAGACGGCTTCTCTTTGCCGTCCTCAATGATCAGAAGTGCCCCATCCTCGGCGATCCCCGCCAGGACACCTTCCGATACCAGAGCCGATCCCGCGGTGCCGGCTTCGAAGCGTACCCGGCGGTTTTTGAAAAATAAGCGGCGGTCCAATTCATCCCGCCATGCATCGCTCTGGTCGTTCAGGATGGAACGCAAGAGGAGGATGAATTTGTCGAGCAAATCGAAACGATCCGGGCTATGACCGGTTTCCATCCTGAAGGAGGTCGCCTTGGCGGAAAGTTCAGGCGGGAAGTCTGATTGCGACAGGTTGATTCCCATACCTATGTAGACTGCCTTTCCATCGGATTCGCAGAGGACCCCGCAGATTTTGCGGGTAGTCGCCGGTTCATCCTCCAAGGATGTCGCAGTGCTGATAAGGACGTCGTTCGGCCATTTTACAAACACATGGCCTGCCAGGGAGGGATCGACATCCTCGATCGCCTGCGCGGCTGCAAGTCCGGCTCGCAACGATACTGCTTTGGGAATGGCCGAAAAAGCGGGATAGCGGATCAAGACGGTACACAGCAGGCTTTCACCCGGTTTTGCCACCCAGATCCTGCCGCTTGTGCGTCCCCTTCCTTTTTCCTGCACATCGGCGACGACTATGGTGAACGAGGGCGCTCCCTTGGCAGCAAGTTCCCGTGCCACATCCATGGTGCTGGTAGTCCGTTCAAGATGGTGCAGGGTCACACCGTTCCTCCAGGGCTGGATGTCGTGTCGGCGCAACCTCGTCCACCCGCCAGATTTTCAGGCACTTTGGCTTTCCGGAGCATTTTCTGAATATAGTCCCTTAGTCATCATGCGACAAGCGGGCTTTTCTTTTGTCCTATAATCCTGTGCTTCTTTCCGTCTATGTTTCATTCCTACCCCCATTCCTTGACCCCGGCGCCTGCGTGGTGTTACAGTAGGGGTCACGCCCGGTTCCGCATGGCCTTGGCCATGAAGCGCTGGGGGTGGCCGGCGCGCAAAGTCTACCGGCAACCTGAAAAAGAGAGCGCCGTTCCGTCCATGAAACGACGGGTGGCCGCCGACCCTGGAGCTGAATTTGTTCCTTAAGAGCCTGGACATTCTCGGTTTCAAATCCTTCGCGGACCGTACCCGGGTGGAATTCGCCGACGGGATTACCGCCTTGCTTGGTCCCAACGGCTGCGGTAAATCCAACGTGGTGGACGCCATAAAGTGGGTACTGGGTGAACAGGCTTCCAAGTCCTTGCGCGCCGAGAAGATGGAAGACGTCATCTTCAACGGCACCGAAACCCGAAAGGCCCTCAATGTCGCTGAAGTAACCCTTACCCTGGCCAATGACGCGGGCTTGCTCGCCATAGACATGCCCGAAATCCAGATTAAACGCCGTCTCTACCGGTCGGGCGAGAGCGAATACTTCATCAACCAGACTCTGGTTAAGCTGAAGGACGTTCGCGAGCTGTTTTGGGACACGGGCGTGGGCAAGGCCGCCTATTCGGTCATGGAGCAGGGCAAGATCGATCAGGTCCTGTCTTCCAAGCCCGATGAGCGGCGCTATCTCTTCGAGGAGGCGGCGGGCATCACCCGCTTCAAAGTACGCGGCGCAGAGGCCGAACGCAAGCTGGAACGGACCGAGGAAAACATGCGCCAGGTCGAGGGCATACTCGGCGAGGTGAAGCGCCTGTACGATTCCCTCAAGGTCCAGGCCGACAAGACCCTGAAATACCGTGCCCTTAGGGATGAAATTTTCAACAACGAGCTGGATATCCAGCTTTTGCGTCTCAAACAGTTCAATTCGGAACGGGACCGCCGCAGCGAAGACCTCGCCTTACGTACCAAAGAGCGCGATACCGTCAACGCCGAGATTGCCTCGATCAACCGCTCCCTGGAAGAGAATCTTGACGTGGTAAACGCCATGGAAGCCCAGCTGATCGACAGGCAGAAGCGGATTTACGGTCTCGCGGTAGAGAAAAATGGCAAGGAAAAGGAAGCGAAACTCCTGGTTGAGCGCCGAACCGAATCCAAGGCCAAAATCCAGCAGAATGAAAGCCGCGAGAAAGCTGTCAAGATCAAGATAGAAGAATTGCTGGAAGATGCGGACGAGCAGGAAGGCGTGGTCCGGGATCTGAAAAAGCGCGTCGGGGATATCGAGAAGAACATCGTTTCCTTTGAGGAGAACGTCGCCGTAGCCTCCGCCCGAATGGGCGAGAACGACAAGGCCGCACACCGCGCCGAGGCGGACATCATCCAGGCCGAGGAGACCCGGGCAGATTATGAGCTCCAGCTTGAAACCATCACCGACGACATCGTGGCCGAACTGGACGCACGCCTGAAAGATCTGGGCTATTCCGCCCAGGAACGTCGCCGCGCCGAGGAAGAGCTGGACGCCACCCTGGGACGTCTGCGCACCTTGCTTGCAGGCCGTGAATCGCTCTTCAAGGACTTCGCCGACGCCGTTGCCCGGGCCCTGTCGGGCGGTGACCTCCCCTCCAACCAGGAGCTCAAAAAGATCGCAGATGGAGCGGTTTCCGCCTTTGCCGAAGCCGCCCGCGAGGCCGACCGGTCCCGGGAGCTTTTTGAGCATTACCGCAAGACCACTCCGGCCTTCATAGACGAATTCCTGTCGCCGGAAGGCATCATGACCAAAAAACGCGCGCTCGACGCCAAGGTGCGCGGTCTGAAAGAGACAGTGTTGGGACTGCGGGAGCGAATCGCTGCCCTTCGCGGCGAAAACGAGGGTTTGGGCACCAAGATCGACGAATACAGGCGTACCCTGGAAGAACTTCGCGTCAACCGGGTGCGCATGGCTACCCAGGCCCAATCCGCGGAGGAACAGGCCAGGCTTATCCGCCGCGAGCTGGCGGGCCAGGAAAATCTGCTCAAGACCGTCCAGGACGAGCTGTTCCAGGACAAGAAGCGCTACGAGGAGATCGCGGACCAGATCGAGGAAGCGGAAGCCGACATAGCCGACATCGAAAGGCGCGGCCGTCAGCTCAGCCTGGAACTGGAGGGCCTGGAAAAGGACATCGCCTCCAGGAACGGCGACGTGACTGGCAAGCAGGAGGCGCTCAAGAAGCGACTTGCCGAAATGGGCCGCATCCAGCAGGCCCTGGAAAAACTGCACATGGATCTGGTCCAGACCGAAACCGAACTGCGCAACATCCAGGACAACTTCCGCGAGACCCATTCCCGGGACCTCCTGGAGTTCGAGGAACGGATGTTTACCATAACGGCTCCCACCGCGGACCTGCGGGACAAGCTGGCCGCAGCCAGGAGCGCCCTCAAGGATCTGGGATCGGTGAACCTGATGGCCCCCGACGAGTATGTCGAAGCCAAGGACCGGTACGACTTCCTGTCAGGGCAGCTGACGGACCTGAAAAAAGCCCGGGATGACCTGGCACGCATCACCGCCGAGATCCGGGCCGAATCCTCGGAACTGTTCATCAACACCTACAACAAGATCAAGAAGAACTTCCACAATATGTTCCGCAGGCTCTTCGGCGGAGGAAGGGCCGAACTGCGCCTTTCCGACCCCAACCATGTGCTGGAGTCGGGTATCGAAATCTTTGCCCAGCCACCGGGCAAGAAACTGGAAAACATCACCCTGCTTTCGGGCGGAGAAAAATCCATGACCGCCGTGGCGTTGCTTTTCGCCACCTATATGGTCAAGCCTTCGCCTTTCTGCCTCCTCGACGAGATCGACGCGGCATTGGACGAGCACAACGTGGTCCGTTTCGTCCAGCTATTACGCGAATTCGGCAACAACAGCCAATTTATCGTAATCACCCACAACAAGAAAACAGTCACCGGTGCCCGCACCCTATTGGGCGTCACCATGGAAGAATCGGGCATAACCAAGGTCATTTCCGTGCGCCTGGAGAACGAGGAATCCGACAGCTATGAATCGTCCATGCCTGAAGAAGTCTATGAGGACGAGGAAGTCGAGATCGAGGTGGGTGCCGAGCTGCCCCCCGGCATCGACGACCCATCACTCGTGGATGAAGCCACCCTGCACCCCATCCGGACCGCCAAACGCGCCGCAGCCCTCGCCGCCGAGACCGGGGCCAAAGCGGTAGCTGCTGCGGTCGTACTGGCAACCACACCTGACAATGCGCCTGCCGAAACGGCTTTCACTGGCACAATGGAGGAATTGGGCGATGCGGGAAGCCAAGGGTAAATTCGCACTGGGTGCTTTCCTTAAAAAGCACCTTTTATACGCGATAGCCTTGGGGTTGGCAATCCTTTCACTCCTGCTTGTTTCGCTCTACCTGTTGCTTTCGAATATGTTTTCCGCTTCACAAACTTCTGTGCAGTCCTCCTCAGCTTCGGCTGACAGCGCGCTTACCGTCAAGGAGAGCCGCCAACTGGCAGCCGAATTATCCGCCGATTTTGCGCCACTCCCACTCGATCCAGATGAGCTCTTTCCGCCGGAGGAACCGGATTTCCTGCCCAGGGTGTTACTGTCCCGGGAACCTCGTGACAAATGGGGTGTGGAGGATACAGCGCCTTTCTGGACCGATCCCGCGACCCTGGATGGAGCAGCCCTGCGCTACGAGTCGAAGGGGAAAATTGATGCCCTGATGGGGACGGTTCCCTGATGGCTAAAAAGAATGGTGTTACAAATGCCCGACGATCTGGTATAATCCTTGCATGAGAAATGAAAGCGGACCTTTACCAAAGGGGTGTGGTGGGTGCAGGGTAAGCTCCGCAATGCTGATTCTGCTTGCTTTTGTTTCAATCTCCGCAAGCTGCACGGCTGTTCCTCCGTCGAAGACAGGGGACGAGATTTCGCCCCAATCAGCTTCGGCACCGGTGGTCCCTGCCATAGCACCGGAATCCCCTTCCGAGGTGCTACCACCCGCCAAGGTCGGGACCTACATCTCCGCTTCCGATGACGACCGCCCTTCCGCAGGCTCAGCCCCCGTCGAACCTGGCCTCTTGCCGCAGGTCCCATTGATGGAAGAACCTTCTTCGCCTTTTCCTGAAAATTTCACTATCCTCTCACCACCTGAAACAGATGGAACCATAAAACTTATGGAACCCTCGAGCCCGGTTCTGCCCCTTGCGCCGCTTGTGAAAACTGCCCCGTTGGCTCTGGTTCCGGAAAAGCCTGTTCCGGTCAAAGTAGCGGAGGAAGCGCCGAAACCGGCTGTTCCAAGCCAGCCGATCCCGGGACCCGCGTCAAGCCCCAAACCCGCGATACCGAAAACACCGGATCCGGCGCCTAAAATAGAGCCCAAACCGGTTCCCAAACCACCTCAGGTGGCACCTTCGGAACCCATTCCGGCTCCGGTGGAAAAAAAGCCCCTACTGCTTCCGCCTGCGGGCTTGCCGGATTTGCCTTCGCGGGTTGCACCGATTGTCGTCGAGGATCCCGTTGTCTTTTCCCGATCCATCCGTCTCAGCGTAGGCCAACTACTCGAGGTGCCTTTCCGCTCCGCAGGTTGGGTATTCCTGGGTGAGCAGGGCGCCAGGAAAGGCCTGCCCTATGATTCGCGGCGCCTGGAAAAGGAGGGGCAATCCTTCATATTCCGGGCAGAACTTGAAGGAAGCTACTCGCTCAAATTTTATCGGCAGGATTTCATAAATGATTATATAGTCAACGATTATGTGCAGGTTAACGTGGAGGCCCCCCCATCGGGGGCTGTGGTCGGCGGCTTTTCCCTGCCGATCGACCGTGGCCGCGTAGTGGCCGAACCCAGGTGGCCGCCTACCGCGGCAGCCTCCGGCAGCGCGACCGCCGCTACCGCGTCCTCGTTGCTTTCCCTTCTTCCCTCGAACACCGCGAGGGAGGATGCCGGAGTCGCGTCCATCCCTGTACCTTCCCTGTCGGATGCGATTGTGCAGGGTTTGGCCGCGCAGGCATCCCCGGGAGCAGCAGCAAGCGTGGCCAATACGACCTCTCCAGCGAGCACCGCAACCGCGCTTGGCCCTCAGTCTAACCCTTCTCCGATCGTTCCCAAAGCCGCGACCACAGCTGGAGCCATTACGACCACTCCCCGAACAGTCCGTGCCGTTGCGGATACCATCAAGAGCGATGCCACACCCGAAGTATATTTCGCAGCTGCCAAGTCCGAGGGTGACGCCGGCAGGTCGGATTCCGCGCTCGCTATCCTGGATGTATTCCTGGATCGCTATCCATCCGGAAGCGACGAGGCCCTGTGGCTATATGGGCAGCTCCTGGAGGTTAACGGACCAAACAAGGATATAAAATCATCCTTGGCTTTTTATCAGCGTCTGGTGCAGGAATATCCCCAAAGCCCGCGATATGACGATGCAAGAAAAAGGGTGGCATATCTGGAACGCTATTATTTTGACATCCGATAGGTTAGAACCATATTTTCTAAATGCACTGGATTTCAGGAGTACAGTATGAAACGTATTTTTGCGGGCTTGGTACTCATTTTGTTGGTGGGTTGTTTACCTGTACTCGCCAAGGAAGGTCCTCTTGGTGCAGGTCTTATAGTAGGTGATCCAAGCGGTATATCCCTGGGATACAAGCTGGATACGGATACTTCCCTGCAGGCTGCCCTGGCCTGGGATTTGATCTCTCCCGGTGGATTAACGCTCACGGGAGATTATATCTTCCATTTCGACCGTATCTTCAAGATTAAATCGGTGTTCATCCCGCTTTACTCTGGGGTAGGCGCGAAGTTTACCATACTTGTGGGCACCGGGCGTTATGATTCGTCCGCTTCAACCATAGGACTGGCAGCCCGGATACCCCTGGGTATCCGCTGGGAGTTTTCTGACCTGCCTGTCGAAGCCTTTCTGGAGCTGGTTCCGGGTCTGCGCCTCTTCCCCGATACGACTTTCGACGATGTGGGTATGGGTTTGGGAGTACGCTGGTATTTCTGAACGCAAGCGGCACGCCCTGCAGTCATTTATCCGACGGAGCGCGTGCCGTTATTCCTAAATCATCAACCGTTCGGCGTGGTGGTAGAACTGGGCTCGGAGGGTTTTAACCGATTCGTCGGCCAGGTAATCGTCAAAAGGCATCATGCGGTCGATGACACCACCAGGAACGATCTCCACGATTCGGTTGGCCACGGAGTTGATGAACTCATGGTCATGGGAATTGAAGAGCACCACCCCGGCAAAGTCCTTCAATCCATCGTTCAGGGCGGTGATGGCTTCCAGGTCCAGATGGTTGGTAGGTTCGTCCATTATCAGCACGTTGGCGCCCGAAAGCATCATGCGCGAGAGCATGCAACGTACCTTCTCCCCTCCCGAGAGCACGTTAACCGGCTTTAAGGCCTCGTCGCCGGAAAAAAGCATCCTTCCCAGGAAACTTCGTACGTAGGTCTCATCCTGATCGGGAGAATACTGCCTGAGCCAATCCACGATGGAATAATCCGAGGCGAACCAAGTCGCATTGTCTTTGGGGAAGTATGAGGAGCTGACCGTCTGACCCCAATAGTAATCGCCCGATTCCGCCTTGTCCGCTCCGGCAATAAGCTGGAAGAAGGCAGTCTTGGCCTGGTGTTCCGCGCCTACGAAGGCTATCTTGTCGCCCTTGTTCACCATCAGCGAGAAATCGCCAAGGACCACCGACCCTTCGAAGGAGTATTTGAGCTTTTCCGCACGCAGGACGTTATTGCCGATTTCCCGTTCGCACTTGAAGGCCACATAGGGAAATTTCCGGCTGGTGACGGGCAGATTTCCCAGATCAAGCTTTTCCAGCACTTTTTTGCGGCTGGTCGCCTGCCGGCTTTTCGAGGCGTTCGCCGAGAAGCGCAGGATGAATTCCTTCAGGTCCTTGGCCTTGTCCTCGTTCTTCTTGGCCTGGTCCCTGGCCTGCCGCTGGAGCATCTGGCTCATCTGGTACCAGAAATCGTAGTTGCCTGAAAAGAGCGAGATCTTGCCGAAGTCTATATCGCAGACATGGGTGCAGATGGCGTTCAGGAAGTGGCGGTCGTGGGATACGACGATGACGATATTGGGGAAGTTGATGAGGAATTCCTCAAGCCAGGAGATGGACTCCAGATCGAGGCCGTTGGTGGGCTCGTCGAGGAGGAGTATGTCCGGATTGCCGAACAGGGCTTGTGCCAGCAGGATGCGGACTTTCCTCGATTCGTCCAGCTCACCCATCATCTTGCCGTGGTCGGCTTCATCCAAGCCAAGGCCCGACAGGAGCTGGCCAGCCTGGGCTTCCGCTTCCCAGCCGTTCAGTTCGGCGAATTCACCTTCCAGTTCCGCGGCGCGCAAGCCATCTGCCTCGGTAAAATCTTCCTTGGCGTAGATGGCTTCCCGTTCCATCTGAACCCGGTACAGTTTGGGATAACCCATGATGACCGTATTCAGGACTGAGTGATCCTCGAAGGCGAAGTGGTCCTGTTTCAGTACTGTCATGCGTTCGCCGGCGGTAATGACTATGTCGCCCTTATCGTGCTCTATTTCGCCGGAGAGTATTTTAAGGAACGTCGATTTTCCAGCGCCGTTGGCGCCGATGATGCCGTAGCAATTACCCCGATTGAATTTCAGGTTTACGTCCTTGAAGAGGCTTCGCTCGCCAAAGGACAGTGAGACGTCGGTTACAGTGATCACGAAGTACCCTACTCCTATTTCTTGCCGAACATGCCGAGCAGGCGTCCGAAGATGGATTTCTTGGGCGCAGCTGCCCCGTTCGAAGCGGCCGGTTTGACGGCCGTTTTTGCTGAAGGATTGCGGTTTGCACCGGCTGATGGTTTATTCGGCTGTGGGGGATGCTGTCCCTGCCTTCGTTGGCCGTTGCTACGGTCCCCGCCCTGAACTTCCGGTCCTCGCCTGCCACCCCGAACCGGTCCGTTCCGGCCCTGGTTCTCCCTGTTTACGTTATCCAGGTTTTCGCCGACAGCGACTGCTGGCGGACGGGATCCGTGTCGGTCGCTAGGGGCACGTTTCCTGTCTCCCCTTGGATTTTCGGTTCCGGTGCGGGCAGGATCAGCCGCCGCTGCGTTCTGGGCGTTGGCTTCCTGGCCGGCGCCGTATTTTCGGCGATAATAGGCCAGGCGCTCTTCAAAGGAGATACGCGAAAGATCCGGTTTTGCGGCGACCCTGTTGTCGCGGGGTGCTGCCTGGACGGGCGCTGGCCGGCTGGTTTCTGCTGGCCGGGCGCGGTCATGGTCGGAACGGTTGTCGCCGCGGCGGGGTGCCCTGCTTTCACTTATACGGCCGTCCCTACGTTCTCCACGGTGTTCGCCGTGGCGTCCTCCGGAAGGAGCCCTGCTTCCATGCCTGTCGCCGCCGCGATCATCGTAATCGTCGGTACGGATACGCATCCCCTCGCTCTTGTCCTCACCATACAGGGAGGAATCCGCATTCTGGGATGGAATTTTCTTCTCAAGGTATTTCTCGATGGCAGGAAGCCCGTAGACGTCCTGTTCGCTGGCCAGACTGATGGCCTTGCCCGTTTTTCCCGCCCGCGCTGTGCGCCCTATGCGGTGGACATAATTCTCGGCTTCATTGGGCAGGTCGTAATTCACCACCATTGCCAAGCCTTCTATATCCAGGCCGCGCGCTGCCACATCGGTGGCTACCAGGTACTTGTTCTTCCCCGATTTTACGTCCTCGATGATCTGAAGCCGCTTGAATTGCGGCAGGTCACCGATGATGAACTCGCAATCGATACCGTTTATTTTGAGACGTTTGGCGATTATCTCGGTGAAGCGCTTGGTATTGCAAAAAATGATGGCGCTTTCGGGTTTATCGTTCTGGAAAATGCCCAGAAGAAGCTTCATCTTGTCGTGACTGGGTACGTGGTACAACAATTGATCGATTTCGTCCACCGTGACGTTTTCCGGCTCGATCTCGATCTCCAAGGGTTCCTTGGTGTATTCCCAGGCCAGGTTCTTGACCCAGGCATTCAGTGTCGCGCTGAAAAGCATGGTCTGGCGGCGGTCAGCTGGTGGCACGACCTGGATTAGCTTGCGCAGGTCGGGGTAGAAACCCATGTCGAACATGCGGTCCGCCTCATCCAGTATAAGGAAGGAAATATCCATCAGGGACATCTGTCCGGAACTGTTCAGGTCCAGCACGCGGCCGGGGGTGCCTACCATGATCTGGGCGTTCTCTTTGAGCAATTTCTGCTGGTGGGCATAACCCACGCCGCCGTAAAAGCTTCCTACTTTATAGGGCAGGTACTTGGCGATTTTTTTTGCCTCATCCTCGACCTGTACGGCAAGTTCCCTCGTCGGTACCATTATCAGGGCTTTCCTGCCACCCAGGAGCGGCTCTGTCAATAGTCTTTGGAAGATTGCCACGAGATACGCGGCTGTCTTGCCGGTGCCGGTTTGGGATTGGACGTAGAGGTCCGCTCCGCCAAAGGCATTCCGTAATACCTGTTCCTGAACGGGCATGCAGGTTTTATAGCCGGAGTCCTCGATCCCTTTCTGGAGATCGGGATGCAGTTTCAGTTCATTGAATTCCATCGGACACTCTTGTTCATTCGGTATGCGGGAATATTCTCGGCCATGTCAAAATGGCCCGGCGGGCCGGGCATCGCGAGTTATCCCGTTGCACTATATCGCTTTTACCGAAAGATGAAAAGGGTCAGCGTTTACGCCGTCCAAAAGCCAGAAACGCACCTGCCAGCGCCAGGACGCCACCAGCGATCATCTCGGCAATCGCCAGTGTTTCCGGTTTGGAAGAACCCTTTACCAGCTTGTCGAAGGCATTGCCCAAAGATTTTACCAAGGATTGGTGGATGACGTTATACTGGAAAATACCGTAACCGAGAAGCGCCAGTCCAATCACTCCGATGAGGGCACCTATCACCAAAGTGTTGTTCGCTCGTTTCCTCATGTTCCATCCCTCCCGTTTCAAGGCAACTACCTGCCGGGATTGTCTCCGCGACGGCTGATCTTGTCAAGCAAAGGTATTGCCCTGGCCGTTGAGGGCTCCTACCGTTCTTCCCGGGCAAGTACTTCCGTGAATCCAGCTGCTCCCATGGACTCGGCTACCCGCACCAGGTCCGCACTCGGGACCATGGGTACGACGACGCGGTACAGCTCGCCATTTCTCTCATAGGCAGGGAAAAGGCCTGCTGTTTTCAACTTTTCAAAGGCTTCGGTCGCATTGCGCACCAGCTTGAAAGAACCTACCTGCAATCGGTATTTCTTGCCATTTGAAGGATCCGGCACCATCGGCATTATGCGCGCCGGCGGCAATGCGGACGGTTCCACTATCAGTCCCATCACCGGGTTTTGAAAATCTGTTTCCGGGGTTGGAACCAGCGCTGTTTCCTTTTGGCCTCCTGATCCATAAACAGGGGCGAGCTCCACTACAACAGGAGCGGTTCCGGTAATGATCATATCCAATTTCTCGGCAGCTGCCCGGGACACATCCAATATGCGGGTCGAAACGAAAGGACCACGGTCATTCACGCGGACGACAACGCTGGCCTTATTATGCTGGTTGGTAACTGTGATGAGCGTCCCGAAGGGGAGTGACGGATGTGCGGCGGTGAGGGCGCCTGAATCAAACAGCTCACCCGATGCGGTAGGTTTGCCTTCGAAATCCGCTCCGTAAAAGGATGCAATGCCTTCCTGATGGAAGGATGGCTGTGCCTTTATGGCTGTTTTGGGCGTTTCGGTGTTTTGTCCCGCGTTATCTGCAGGCCTTGTCGCTGTCTGGGCGTTTATTCCTGCGATAAGGGTCAATCCAAAAAAAAGGCAGGTCGCGATGGTGCTTGTTCTGTTCATGCTGAAAGTATCGGAAAGCCGGGCTTTCTTGTTTACTACTCAGTATGATTCTGTCCATCTGTCCATCAATCTATCCATCGCACCTTGTCGGGGGCTGTTTCGTTCATGTAGATTCGTTCGAAACGGCCGGAATGTTCCACTCCCGCATGTTCCGGAAAATATGTTTTTCTAAAAAACCAGACCACATCAGCCATATCCAATGCAGAATTCGACGGTGCATAACGAAAGAATATGTTTCGGTCCCTTAGGATGGTCGAGATTTCCGGCGTTTCTGCGAGTTCCGCATCGGTTAGCCGTCTGATTTCTGAACGAAGTCCTCCGTAGCGGGCATTTCCTACCCGGAACAGTCGCAGATGCTTGCGTTCATCCATCCAGTATAGCTCGTACACGCCGCCAACGGCAGGGACGGAACTTGCTATGGCCCATCTGTCGGCTTGTCTCAGTACGGACCAGGAGATGCTGAAATGTCCGTCTTTTCCCCTCTTATGGGAGCTGATTCCGCATTCCATGTGGCACCATAGCACAATTTTTTTAAAAACCAAAGGTTAATCGTGCGAATTTACATACACTTAAAATGGTGTTTTGTATGGAAAATCATACATAATATACCCTATACATTTTCAGAAATTATCATGAGTATTTTAATTTCTATCATTATATATACTTAATAAGAATTTTCTGAATTCGTCCATGATGGCATGCAATATGCATATTAATCTGCATCCATCGCGCTGCGGTGCAGAGGAGCTGAGGATGAAGGGCGACGAAAATCAGCAGGAAGATTCATTGCGAACTTACTTTGAACAGATTAAGTCGACTCCTCTCCTCAGTTTCGAAGAGGAACTCGACCTCTCCCGTAAGATAAAAGGTGGCGATGAGAACGCCCGACAAAAACTCATCGAATCGAACCTCCGTCTGGTCGTGAAAATTGCCAAAGCTTTCATATCGAACGATGTCCCCCTGCTGGACCTGATCCAGGAAGGTAATCTTGGTCTGATCAGGGCAGCGCAAAAATATGATTATACAAAAAACGTCCGTTTTTCTACCTATGCGAATTGGTGGATCAAGCAGTCCATAACGCGTTCCCTCGCCAACAAGCGAAGGGCGATACGCTTGCCACACCGGAAGGAAGAGGCGCTCAAGAAAATTCAGAGGGCTTATAATTATCTGAGCCAGAAGCTGATGCGCCGCCCCACAAACGATGAAATTGCCGGTGAAGTGAATATGAAAGTAATGGAAACCGAACGTCTTCTCAACCTGGCTGGCGGGATCATCTCACTGGACGCGGAGACGGGAGATGAATCGGGTTCCCTGCTCGATCTGTGCGAGGACACTTCCTACAGCCCCGAAAGGGAGGTCATACGCGAAACGGTACGCGAAGAAACGCTCGTTTTTCTTGAGCGGCTGATGGCGAAGGAGAAGCAGATCCTCATGTGCCGCTTTCAGTTTTTTGGAGGCGAGCGCTATACGCTTAAACGGATCAGCGAGGAAATGGGAATCTCGCCTGAGACAGTCCGTCAGATAGAAATCAGGGCTTTGAAAAAACTGAAGGTGCAGGCCATCGAATTGCGGGATTACGTCAACGTCTGAGGTTGGCGATTTGTCACTGCAGGGCCTTAGGGTCCCACCGGCTGGGGCCCAAGCTGGGTTTGCTGTTACTGCACTACCGGTTACTTCGCCACCAGTTACTTCGCCACCTGCAATTGAGCTTGACCAAGCCGCTTTATACCTTTACTTTGAAATTGGTGAATTCGGTCAACTCGAAGGGCAGAAGAAATAGATCCGGACTTTCAGGAACCGGAAAACGGAGACCGCGACGTCCGGGTGTGAGCGATGGTTTACGGGCAGTAGTCATCGTAGCCGTATTTGTCCTGGGGGCGGTGGTATTTTCGGTGCTTTTTACTTTGTATTCCCCCTTTTTCGTTGATAAGCCGGCAAGTTCAGGTTTGGAGGAATCCACTGATAATCCGACGGGTTCTTTGACAAAAACCTCGACGAATGAAAATGATAGAATTCTGCCAGCCCTGATACCGTCATCCATACCAGCAGAAACCACCGCCGATTCTGCGAAAACCCCTCCGGGTGCGATTTACCCGGAAGCGACTGCCATCGATCAGGTTGGCACCAGGGTGTCTCCGTTGAAACGCCATACCATGCCGCCGGTTTCCGATAGTTCAAATTACGCCACCACGATACCTTCCGGCGTTCCTGAGACGAAAAAGGTGGCTGCCGGCAAGGGAGCGGCGTCCAAGCAGCCATCCCTTCCCGAAGCCACAACTCCGCTTACGGTTTCCAGGTCTACGGGCGGTTCCGGCGTCTCCATAAAGCCGGAGCTCCTTCCGAAATCGTTTCTGGGGAAGAAGGGCACCGGACTGATCGTGATCGATGATGCCGGTAATAACCTGAAGGAGCTTGATCCTTTTTTGTCCTTTCCGGGAGCCCTTACCATAGCGGTGTTGCCGGGTTTGCCCCATTCGGCGGAGGCCGCGCGCAGGATCAGGGCTGCGGGCAAGGATGTAATCCTCCACCAGCCGATGGAGGCCATCGGCGGGCAGAATCCAGGCCCGGGAGCAATCTTCGTAAACATGAGCCCGGAGGAAATGCGCGTGGTGCTGGAGCGCAATATTGCCGAAGTCGGACCGATAGTCGGCATGAACAACCATCAGGGATCGCTGGTAACTTCCGATGTCACAGCAATGGAAACGATTCTCGCGGTTTGCCGCAAACATGATATATACTTCCTGGATTCCAGAACGACAGGAGAAACTGTAGTCCCCGCCGTAGCAGCGAGGATGGGAATACGCATTCGGGAGCGCGACGTGTTCGTAGACAATATTCAAGAACGTGCGGAAATGATCCGCTTTATCCAGGAAGGCTTCCAGAAGGCAGAAAAGAAAGGTTCGTCGGTCATGATCGGGCATGCCTGGTCTTCCGAGCTCGCCTCTACTTTAAGGGAATTATACCCGGAACTGA
Organism: Breznakiellaceae bacterium; assembly: GCA_964202565.1. Taxonomy (GTDB): domain Bacteria; phylum Spirochaetota; class Spirochaetia; order Treponematales; family Breznakiellaceae; genus SZUA-426. The sequence goes on along the minus strand of CAXNJE010000043.1, from coordinate 5,956 downwards.
TCGAACAGGGTTTTTCCCTATCGACCATATCGCGCATCATGATGGGGACCTACGACGATGAGGGTTTTGGGGATTGAGACTTCCTGCGACGAATGCGCTGCAGCGGTCGTAGAGGACGGGCGGCGGATCCTCAGCAACGTCGTCGTTACGCAGATACCTTTTCATACCGTATACCAGGGTGTAGTGCCAGAAATAGCGAGCCGCATGCACACGGAGTGGATAGCCGGAATAGTCAAGTCGGCGCTCTCGGAAGCTGAAATCGTTCCCGAAGAGGTAGATGCGGTCGCCGCCACATCGAGACCTGGCCTGACGGGATCGCTCATGGTGGGACTTTCTTTCGGGAAGGCTTTTGCCTGGGCTCGGGGCTTGCCTTTCATCGCGGTGGATCACATGTTGGGGCATCTGTATGCTCCCCACCTGGAGGAAGAGATAGAATACCCCTACCTTGGGCTCCTCGTCTCCGGTGGGCACAGTATCGTCTGCCGCGTCGACGATTTCGACGAAATTCGCGTGTTGGGAACTACCATTGACGACGCTGTCGGAGAGGCTTTTGACAAGGTTGCTAAATATTATAACCTGGGTTACCCCGGCGGGGTGGTCATAGATACCCTTGCCCGTTCCGGTGATCCGGATGCGTTCCGTTTTCCCTTGCCGAACCTGCACAAGGGCGAACACCGTTACGATGTTTCCTATTCGGGCCTCAAGACGGCGGCGGTGAATCAGTTGGAACAATTCAGGGTGCGCGACGCCGTTGTAAGCAACGAGAACATTGCCGCGTCCTTTCAGAAAACCGCGATAGAAATCCTCTTGCGCAGCCTGTTCAGGGCAGTGGAGGACACGGGCCTGAGGACCATCGTCGCAGGGGGCGGTGTCGCGGCTAATTCATATCTGCGTGCCAGACTCACGGAAAGAACCGACCTACGTTGCGTTTTTCCGTCACTTCCGCTCTGTGGTGACAACGGAGCGATGATCGCTGGCCTGGGTTACCGGTATCTGGAGGGGGGGACGAGCTCGGCCCTGGATGCCGCTGCCTCGCCGCGGGTAGAAGCCTTCAAGCGACGCTATCCCTGATGCTCGGGGGATTCATGCATCAGCTGCTGTAAAAGACGCTTCAGCATAGCCTTCCGATCCATTCGTCAAACCTTCCTCGGCCACAGCCGCCAAATCCTCGTTGTCCTGGTAAAGCCTGGGTGCAGCCTGAATGGGGGTTTCTGCAATTCGTCGCGCAATGGCGCGTACAGTGGCGGAGTAGGGTGCCTGGGGGTAAGCGAGCAGGATCGGTCTTCTTTCAGCCACCGAGCGCGGAACCAGATCGTCCCAGGGCGCGAACCCTATATACTCGATCGCAAGACCCAGATTGCGCTGGGCGATTTCTCGCAGGCGCCCGCCGATAGCCAGATCGGCATTGGATTTTCCCATGTTGATGACAACCCGGGGAAAAAAACCGGCCAGACGGGGGATCACTTCGGTTGTGGTGCCGGGAAAAGAGCCGGAAAGCCCCTCGATCAGGGATGTAAAGGATTCGTCGGTGCCTTCGATCTTGCGGGACACGAATTCGGCTATCATTTTCCTTTCCGGACCCTTTGGGGGGAAAGATCGGAACAAGGCTCGGTACAGGGCGGTTTTCAGGAAGGAATACGCGTTAAGTATGGAAGTGATCTCGGGCATGGTAGTGATGATGCCCGAAGAAGCGCTCAGAAAGAAATCCACCACGTTGTAGGAGGATCCCGCGCCCAAGTCCATGATGACGTAATCGGCGGGCAGGACGGCTAATTCTTTCAGGATCTTGCGTTTGACGAAATAATCCAGATTCGCCGTACCAGGAAGCAATCCGTCGCCGGGGATGAAAAAAAGCCTTGGTATGCCACTTTCTATGACCAAGGCCTCCACATTGGGATCGGTCTTGTGTATGAGGCCTCCAAAACCGTTATGGCGGTTTTTGATTCCCAAAAGGGTGTGCAGGTTGGACGCGCCCAGATCCAGATCCGCAAGCACGACGGTTTTCCCCAATTCCGCAAGAGCGACGCCGAGGTTGACAGAAAAGACGCTTTTTCCTACCCCGCCCTTGCCGGAAGCTACCGGCAACATGATACCCATACGAACATAATATGCTTTGCATGCATCGGGTGCAAGCAATCCCGCGGACAAACCCGTATCCGGGTGCCGTACAGGCTTTCTTTCCTGTGGCACTTTACATTCCCTGCAGGATTCGCTATAGTAGCTCGTACTTTACGTGCACTATACTCCGAAAGGAAGGTCCCCAAATGGCCCGGAAATGTGATATCTGCGGAAAACAAACGATTAGCGGTAATAAGGTCAGCCATGCCAAGAACCATTCACGCCGCGTTTGGAAACCAAATCTGGTTAAGGTGAAGACCCTGATAGCCGGTTCCACCTTTACCGTCAAACTGTGCACCCGTTGCCTTCGAAGCGATTATATCACCAAGAAGGTCTGACGCTCCGCGGTTCATCCCGCGAAGACGCACGATACACCCGCTGAAAGGCGGGTTTTTTTATTGGTGCGCCCGGTAGGGCGCACCTGCCCGCAAAACTTCAGATAGCGCTTATATCCACTTCCAGGCCATCCCAGGCGGGACCTGCTACCGTCCCCACAAACCAGGTCTCAATATCCGTGTGGGAGTGCTCGTGGCAGATATGGGTTATGAGGGCTTTCTTTGGAGAGAGTTTATCGATCAGGGCTTTTGCCTGTGAAAACGAGTAGTGCGTTTCGTGGGGGCGCTCCCTCAGGGCACCCACAATGAGCAGGTCCAGGTGGCGTAAATGCCTGATAGAGGCGGAAGGAATACCGCTGGCGTCGGTGATGTACGCGGCTTTTTTGTTTCCTTCACTGAATTTCCAGCCAAGAATTTCCAGCCTGCCGTGCTCGATGGGGATCGGTCTGATTGTCAAGCCACCTATCTGGAATTTTCCGTCTGCAACAAGCTCATTTATTTTTGGCTTTCCCCCGCCTTTCTGGGTAGTACGGAAAAAATAGGAAAAGCGTTCGCGCAATTCATCGATGGTTTGTGTATTTCCGTACACGGGAAGCACGTGGTTATGGGTGAGCGGCCGGAGGTCGTCCAGTCCGTGGATATGGTCTGCGTGGGCATGGGTCAGAAGCATGGCGTCCAGGCTGTCCAATCCGGCCCGTAGTGCCTGCAGGCGGAATTCGGGCCCTGCGTCCACAAGTATGCGCTCGCCGGAGTCGCCCTTGACCAGTATGGACGCCCTGTATCTGGCATCCCGGGGATCCTCCGAACGACAGACCGGGCAGGAACATGCGATTACGGGAATGCCGTGGGAGGTGCCCGTACCCAGGAAAGAAATGACCATGCTTACTGGTGTACCCCATCGTTACTCCAGCGTCAACTTGGCAGTGTCAACTTGGCAATGTTAGCTGTCGTTTGGACGGGACGAAGCCTTGAGCTTTGCGGTCCTTCGGTCTAGTCTGCTTCCATGGCAAACGACGAGTTGGTAAGGACAATGGACTACATTCTAAACCGTTGCGGAGCCGCCGAAATCGAGGCCGTTGCTGCAGCTGTGGTTCGACGCAAGCGCGACTTGGCCCTGTTCGGTGAGAGCCACATGCTTGACCCGCGAAGCTTTGCAAAAAAGGCAGCGGAAGATCTGACCCTGGGTGTGGGTGGCGGCCTGGAAATGGTGCGCAGGACTGTCCGCGACATGGCGGCAGGCATGCTCAGGAGGGAGGCCCCGGAACTGGGAGAGGACCAGATTGAAGAGTTGTTGGATGCCTGGGTTCCCGATGGTGAAAGCGCCGGCCATGCAGGCTCCGGAAACGATAATCAGGACGCTTCCTCCGCGGGTGGCGAACGGGTCCCTGTGGATATCCTGCTGGCTATGGTGGACCAGTTCGTCGCGTATTCCACAGGCACCATGCAGAACGGCGCCGATGAGGCTCTCCGCAGGGAAATGGGTGATTGGCCGGAGCGATACTGGCGCTCATTTCCCGCGGTTGTCAGATCGGTCGTGTCCGAATACCTGAAAGGCGGTACGGTAGAGAAGGAATTCCGGTCCCGCCTGCGCGCCGCTTTGGATCTGGGCCGCTGATACGGACGTAGTGCTCAGTCGGCTACCGACATGTTCCTGATCCTTTCTATCTCGTCCCGGATGGTTGCGGCCTGCTCGAACTCCAGGTTTTTCGCGTGTTCCAGCATTTCCGCTTCCAGGGCACGGATGAGCTGTTTCCTCTGTCCGGGTATAAAGACATTGTAGGATTTCATCAGTACTTCGATTTCCGTGCCTGCTGCCGCCTTGTTTTCTTCTGCGTGCCGTTTGAGGAGATCTCTTATCGCTTTCTTGACCGTCGTCGGGGTGATGCCGTTCGCCTCGTTATAGGCGATCTGGTGGGCGCGGCGGCGTTCGGTCTCGGCGATGGCCTGTTTCATGGCATCGCTCATGCGGTCCGCGTACATGATCACCTTGCCTGCCGAGTTGCGCGCCGCCCGGCCGATTATCTGCACCAGACTGGTCACGGAGCGCAGGAAACCTATCTTGTCGGCGTCCAGGATGGCGATGAAGGACACCTCAGGCAGGTCTATGCCCTCGCGCAACAGGTTGATTCCCACCAGCACGTCGAACACGCCCTGCCTCAGGTCCATGAGTATTTCCACCCGTTCGAAGGTTTCCACCTCGCTGTGTATGTAGCGCACCTTGAGCCCCAGCCCCGAAAGATAGTCGGTCAGGTCCTCGGCCATTTTCTTGGTGAGGGTGAGAATGAGCGAGCGTTCCCCGGCGTCGATGCGCTTGCGGATTTCGCCGTAGATGTTTTCCATTTGGCCCTCGCTGGGCCGTACCTCAACCTCGGGGTCCAATAGTCCCGTGGGCCGGATGAGCTGCTCGACCACCCTGGTGGATTTTTCCGCGTCCAGCGGTGTCGGCGTGGCTGAGACCAGGATGGTGCGGTCCAGGAGCGCCGAAAATTCGTCGAAGCGCAGAGGCCTGTTGTCGAGGGCGCAGGGAAGGCGGAACCCGTAATCCACAAGGCTGGTCTTGCGGGAGCGGTCGCCCGCATACATGGCGCCGATTTGGGAAACGGTCACGTGGCTTTCGTCTATGAAGGTAAGGTGCTTTTTGGGGAAATAGTTGATGAGCGTATCCGGTGCCGAACCGGGGGCGCGGCCTGAAAGGGGGGCCGAATAGTTTTCGATGCCGGGGCAGTAGCCCATTTCCGTAAGCATTTCAAGGTCGTATTCGGTTCGGGTTTTCAGCCGTTCGGCTTCCAGGAATTTCCCCGTATTCTTCAGGAATTCATAGCGCTCGTCCAGTTCCGCCCGTATCTTGCCCACCGCATCGCGCACGGTTTCCTGGGGCATGACGAATTGCTTGGCCGGGTACACCACCGCCCGGTCAAGTTCCTCTATGACCGCTCCGGAAATGGGGTCATAGCGGCGGATACGCGTTACCTTGTCCCAATCCAGCTCGATGCGGTACGCCTCCTCGATATAGGCGGGGTAGATCTCGATCACATCACCCCTGCGCCGGAAGCGGCCGCGCTCGAGCACCGCGTCGTTGCGCTCGTACTGGAGTTCCACAAGGCGGCGCATGAGGGCGTCGGCGTCCAGAATCTCCCCAAGGGCGACCTTGGCGGTCATCTCCCGGTAAACTTCAGGAGTCGCCAGCCCGTAAATGCAGGAAACGGTGGACACGATTATGACGTCCTCCCGCTCCATCAGGCTGCGGGTCGCCGACAGGCGCAGGCGCTCGATCTCGTCGTTTATGGACGCGTCCTTCTCGATGTAGAGATCCCGGCTGGCGACATAGGCTTCCGGTTGGTAGTAATCGTAATAGGAGACAAAATATTCAACCGCGTTATGCGGAAAAAAGGATTTGAACTCCCGGAACAGCTGGGCCGCCAGGGTCTTGTTGTGGCTGATAATCAGTGTGGGTAATTGGGTGCTCTCGATGATCTTGGCCATGGTGAAGGTCTTGCCGGAGC
>CAXNJE010000042.1:0-22097 GCA_964202565.1 Breznakiellaceae bacterium | reverse complement strand
CGATCCTCCAGCGTCCAGGCAATTTTCTGCAATTCCTTAAGATGCTGTTCGCCTATCTTGGAAATATCCTGACCTACCGCACCTATCTCGTTGAATTTTTCCCTGAAGAACTCACCCTGCAATTTCTTTTCACCCGTAACTACGTCCCTGGAATGAAAGGCACCGGAACACGAATCCTTTCCATAGTTACCGTAAACCATCGGCTGGATCATAAGGGCCGTATCGCCATCATTCTGGTCGTCTACGCCCAACAGGTGAGCCAGTTCCTTGAAAGTCAATTCCAGTTGTCCAAACGCAGAATCAAAGTAACCTGCGGGCATCAAAGGCGCGTATTCATCCATGAATGCGAGTGCGGATTTTGATGGATGATCCCCTGCCAATTCCTTATCCACCTCTTTTCGCTTTTCAATGGCGTTGAGCATATCCTTTTCACGGTTTTCCAGCTCCGCAATCCGCTCCAGGATCCTGAGCATGCCCTTCACCAGAAACAGCACTTCGTGGGCAGCAAAAGTAGCGCCAACATTCTTCGCGAAACCCGCAATCGTGTCCCGCACAAGGCCAAAATTATGTAGGGTAGGATAATTCGATACAGCGAGATTGGAGGATATGACAATTTTCAACAACATGGGGTTGTCGGCATCGCCATACTTTTTTCCTACCAGGGAGGAACATTTGCCAAGAAGGGACTGAAGATCCTTCCTGATATTTGTTTCTTGAAGCTGTGCGACCAGACGGGAGTCCAAAATAAATCCGGGCAGAATCGGGAAGCCAAGTTCCGCGAACTCATTCGCCTGACGACCACGTATCCCAAGAAGCTCCGGAGCTACTTTTTGAGGAATGACGTCGATCTGACTAAAAAAATGCAGACGTTCATCCATGAAGAGCCTCCTGGATCAAAAAAGTTTGAGCACGGTACTCACAGGCCCGTGCAGGAATGATTCGAACATATGACTGGCCCCTTGGATCAGATACCGCTGTAATTTGGCAACATCCTTGATGTCATCCCCAGAAACAGCGAACTGAATGGAACTTCCATGTTTGACCTTACCCCATTTGAAAAGGGAATTAATATTCACTATCCTCTCGCCATCATAATAGATGTGGACTTCTAAATAGGGATTCTTTTCCTTAAAGCTTGCAATTATGCGTTTCCAGGCTTCCACATTACCATTATGGAAAAGCTCGTTCTGCACTATCACGGAATACATCGGGGTCATACGTGCTCCACGCTGGGGAGCAGCCGTAGACACAGGCACTGCTTGCACTTTGGTGGCCAAAGCAGCAGGAGCCGGCATTACTTTGACCTCGTTTGTCCTCTTGCCCTGATTGGCTGCCGGTGTTTTCGCATTACTGGTACCCGCCGGCCCTTTCCCGGTTCCTTTTTTTGCTGATACCGGCAAGGCGACAGCAAGCTCACTTTTTTTTGCTTTCTTCGTAGGGAATGTACCCTTGTACAAGGCAGCCGGAATGGACGGCTGAAACCCTTCCAGCAATTGTATTAACAGATCGGCAGCGGTTGAGCAAAGAACGTCGGTGCCCTTGTCCAGCCGACCTGCGTAGACAACAGCCAATTCCCTTTTCCGCAAACTACCAAAAGCTTCAAGTTGTTCCGCTTTTTTGGGATTCGCGACTATCAAGCCCACGTCAGGGTGGTGATATGCGACTATAAGATCGACGTTATCCCATTTATTTACTTCGGCGGCAATTTCGTTGAGATTTTCCCTTATACCGCGAAGGTTCCTGGAAACGCAGGAATAACCGAATTTGTCCACCAGTATCATGCGTACAATCGCAGTTATGTTTTCTCTTTTAAGATCCGGATCTTCCAAGCGTTCGAACAGTAGGTCTCCCAGGTTGGAACGTTCGGCCAAGGATCCGAGCAGGGAAATTGAGTTTTTGATGTGCCTTACCGTGCTATTGAACCCGGATCGCGTTGAAAGGGTTTCGAACCTGTTCATCGTGCTAACCATGTCGTCTCTCCTAGAAAAAACGCCCCCGAGTGGGGGCGTCAGTCTTGGCATTATCTGTATCAGATCTCCCTGATTCCGCTGTCGTCCTTGCCTCTCGGCTTACGACCACGCTTTGACTTTTCAGCCTTGGTTTCAGCCACGACTTCAGCCTTCTTGCGGCCCCTTCGGGCTGCCACGGAATCCACGACCGATTCGACAGGTGCTACTGTGATGAGATTCGAGTCTTCTTCGGTATTCAACATATCGAGGTAGGCTTTTCCGGGATCCACTACAGGGCTGCCATCGGCCGGTACTTCGCTGAAGGACTGGTTGATGTCCTGCCGAACGGTCGAACGGCGGCGGCTGAATGAGGCAAAAGCCGCATCCTGGAAGCCTTTTGATACGCCGTGCAGGAACTCGTTCAGAACATTCGCCATGCCGTCCAAAGTAGCTTTCTTGCGCTTGATGGAAGTGATATCCACGTCGAGCAACAGACCCGGCTGGATATGGTAGGGATTTATCATATAATCGAAACGGAAGAATTCCTTCTCGAGGAAAGAAAGGCGCTCTTCCATCACCCTGCGCTGGATGGGGTACTGGTAACCGTACATGGACTTCATCTTGTCGCGCATAAGGATGAGCTTGTGTCGCAGCTTGTCCTTTTCGTACACGTAGGTGCGGTTCATGCGCTCGACTTCGGTTTCCGCAGGCTGTACGAAACTGATTTCGTCCCAGACCTTTGCAATATCCTCATAGAGCGGATCGCCTGATTTTTCCTTGAGGTTCTTGTGTATCTTCCGCTTGTACAGGCTCGCAAGGTCCTTGAAATCCGTTACCCGGGTAAGGAACTTCGAATCCTCATAGATCATGTGAAGCACGTCCCACAGGTGAAGGACTTCGGTTTCGAAGCTCTTCACTTGGACATCGTAGGCCTTTCTTTCCTCGATGAGCTGGGCGTTATCGTAATATCGCATCCGAATTTGGTACCGTTCGTCCGGAAGGATTGCGGTATCCGTATCCTCGTATTCCCGGATCAGCAGTTCGCGGGCATTCTTGAGGTTTTCGATGAACTGATAACCCATTTTTGACGTGTCGAGGATGGACGTGATCGAATTGATGGCGGTATTGAATCCACGGTTTCGGATATTTTCAATGTCCACTATGTTTTTCAGGTTCTCACGCACATTCAGCTGGTCGAAGGAAGAGGGATCAATTTCAGCGCGCAGGTCGCTGATCCGATCCATCAACTGCTTGGCGACTATGGAATAGCGTTTTGCCTTGGGATCATCCGTCTTATCATCGGTATAGGTTTCCACGGCGGCGAATTTCTTGAAGATTATTTCGCTGTCGGACATCTCTTCCATGCCCTGATCTATGCGCTCATCCTTGAACCGTTCCATTTCCTTGTCGATCGCATCGATGATGTGCTTGGAAATGAGGTCCTTGATGAGATATTCGACGGTTGCCTGATAGTGGAAAATCGGGCTGATGAGTTCCGAATCAAGGATATTGACCGAAAGTTTCACGTCGCAAACCGCTTTTGGCTTGGAGATGTTGTCCTTGAAAGCGCACTTGACTACCGAATACGCATTCTCGCCGCGGATGAAGGCACCTACATCCGTCTTCTGACGAAGAAGGCTGTTGGTCAGATTTTCCAGGTCATTGATCCCACGCTGGATATGGCCTTGCAAGTGTCCATACATATTGACAATGGACTTTTCAATTTCACCGGTATTGAACTTGTCGGCACCGCCAACCTGGTCGAGCAGATCCGCAATCTCCTTGGGAGTATATCGGGCAAGGACTTTTGTTTCTTCCTTGTCGACATAGTTGCGTACCTTTTTGACCATTTCGTCTTCCGCCGTGACCATATAGCGGTTGAACATGTTCTGGTAGTTCTGGTTGAAGTAATTGTACAACTTCTCTTTGACCCCGCCCATCACGTCGAGGCGTTCCAGAACTTCCTTGGGAAGCTTGGAATCGAGGTGATGCAGGACTTTATTGGTTTCCTCTTCGAGGAGTTGATTTACTTCCTTCTGCTGATCCCGGTATTCCTGCGCTAGAGAATTACGGGAGCCAACGGCACTCGGTTTCTCAGGATGAAATACATTAGGGCTCTTGGGCAGGTCGATGGATCCCATATCCTAACTCCTTCTTACGGTTATTCCGTCGTTATATCGTACCTTATCTCTAGATTATCAATATCGGCGATTAAATGTAAAGCGTTTTTTATTTTTTTGGTGTGTTCGCATGCCTATAATATGCTAAATTATTCTTGTATGCAAAAAGAATCGACACGAAAAGATATAATTTTCCTTCTTCTCATCTGCTTTTGCACCAGCATGATGCCCATTTTCGGAGAAGACAGGCGATCCGTTCCCCTGGATGCTTTTATCATGATTGAGAATTCCACTGCAACCCGGGGAACCTTGCAGGATCAAATCGATTGGTTGTGCGGAACGGTCATCGACGAGATGCTGATTCCGGGTGACAAGCTTGCGGTCTGGACCTACCCGGATCAACCACTCCCCCTGATCGATCTTGAATTAAACGGTGAAGAACAGAAGGAAGGGCTGAAACGACGTATCCAGGCACTGGTGCCCAGCGACAAGGTGGCCGATTTCCCCCAGGCCGTACGCTTGATCGTAAGCGAAGCGGAAAAGCGCTCCCGCCCAGGTCTTATCCATTATGTGGCAATTTCAGGTAGTTTCATCATCGACAATGGACGGGCAGATAAGGAAACACTTCCCCTCGATATTGCTGAGTCGCTCCGATATTCACGTGTCGAGGATCACCCGGGTTGGAAAACGATCATAATAGGGTTAGGATTGCGGGAAAGTATAAAAAAAGCGGCTGAATCTTTTGGAAAATGATCAAGCTTCCAGTCCGGCTCCGTGCCTTCGGATGCTTGCGCTGGAAGGTCTTCGGGACTAGACTTGCGTGAAACGTCTATATGCGGTGATTGACCGCAAGTACGGAGGCGATTTTTGAACGGCTTGAAGCGGGCCGGCCGCATATTTACAGAAAACGACAATTTCATCCTGACTACCCACGAAGGTCCCGACGCCGATGGCGTGGGAGCCGAAATAGTATTATGTAAAATGCTTGGCGTGCTGGGCAAGAAAGCGCGGATCGTCAATTCGAATGCATTGCAGGAACGGTACGCCTTTCTTGATCCCGACGGTTTGGTCGAAGCCTATGACGAGGGAACGCATAAAAAATTGGCGGCAAAATCCATTCTTGTCGTCCTGGACACGGACGATGTATACAATACCGGGAAAATAGCCGATGAGCTGCTGCCGAACGTGCTCATGGTTTTTACCATAGACCACCATGAATCTGACCAGAAGCCCAGAAACGAAGGATATTTTGATGGCCGAGCCTCATCCACCTGCGAACTTGTATTGCGTATTGCGCGCAGCCTGGGCGCGAAATTGGACCTGACTGCCAGTCGGGCCGCATATGCGGGTATCGTCTACGATACTGGTTCGTTTATCTATCCAAAAACCAGTGTCGGAACCTTCAAGGAAGCCATTCATCTGGTGAAAGCCGGTGTGGTTCCCAACGAGATACACCATTTGATGTATGAGAGCGCCTCAGTCGGCTCGCTGGTACTTCAAAAACTGGTACTTTCTACCTTGGACATGCAGGCTGAAGGAAAAATCGCCATTCAGCAGATGAAAGGATCCGACTTGGTGGAAGCCGGTGCGGCTTACGAGGAAGCGGAATCTCTCATCAATATTCCGTTAAAAAGCAAGGAAGTGGAGGTGTCCATTTTCTTTAAGGAAGGGCCGGACGGCAAGCTGCGTTGCTCCCTGCGATCCAAAGGCAACATCAATGTGTCGGCCATCGCACAAGGCTTTGGAGGTGGAGGTCATAGAACCGCAGCCGGGTTCAAATGTCCCAAAGGACTTGCGGAGACGAAGGCTGAGGTGTTAAAAATACTCAAAGCAACGCTTGCAAACGCCGACGACGGAGTCCGATGAGATATTTTCTGCCGACAGTATTCATTCTCGCCCTTGCCGCGGCAATCTGGTTATCCCTGAGTCCCTCGCCTTTTTTCTCCGAAACCAAGCGTGGCTCCACCCCGCAAGCCCGGGTCGTGTCTCCCAAGAACCAAACCGGACAGGGCGCATCACTCACCGAGATAGAGCTGTCCGAACGCATGGCTTTTGAGGATGTCGCCAATGCGAAAATCTCCCTGAAAACAGACGAGACGGCGATTGCGGTGATTACGCAGGATTTCGACGGGGATCCCCAGGACGAACAGATGATCGCCGTGCGGCGAACGAGCGAACAGGACGGTCCCATCTATATCGTATACGCCGATTTCGATGAACAGACCGGAGGCTATCAACGGCTCTGGGACGCGGCGACCGCCAGTACCAAACCCCGAACTTTCAATTTTTTCGTCAAGGACCTGATCGGTGACCGTAGCCTGTGCATCATAACCACAGGGATGAATGGAAACGGTGAACAGACCCTGATGGTTTTTCGAAAACGGCTGATCCCCGTCCCGGACGCTCCCGGCGACCTGTTCGAGCGCATAGCAGAACTGCGAACCGACGGATCGATCAGTATAGTGGAACGGGATAGGAGCCAGGCATACCAGCTGGGATTGGCTTCAGGTACGAGCCATCGCATTTTCACCTACGGAAGGGATTTCGATTCATCGAATTTGTTGGACCAGATCGAGACTGTATATGATTTCGAAGCTGTTACCGGAACCTATGTCCGGATCGGGGTTGCCCGCATTCCCGGTGCCCAGATCGAACAGAGGCGGGTACGCCAACTTCTGGATGGCACTCCGGATAAATTCGAACGTTTTCTTGACGGACTATGGTATCTATCATCCCCGACTGGAGAGGACAGCTCCAGGCAGTACCTGCTTTTTGACCAACAAAGAAATGAACTCGTCTTTTACGCCGACGCGACCCAGGAAGTGTTCACTTGGGAAAACTCGAGCGCGACCCGCTACGGCCTATATCTGAATACCAAGAACATTTCCGTTACCACCCTGCGCAGGCTGGTAGATATAGAACTGGAATCAGTGGATTCCATCAGGGTGAAAGTATTCGAAGACGTCCGACTCAAAATTGGCATAGGCGGACGATGGGATGGAACCTACCGCAAGATGGACTCAAGGATCGCCGCTCCCGCAGCGGAGGTACATGGGACACCAGAGCGGGTCAATCTGGAATACGACGGAAGTGAAGGGAAGGTCCGCTTTGCGGATGATGGCAGCTATGAGGATCCGGACGGAAAAGGCATCTATTCCTTCTTCCTGATCGGGAACACCGAATTTCTGGAGCTACGGAAGTCCAGCGGTACCCGGGAAAGACTGAACTATGTAGTTGAAAGGAAAAAGATTTCCGGAGCTTACGCCACACGAGAAGAACTACACTTAAAACGGGTACGGTTAGGCGTTGGCGGTGCCGAGGATGCGCATGAACCGGTAATAATCTACTCGAGGGAACTCGGAGAAAACACAAAAACAAAATGACACCCTGATCGACAGGTGCTCCTTTGACTATGGATTGATGGTCAGAAGAGCGGGAATGATTCGAAGCCGGCGTCCTTAAGTTTCATGGTCAGATCCCCTACCGAAGCCCCCGGATCTACCGTTACCACCCAATACAGGGTCTCGCCCACAGCGCGTTTCGAGACTTTACTGGTAAATCCCCTGGCTTCCAATCGTGAAACCAGATTCTGGGCATTTGCCTCGGATTTGAAAAGTCCCACCTGCAGGGCTTTGGCGGAGGATTCGGCCAAAGTTGAAACGGGTGAAGGTGGCTTTGCAGGGGCTGGTGGGGTATCAGAGGGAGCTTGCGTTCTTGTGGCGGCAGGTTCAGCCCCAACATGGTCCGGAACCTGCGTTGCGGGCCCGGGTACAGGCCGGGCTCCTGCAAAGATCCACTGGGGAGTCAAGGCCAGCTCCACACGTCTCCTGGATGCCGAGTCGAGGATGCGGGCTTCCGGCACCTTTGGGTACTCCGCGAGGAGCAATGCTGCATCCTCCACCGTACCCAGGATACGGTTCCTTACATAAAGTATGACAGGACGCTCGTTTTCATAGTCCGGATCGGCGGCGAAGGTGGCCAACAAGGAAGCGGCATCGGATGCGCCTGAAAAAGCGGCTATATATCCAGCCCATAATCGGGCTTTTTTAAGTGCCAGGGGATCCCGACCGGTTAATAGGACGATGCGGAGGTCGGCGAGGGCGCGTTCCGTCTCGCCAACGGCGGTGAAGCAACGGGCGGACTCGATCAGGGCCATATCGTCGCGCCGGGCGGGTTCTGCGAATGCGGCTTCTGACCAGGCGAGCGCCGCAGCTTCGGGGTGTCCCGATAGTTCGTGCAGGGCGGCAAGGGCGCTCCACGCCCGTTTTTTGGCCGCACCGGCGACCAAAGGGGGAATGTTTTTCGCCAACAAATCCACGGCTGAGGCGATGGATCCCTCCGCATGGGCCAGGACAACCAGTCGATCCCCGCCATCAGCAGACTTCGAATCCGCTTCGGACCATACAATATCAGCCCCGCAGGGCAGAGTAAGGACTACGCACATTACAAGGAATAGGCAAAAAACCGTCACACCCCTGAACAAGGTTTGACCTCCGTGGCGCGGAATGTGGAGCCCCGCAACGAGGTAAGGCTGGCATCCATGAAGGTTCCAATCAGGGAGGCGGAGCCCGTAAACACGAGCATTTCATCCCGCTGGGTGCGGGCGAGCAATTCGTCCGGATTTTTCTTGGAAACAGCTTCGACCAGCACCGTCTCGCGCACCCCTACCCGTTCCCGCATGAGTTCCCTCGTGATCCGGGTCTGCTCGGCCATGACCCGGGAAAGTCGTTCCTTTTTGACCTCGTCCGGAATACGACCTTCCAGACTGTAGGCGGCGGTTCCTTCCCGGGGGTTGTAATGGTACATATAGGCGCTGGCGAAGCGTACCCTCCGCATGAGATCGAGGGTATCCTGAACGTCTTCCTCGGTCTCTCCGGGGAATCCCATGAGCAGGTCCGTGGACAGCGTTGAATCCGGAAGTGCGTTCCTGAGCATATCTACCAGCTCAAGATATCGTTCACGGGTATAGCGGCGGTTCATCGCCTCCAGGATACGATTGGAACCGTGCTGGACGCATAAATGTATGTGCCGGCTTAAAACCGGATGCGCTTTGAGTATGCCGATGAGGGCGGGAGAAAAATCCTTGGGATGGCTGGAAAGGAAGCGGACCCAACGGATGTTGTGCACGGCCCCGGCGACCTGCTCAAGAAGGGCGGGAAAATCTGTTGTCTTGCCGTCTTCCTGGTAACGGTAGGAATTGACGTTCTGACCCAAGAGGGTTATCTCGCGCACGCCCTTTGCTTCGAGCATGGCTATTTCCGCCAGTATGGCGGACGGGGATCGCGAGGTTTCGCGGCCCCGGACGTAGGGGACTATGCAGTAGGAACAAAAATTGTCGCAACCGTGCATGATGGGTACGAAACTGCGGAAGGCCCCTTCCTCAAGGTGGGAGGCAGAAAAGGAAAAGACGGGTTTCTCGTCCGGAAACGGGGCCGACTCGCCGTCCAGGGGCAAACCTTTTTCCATGGCTTCCAACAACGCGGGGAAAATGGACCGCGAAGTGGTCCCCATGACCTGGTCGACGGCAGGAACACGCCTCAACAGGTCCTCCTGAAGGCGTTCTGCCATGCAGCCGGCAACGACGAGGGAGAAAGGGCGTTTTTTCTTGAGGGCGGAAAAATGGGCAAGGCGGCCCATGACCCGGGTTTCGGCGGTGGCGCGGACGGAGCAGGTATTGACCAGAACCAAGTCGGCGGTATCGGAATGGGGGGAAGCGGTCCACCCACGCTCCTTGAGGACCAGCTCAAGGGCGGCCGATTCCGCCTTGTTCATCTGACACCCGTAGGTCTCAAAAAAATACGTCATCCCCGGGTTTTCAGTCCCTTGATGAATTTCCACGCGTTCCAGGCACCCATTCCAAGCAAGCCGATGATGGCGAAACCCA
Organism: Breznakiellaceae bacterium; assembly: GCA_964202565.1. Lineage (GTDB taxonomy): Bacteria > Spirochaetota > Spirochaetia > Treponematales > Breznakiellaceae > SZUA-426. Next base: position 12,144 of record CAXNJE010000042.1, on the reverse strand, counting down.
TAAGCCCGCTGGCCAGACCCGCGAAGATGCCTATATTGGACAGGACCGTAAGCGCTCCGGCACCGGTAATGACCATGCCGGCCTTCTTGTCGGCACTTTCCCGGGAGGAAAGGGCTCCAAGCCCTACGACCGTGACTATGCCGCCTGCCACCAAGCCGATGACCGGTATATTCGACAATCCACTCAGAATCCATAAACCCAGCCCGCCAGCCAAGCCGCCAACTGCAGAAACTCCCTGCTTGGCGAGTGTTCTGGTAGGTACCATTTCATTCATACGCGTCTCCTGTTTGAACATCTTCAATATACACAAGGCAGAAGCCATCATCAATGCGTATGCATCCATCGGTAACCGAAACGAGTTCCCGTTTGTTGTATCCCGTATGGTATTGCCGTGGTGCTTATAGATGGGCGCTCCGTTGATGGAGAGCCGACCTTGGTGCTATAGTGGGCTACAGGATACGATGAAAGGAGCATGAGGATGTCTATACGCGCGTTACGGCCCGCATTCCTGGCCGCTTTATTTTTGTGCTTTGGGGTTTTCGCCATGGCCCAGGATTCGGAGACAGAAGCCCCTGCAATGGAAGCACCCGAAGAGTCCGAAACCCTTCCCATCGAATCGGAATGGGATGGCCCTGCCCCAAAACTGTATTCCAAAGGTGACAAGACCTTCGTCATCAATCTGGGAACGGTCCTGCCCCTGTTTTTTTATTCCGCCGACGGGAATATGCTGGACAACAAGCTGAGCGTTGGCGGAACAGGCTCGCTCAACTATAACTATTACTTCAATTCGAACCTGGCCCTGGGTGGCGAATTCGGCGGTTCCTTTGCCGGAACCCTGGGTGGCAACATGCTGTTCATGATGCCCTTCGGCATCAAAGGCACCTGGCATTTCATCGCCAGCCCCTTCGAGTTCCCCGTGTCGCTCATGCTGGGCGCCGTGACGCAGAGTTATCTGGGTACCGATTATTTCGGCCTGATCGTAAAGCCGGGAGCCGCTGCCTATTGGCGCTTCAACCCGGATTGGTCCTTTGGCCTGAATTCGGTGTGGTGGTGGATTCCCCAGTGGACCTCCAGCGCGACGACCACCTCCTACGGAAACTTCCTGGAGCTCACCCTTTCCGCGCGATACCATTTCTAGGAGCCCTCCATGCAAAGATCAACCCTGACGCGAACGGTCCAGCTCGTCTTGATGCTTGCCGTCTTCCTTACGGCCACGGCTTGCGACCAGAGCCCGCTCTTCTACTCCATCTCAAACGAGACCGAACGTAAAACCGCCGCAGTACCCGGCACGCCCAGCCGGACTGTCAGATTGACGGGCGGATCGGTGTTCGTCGCCAACGGAAAATTATTCAGGCGGAATGGGTCGAAATGGAACAGTGCCAGTCGCCCCGATGGCGAACTGGTGCGCGATCTGGCGGCGATAGGCGACACGCTATTCGCCATGACCTTGCCGGGAACCGGTTCGACGACAAAGCTGTGGAAAAGCGTCGACGATGCGGCCACCTGGTCGCGGGTGGATCTGAATTCGGCGGTTGCCAGCTACGATACCTTCGACTCTCTTTTTACGGCGGGTCCTGCGGGTTCGGAATCACTTTTCGTAGGAGCGCATACCAGCGGTTTGGAATATGCGATACTCAGAACCGGTGAGAGTGGTTCTGATCTGGTGCTGGAAGAAGGTGAATTGGGGGCCGGCGGTATTTTGACCGGAGCGGCTTACCTGGACCTGACCGGAGAATATTTTCTCTCAACGGTTTCCGCAGGTATATGGGGCGGTGCGGCTCTGGGTTCACTGACTTTGGAAACAGGTACGGACGCTAACGGCTATCTGCTTTCCGGAATCATTGCGGTCGATACCGACACAACGGTGGGGACCGATATGGTGGTCTCGGTGGGTAGGGGGAAAAACCTCCTGCTGAGAAAGAATGGCGAAAATTTTTCGATCGCTGAAAAAAGTTATTTATTCCCCGGAGCCCTTGCGGTATATGCGGATGATACGCGGGAACGCCTGCTCGTGGCCATACAGGATGGCACGACCTACGGATTCATGGAGATTGATTTGACGGCACTCGCGGGTGCGGCGGACGCGGCTGCGGTTACTCTGGTCAAGACGGGCGGGGATTCGACTTCTACCAGTGACTATAACCAATATGCGGGAGCCCTGGGTACCGAGGCGATAATTAGCCTGACGTATTACAACGCTGCGAGCGGGGTGTCTCCGGATGGTCGCATCCTCTTTGCATCCACAGCAAATGAGGGTTTGTGGTCGTCCACGAACAGCGGCGACTGGAACCTGGAAAGCTAGGAGCCTGTCGCATTGAGCGACCTTTTTGACGGGGGTGCCGGCGGCAAGCACGCGCCGTTGGCGGACAGGATGCGGCCCCGCAGCCTTGACGACGTGGTGGGGCAGGAAGAGATAGTCGGTCCCGGCCGCCTGTTGAGGCGGGCCATACAGGCGGACCGCGTGTCCAGCATCCTGCTGTACGGCCCCCCCGGCACGGGCAAGACAAGCCTTGCCCGGGTTATCGCCAATTCCACAAAGAGCGTTTTTGAAAGCCTCAACGCGGTGCTTACCGGCGTCAAGGACGTTCGCGAGGCCATAGACCGGGCAGAAAAACGGCACAAGCTGTACGGAAAACGTACCATACTCTTCGTGGACGAGGTGCACCGCTGGAACAAGTCCCAGCAGGACGCCCTGCTCCCCTGGGTTGAGAACGGCACGGTGGTACTGGTGGGCGCCACTACGGAGAATCCCTTCTTCGAGGTGAACAAGGCGCTGGTCAGCCGCAGCCGCATTTTCCAGCTGAAAGCACTCACAACGGAAAACCTCATGGAAACGACGCGTCGGGCACTCGCCGATGCCGAACGGGGTTACGGACGCTGGAAGGTGCGTTTTGAGGATGGGGCCATCGAACATTTGGTGGACACTGCCAATGGCGACGCCCGCAGCCTGCTGAATGCGCTGGAGCTGGCCGTCGAGACCACTCCGGCTTCGTGGCCGCCACCGGAAGGCACGGAAATTTACGTGGACTTCCGCACCGCCGAGGAAAGCATCCAGAAAAAGGCCCTGCTTTACGACCGTGACGGGGATTACCATTTCGACACCATAAGCGCCTTCATCAAGAGCCTGCGCGGCAGCGACCCCGATGCGGCCCTCTACTGGCTGGCCAAAATGACGGCCGCCGGTGAGGATCCTGCCTTCATTTTCAGGCGCATGATCATCTCCGCCGGGGAGGATGTGGGCATGGCCGACCCGCAGGCCATCGTGGTGGTGCAGGCCTGCGCATCCGCCTTCGAGCGCGTCGGCTTTCCCGAAGGCAACTTCCAATTGTCCCAGGCAGCCCTCTATCTGGCCACCGCCCCAAAATCCAATTCAACCCTGGCCTTTTTCGACGCCCTGGCACAGGTTGAAAAGGAGGAGGCCGAGGTGCCCAACCATCTGCGCGATGGCAGCCGCGACAAGGAAGGCTTCGGCCACGGGGAAGGCTACGTGTACCCCCACGCCTTCCGCGAACACTGGGCAGCGCAACAGTACCTGCCAAAAGCCCTCGCAGGACGTACGTTCTACACCCCAAGCGCCATGGGCTATGAGGGAAAAATCCGCGATGAGGTGATGCGCAAACGGGAGTTGCAGGCGGCGATCATACTTGGCGAGGCCGATCTGGACGGCAATCAAGGAGGGGATCAGGGCAGGGATCAAGGGGAGTCACTAAGTTATTCCGCAAGCTCCAAGGGCCGCGAGGGTTGGTACAAGCGCCTGGAATCCGGCAGGAGCGCCACCCTGCTGCGCGAAAGGGACGCCATGTTTTCCGCCGTTTCCACCGCGCGGCATCACCGGGTGCTTATCGCGTCCGCTGACGACGGAATGCTGTTGTGGGAAGGTTTGCGAAGGACTCCCGAGGGCCTCTGCGTCGCGCTGGTACGTTCCGGGGAAGCCAGGGAAGCCCTTGCCCGCTATGCAGCGACCATGGACGAAATCGAGCGTCCCATCATAGCCGTCGCGGGCGAGGACAATCGCTTGCCATCCACCGCGTCCGCGCTGGTCCAGTTCGGGACGGGAGAATTCGACCTGATTCTGGCCCGCGAACCCTGGAAAAGAGGATTTGGAAAGTATACGGCCACGGAGGCATTCCGCGCGTTCGCAGAATCGGCCTTTCCTCTGCTGCAGGCTCAGGGAACACTGGTAGTGTTGCAGGCGGTGCCCAGGCTTGGAGAACGCATCTCGCGGGTGCTGGAACGGGAGGGATTGCAGGAAGAAGGCCTCCTGGAGGCCGGGCTTCTTGAAGCCGGGCTTCGAGAAGCCTTGAAGAAGGCTGAGGATCGCTATTTCTCGGCAGATCCCACGGCAGCCTGGGCGTGGACGCAGGAAGACCTGGTGACGGCCTTCGAAACCGCGGGGTTCCGGACCAAAACCGCCTTGCTGGAAACCGAAGAAGAAAGGATCCTTCACGAACGCGATATCGCCGTCTGGTTCGATCCGGAAAAGTCCAGCTGGGGCATGGCCATCAGGACGGAACTCGGGGCCGGGGCTTTCGACCGGGTTCGGGAACTTTTGGCTGCCAGGGTAAAACGCGGACCACTTTCGTGGAAACGAAGTGCGATCCTGCTGACGGCACAACATAAGCTTCGTGACAGTCTTCGTGACAGCCCCGACACCTTGCCGCTGAGCTCCCAATGACCTAAGCTATTCCCATGAGCAAATGCGAAACCTGGAAAGAGCTGGGCAGGAAACATCTATTGGATTGCAGGATCTTCAACGTGTCCAGCGTGGAACGGGAAAGCCCGCGCGGCGGAAAGGGTACCTTCTACCTTATCGACGCCCTCGATTGGGCCGGGGTCATTCCGGTGGTGGATACGATAGAAGGCCGCAAATTCGTGATGATACGCCAATACCGCCACGGAACGGGTACCTGTTCCCTGGAATTTCCCGGCGGCATAATCGATCCGGGCGAAGACCCCGTATTGGCCATTTCGCGTGAGTTGGTGGAGGAGACGGGCTACGAGGCCGAGATGATACTCCCCCTCGGCACGCTCTCGCCGAATCCGGCGATGATGACCAATAAGTTCCACGCCTTTGTTGCGGAAAATTGTTCGTTGGTACGACCCCAAGCCCTTGATGAACATGAAGATATTGATGTCGTACTCGTTCCTGAACTGGAAGCCATCGACCTGGTGGGCGGCGAGGACGGTGGACACGCGCTCATGACCGCGGCCCTCTTTTTCTATGCCCGCTATATGGGCAGGCTCTACTGATTGCTACGCATGTTCCCATCGTGTTATGGTCCCCCACGGAGGGATAACCCGATGCGCCTTGTCTGCCTCGATCTGGAAGGGGTTCTCATACCCGAAATATGGATTGCGTTCGCCCAGGCGACCGGTATTCCCGAACTGAAACGTACCACCCGCGATGAACCCGATTACGGAAAGCTCATGCGCTTCCGCCTGGCCCTGCTCAGGGACAGGGGGCTGAAACTGAAGGATATCCAAGAGGTCATTTCAGGGATGGACCCACTGGAGGGCGCGAAGGAATTCGTGGATGCCCTGAAGGAACGGACCCAACTGGTCATACTTTCGGATACCTTTTCCCAATTTGCCAAGCCACTCATGGCCAAGATCGGGTACCCCACCCTCCTGTGCAATACCCTGGTGGTGGGCGCTGATGACACCATCACCGATTACGAGCTGCGCCAGGTTGAGGGTAAGCGGAAAGCTGTGGAGGCCTTCAAATCGCTGAACCTGAAGGTTTTCGCCGCCGGTGATTCCTTCAACGATCTGGCCATGATCCGCGCCGCCGACGCGGGCTGCCTTTTCCGCCCACCCGCCTCCATCAAGACCCAATGCGGCGACCTTGCCTGTACGAACGCCTACAGCGAGCTGCTGGCAGAAATCGACGCCTTTTTGGGAAACTGAGCCGGAACTCGTTCAAAGCGGCGGCTGCTTGCCCCAATCGCTCGGGGCGGTGCCGGTCTTTTTTTTGAAGAGCCTGCTGAAATAATAGGGGTCCTCGAAACCAAGGGAATAGGCGACTTCCTTGACCGGGCGATCAGAACCGTTCAGGGCTTCCTTGGCCTTGTTGATCTTGAGCTGGATGAAATACTGGTACGGCGTCATTCCGGTATAGGCCTTGAAGGACTCATAGAAGCGCGCCTGGCCGGAACCCAGTTTCTCGCCTATCTCGTCCACGCTCATGGCGCCGTACACATTTTCCTGCATCAGGAATTTGGCCCGCTCCACCAGGCTTTCCGCTTCGCCATGCTGTTCGGCCTTGCGGGAGCGCCCGAGCACCTCCGACAGGAGGAGCAACACCAGGGCACCTGAACGAAACTGGTAGTAAGGTTCCTGCGTCCGTACGGCCTCGAAAATCTGGGAAAAAATTGAAAGCAATGACTCATGCACCCCTACCGGGAAAAAGGGCCGTTCGGGAACGTGAAAATCTGCCGCCCGAAGTTCGTCGGCGTAGGGCCCCCTGAAGCCCACCCAGCATTCGTCCCAGCCGGTGGACGGATCGGGTCTGTACGAGTGTCGGACACCCGGGAAGACGGCGAGCATGGAACCGGCATGAACCGGATACTGAGTTCCGCCCGAGCTGAAGAAACCCTGTCCCCTGGTTACGTACACCAGCTGGTATTCATTGACGACCCGCCCGGTAGCCACCGATTGGTACGCCGAGGGGTGGCCCTCGCCGGAGGGCGGGTATGGACTGCCCGGCGCGACTTCGGCCCTGCCAACATCGGTACAAACGAGCAATCTGCGCTCGTCCTCGTCGCTCCAGGTCAGGTAGGAAGCGAAATTCCGGTTTTCCATAGGTGAATAATCCATCATCAGGGCTATCTTTGTCCATTCTCATGCAGGCACTGACATGCGATACTGTTTGGCATGAGTTTACAAGAATTGGTATCCGTATCGAAGCGCTACGGCGCTGACCCCGAGTACGTCATGGCAGGCGGTGGCAACACATCCTGGAAGAACGAGGGCGACTTGTACATCAAGGCTTCCGGCGTAGCCCTGGAGAGTGTGACCGAGGCGGGCTTTGTCAGGATGGACCGGAAGAAACTGGCCGCGATCTGGTCGAACACGTATCCCGTCGACTCCGCCGCCCGGGAAAAGGCCGTCCTGGCGGACATGATGGCTACCCGTTGCGCCGGTGAGGAATCCAAACGGCCCAGCGTGGAAACCCTGCTCCACGACATCCTGCCCTACGCCTTCGTGGTGCACACCCACCCCGCCCTGGTGAACGCGATCACCTGTTCGGCCAAGGGAGAAAAAGCTGCGCGGGAATTGTTCGGCGATGAGGTGCTGTGGATACCCTCCACCAACCCAGGCTATATCCTTTCCAAGATAGTGAAGGACGCCTTCGAGGCGTACCGAAAGAAGAAAGGCGCAAACCCCGGTTTCATCCTGCTCCAGAACCACGGCATCTTCGTGGCCGCCAATACAGTGGCGGAAATAGAGACCATCTACGCACGGGTCATTAACGCCATCGACAGCCGGATAAAGCGGCGCCCCGATTTTGGGGGAGCCGTGGACAAGATTGGCCCCTCCGACGCGGCTGCCAGGACCATAGCAGCCCTTGCTTCGGAAGCCTACGGTGACGCCGGCAACAAGCCCGACGCGGTGGGAACCTTTTTGGTGAACAACGAAATCCGGCGGATTTGTGCGGGAACAGACAGCTTTGCGTGCATGATGGCGCCCTTTACCCCGGACCATATCGTGTACGCGGGGAGCGACCCGCTCTGGGTGGACGCTGGAGCCGAACCGGGTGCGCCCTCGGCCATGATGGCGGTGGAATCCTCCTGGCGCCAGTATGTGACCCAAAAGAAACGCACGCCGAAACTGGTGGCCATCCGCGGCCTGGGTGTGTTTGGTGTCGGGGCGAATGAAAAAAGCGCCAGACTGGCCATCGAACTGTTCCTTGATGCCGTAAAAATAGCCGTCTACTCCGAATCCTTCGGTGGCGGACGCGCCATGACCCAGGATCAGATCGACTTCATCAACAATTGGGAAGTCGAAAGCTACCGAGCGAAAATTTCCACCAGCGGGAAATAAAAGGAGCCACTAATGAAAACCTACCTCGACAAGGATTCTGTTGAAACTGCGTACGCCCTGGCGAAAGCCCAATATGCGAAACTGGGCGTGAATACCGACAAGGCCATGGTTTCGGCCACCAAAGTGCCCGTTTCCCTGCATTGCTGGCAGGGCGACGACGTGGGCGGCTTCGAAAGCTCCGGCGGACTTTCGGGCGGCGGCATCCTGGCCACCGGCAATTATCCGGGCAAGGCCCGCAACGCCACCGAACTTCGCTCTGACGCGGAGTTCGCGTTCTCCCTCATCCCCGGCACGAAGCGCTTCAACCTGCACACCATCTACGCCGAGACGGGGGCCAAGAAGGTTCCGCGGGACGCTCTGGAGCCGGAACACTTTTCCAAGTGGATTGGCTGGGCGAAGGAGAAGGGCATCGGCCTCGATTTCAACCCCTCGTTCTTTTCCCACCCCATGGCAGCCTCGGGCTTCACCCTTTCCAGCGCCGACCAGAAGGTGCGCGAATTCTGGATCCGACACGGAAAGGCCAGCCGCAGGATCGCCAGCGCCATGGGAGCGGCCCTGGGAACGCCGGCGGTGAACAATGTCTGGATACCCGACGGCTCCAAGGATCTGCCAGCAGACCGCCGCGCCCCCCGCGAACGCCTGCGCGAAGCCCTGAACGAGGTTTTCGAGGAAAAACTTCCCAAGGGAAGCATCGTTGACGCCGTGGAATCCAAGCTCTTCGGCATAGGCAGCGAGGCCTACGTCGTGGGCAGCCACGAGTTCTACATGGGCTACGCGGTGAGCAAGAAGATGAAACTCTGCCTGGATATGGGCCATTTCCACCCCATGGAGGAAATAGCCGACAAGATTTCCGCCATGCTCATGTTCACCCCCGGCCTGCTCCTGCATATCAGCCGCGGACTCCGCTGGGATTCGGATCACGTGGCCATCTATTCCGACGCCGTCCGGGACGTGCTGCGCGAAATCGCCCGCCAGGACGCCTTTGCCAAGGTGGACATCGCGCTGGATTATTTCGACGCGTCCATCAACCGCATCGCCGCTTGGGCTATCGGCTCCCGTGCCCTGCAGAAAGCCCTGCTGGAAGCCAAACTGGAACCGACAGCCCTCATTCTGGAAGCCGAGGTAGCGGGCAGGAACCACGAACGCCTCGCCCTGATGGAAGAAGCCAAGACCCTCCCCTTCTCCGCCGTCTGGGACAAGTATTGCCTGGACGCCGGTGTGCCCGTAGGAACCGACTGGATTTCCAAGGTGGGCGAATACGAGTCCAAAGTGCTGTCCAAGAGGAAGTAAGACCGGAAGGCCTGACACTGGCTGAGAGTTGCGGGTGGATGCTGTTCAAGTACGGCGTGCTGACCCCGTCTCAGCGCGGTGGCCTAGTTTGAAGGGATAGATTTTAGTCTGAAACAAGACCCGGCTGGCCGATAAGGTACGCCGGGTTTTTCATGCGAGGGGCGGACCCCAGTGCATCAAGAAAAACCTATGACCATAATTACTGTAGCCGCGGCTTCGCGCTTCCTGCAGTGGGGCATTCTTGGACTTATCATACCAGTGGCCAACCTGATACGCATTTCCAAGGGGTTCAGTCTGGCTGAGCTGGGCTTTTCGGCGGCGATCACGGCTGGTGTCGTCGTCGTGCTTGAACTGCCTACAGGAATTCTGGCGGATATGGTTGGGCGTAAGCGCACGTACCTCATGGCACTGGTGTTCCAGATTGCGGCTTACGGATCGCTACTGGTCGTATCGGGCTTTATGGCTGTCAGCACAGCTTTCGCCCTCTACGGCGTCTCCCGAGCACTCTCCTCCGGATCGCTCGAGGCATTGATTATAGACCAGTACATAAAAGTTGTCGGCGAGGACAAGCTGCACCGCTTGATGTCTGTCACGAATGCCGCAGACACGCTTGGCCTGGCCCTGGGCAGCGTCGCCGGAGGTTTCATTCCCGGAGTGTGGTCAACACTTTTCCCTCAGACCAACCGTTACCACGGTAATCTTTTTGCCATGCTGGCACTCATCTCCGTGCTCGGAATTCTGGTCATGTTCTCCGTTCCCAAGGAGGCCGTGATGAGACAGGCAAAAACCAGACTTGGGACCTTCCTCGCCGAATCATTCGCTTTTGCGCGTTCCAGCCCTGCACTGATCGCGCTGTTCGTAATTGCCATCGCTTGGGGGCTCGCCTTTTCTGCCGTGGAGACCTACTGGCAACCACGGGTAGCCGGGATTCTAGGCGCCACGGATCCATCCAGTCCCGACAGGTTCAACGGTTTCCTTTCGGCCGGTTATTTTCTGGCGGCCCTTGCCGGAAGCATCGTCATCACCCCGCTGATGGAAAAAACAAGGCTGGGGGCGGCACCATTCCTGCTGGCACTTCGCTTGCTGACAGCGACGTTCATTGTGGCGCTGGCGGTGCAGACCAGTGCCGGTGGCTTCGCGATACTTTACCTGTCCATGTTCTTCTGGAACGGCATGGCGTCACCACCCGAGGCAACCCTGCTCAACCGGCTCTTACCATCAGACAAGCGAGCCTCCATGCTTTCGGCCGTGTCCTTGTCGGTACAGCTTGGCGGACTCATCGGTGCCGTGGTGTTCGGCCTTGTTGTCGGTTCCCATGGAATTCAGGCGGCCTGGTTCATCGCCGCAGGAGTGCTTGGCGTATCCGCGTTGTTGTACCCGGTCGCTGCAAGGAAGAGGTGAGTTTGAAGGAGTTGCGTATTTCTGAAAGCCGGGCGTGGTTTGAAGATATTTGTCTGGAACTAAGTTCAGACCTCGTGTATCGTTCCGATACGGAACGGAATGCTTATCAACGGCGCTAAAAGAATCAAGTGGACGCCTTGCACCAGCTCTGGAAAAGCCCACCCGTTTCCGCTATATTCCAGGTATGGAGCCCGCACACCCCCACGATAGCGCGTATAAGTACCTCTTCAAGAACAAGCGCATTTTCCTGCAGCTCCTGCAGTCCTTCGTGCCCGAGGATTTTGTCCAGAACCTTTCGGTGGACGTTCAGGGAAAAGGACGAGCTGCTGGAAGAAATCAAGGACAGGTCGGAGGTGAAACCCATGTTGACCCAATTGGCTGAACAGTTGCGTGCGGAAGGCAAAGTGGAAGGCAAGGCGGAAGGCAAGGCCGACGGCGAACGATCAAAGGCCTTTGAGATGGCGCTGAAGTTGTTGAAGAGACAATTCCAACCCGACGAAATCGCCGAGCTTACCGGCCTTTCCAGTGAAGAGGTGCGCCAACTCCGGTTTCTGTAGGGAAGGTTCCGCTTTTGCGGACCAATCGGAAATCAGCCCCCGAGCTCCTTGCCAATGAGAAGGTGCTGAAGGGGCGTCAGAAGTCAGAAGACGGAATCTCGGATGCCCTTCAAAGCCAGTCGCGGGTAATCGCATAAAGAAGCATACCAGAGTCAGAATCTAGATTACCCCTCCAATAAAGCACCCGTCCCCCTCCTGATTCCTGTCTTCTGCGCTTATCAAAAAGCACGCACAACATGAACAAACTATGTCAGAGTAGAATCTGACCCTGGGTGTGTAGCAAGCAAGGTCATCATGGGGGCTCAGTCCTCTATTTCATCAGCTTCACCACCGGCTTCACAGACAGCTTCAAGGGTAGCCCACTCTATCATTGATTTGTTGTCGATCAACACCTTGGCCGCCTTGACCAGTGCAATTCCCTCTGCATCAGTTGGCTGAAATTTGTATGCAAGGATGAAGGCAAGTCGGCCAATCTCTGCTTCCAACCGGACCCTTCGCTCTAGTGTTTTCATGATTGCGCCTTTGTCACATTATGTATGGGTTTCTTCCAGTTTATTCCAGATATACCTCAGACGATCCCATTATTTTCTCCCTGCCCGCCCTGCCCCTCGTGTCGCATGGATCGCGACGCTTCCGGATCCTTCCGCACCCCCTGCATCACTCTTGGCAGGGCTCGCTTTTTTAGTACTGGCGACGAAGCACATGAAAACCGATACCGTAGGTCCTGTTACTTGGAACGTCGAAGAGTCGGAAACCCACTGCGCAGTCGGACGGATCGACGCGCCAGCCGCCACCGCGTTTGACACGGTCCGAATCCTCGGCCGCACCACGGGGATCGATCTGCTCCCCGCTT
>CAXNJE010000041.1:0-22556 GCA_964202565.1 Breznakiellaceae bacterium | reverse complement strand
CCCTTTCTAATTTTAATAATATTCTCCTTGGTCTGCTTAATAATATTCTGCGTTTATGTTCTTCTTTCTCTTCTACTATTTCTGCGTTATTAAGATTTTCAAGGGCTTGTTTTATGTGTTCACTTAATATCTCTTCAGGTGTTTTTAATACCGGCTTTTCAAGTGCTTCCAAATACTCTGCTAACCATTCTCCACTCATGCCCGCCCCCTGCCCAAGTCCAGGTCAGGCAAGCCGTCAACGGCCTTGCGCTTCATGCCGTCCGTTGCCTTTGCGTAGACTGCTGTGGTCTGGGGTTTCGTGTGCCCCATGAGTTTTGACACGGTGTAGAAATCCGCCCCGCCTTCCAGGGTCAGGACTGCGAACGTATGGCGCGCCGTATGCCAGCCGATAGACTTGTCTATGCCCGCCGCCTCCACCCAGGTCTTGATATACTGGTTCGTATTCGTTTCGCTTTGGGTCAGCCTTGGAAATACGAGGGCTTCCCGGTTATGTATCGCCTTATCGTTAATGAGTGCCCACGCCGCCCCGTGAAGGGGAATATTCACTACCCGCCCGGTCTTTTCTTGCTTCTTCGCAATCTGTTTGCCGTCCCGGTCCACGCTCCCCCAGGTCAACGCTTTAAGGTCCGAAACACGCAGGCCGGTAAAAGCCCCAAAAAGAAAGGCGCGCTTCACCTCCGCCCCCAGCTCCCCGCCCAAGGGTGTTTGTGCCAGCTTTTCCAGCTCTTCGCCGGTCAGGTACACCTTGACGGTTTCCGGCGTGCTTATGCCCCGCACCGCGTCCATGGGGTTCCTTGGAATAATCATATCCCGCACCGCCCGGCGCAGGACCATTCCCAAGGCCGAAAAGTACTTGGATGCCGTGGATTTTCCGATAGCTTCCTGTTCCAGCAGGAAAGCCCGGTATCCGTCTATCCAGCGCTCGTTCACCGCCCCAAGCGAGATCCCCGCCGCGTATTCCCTCAAGTAGCGCAGGGACTTGGGAAGCGGGTTTTTCGGGGCATCCTTCGCGGCCAGTCCCTCCGCGTATTCCACAAGGGACCGTTTCCCCTCGTTGGGGTCAAGCAGGCCATGCTCCCCGGAAACATAAGCGTTTTGTGTCCTGCCCCGGATTATCTCCGCAAGCAGCATGGTTTCCTTGTTCGTCTTCGGGTCCGGTCCAAGAGCAAGTTTCAGGGATTCCATGTGCCGCCGCCCTTGGTGATTGATAACCAAATAGAGCCGGTTCCTTTTTACACGAATGACAACGCTCATTTTTATGATCCCCCTTCCGCACAGGTCTTTTTAGCGTCCTCAAATAGTCCCCATAGGGTCCTCAATAATAGGGTAAACCAAGGGTTATAAGGAGTCAATAGGAGCAAGGCTTTATTGCGGGGTTTCGTTTAATTCGTTGTAAAGTAAAGAAAAAGAAAAAAGCCGCCAACCTTTCGGAAGACGGCTTTTATACCTAGCAGGGGTAGGACTCGAACCTACGACCTCCGGGTTATGAGCCCGACGAGCTGCCAACTGCTCTACCCTGCGTCGTGTTTTGATACTATACAGAGGGCGAGTAATCGTGTCAACCACTCCGGGTCAGGTCTTGGAGGCGAAGGTTTTACCTTCAGATCCGAGGGCCAGGACGAGCGCGGCGAAGGCGAGGATGATGGGGACGGCTAAGGGGAACCCGGATACCGACAAGATCAGGTCGTAGGAGCCGTGCACCAGCAGGGCAAAGACAAAACGGGCGGCTGCCGGCAGGGGAGACTGGTGGACTGCCCGTCCGAGCCATACGCCGCAGGCGGCGTGAAGGGGAGCTGCGGTGAAGGCGCGGACAAGGGCAATTCCCGGGTCGGCAGAGGCGTAGGAGATGGTCTCAAAAAGCGCGAAACCGAGACTGACGGTCAGACCTGACAGAACCGCATTGCCGACTCCACCGAGGCGCTGGCGAACCAGATACAAGGCCAGAAACTTGCCAGCCTCTTCAACAAGGGCTACGACGATAAATGATTGGAACAATAGTAAGGAGAGCCAGGTTTCGGGCAGGGTAAGCAGGGATTGTACGACAAGGACGGGGAGCACCGCACAAATACCGGCAGTCGCTGCAAGCAGGAAGCGGCCGAAACCAAAATCAGCACCCCGCTTTTTGGCAAAGAAAAAGACCGCGAGCAGGGGTAGCGCCGATAGCGCGAATAGGAAAAAAACGAGCAGGGCTGTTTTCATGTCAGGTCGACGGCAAGACAAAAACACATAAACATGGCATATTCCCCGTGTCCGCATACTACCCAGCTTGGAGTCCTTGGTCTATGGTCGAGTCCGGTCAGAAACGCGTCATTGTCCTCGTCGGCCCCAAACATTCGGGGAAAAGCAGCGTGGGTCGCGCCTTGGCCAGACTCGCTCACACTACCCTTCACGATTTGGACGACTTGATCCAGGAGCGCAGCGGAAAATCTCCTCGGGAGCTATACCTGGAAAGCCCCGGGCGCTTTCGGACGGAAGAAGCCGACGCAGCCCGACAACTCATGCAGTTGGCTGAAGAAGACAAAACCGGCATCTTTGTCATAGCCGCAGGTGGAGGCTTATCCGACAACCCCGAGGCGCTGGAAACGCTTTCAGGCGCTGGTTACCTTGTCTACCTTGCGGTGAGCGCGGAGACTGCCTGGCAACGCATCGTCACCAGCACGGCCAGGACAGGCGAGCTGCCCCCCTTCCTCCGTACCGACAATCCACAGGAAACGCATCGGGTTCTGCATGAAAAACGGGCGCTTGCCTACAGCGCCAACGCTGACATCAGGGTGGATGCTGGTACAGGTGGACCAAAAGAGATCGCTTCCCGTCTTTTTTACGAATTAAAGCTGGGCAATCGAGCTTGACCGATCCGGTTACTCGGATATACTGGTAGGAGATATGGACAGCGAACGGATATTGATCGTAGAAGACGAAAAGATCATCGCCCTGGACCTGCAAAGGCGGCTTGAGCGTTTCGGGTATTCTATTTGCGATACGGCTGCGGAAGGCGAGGAAGCCGTCCGAAAAGCAAGGGAACACCGCCCCGACATCATCCTCATGGATATCATGCTCGCCGGCGCTGTCGACGGTATCGAAGCAGCCAAGGTCATCAAACGCGAACTCCAGATTCCTGTCATTTTCCTGACTGCCTACGCTGATGAACGCACCCTGGAACGGGCCAAGGAAGCGGAACCTTTCGGTTACATCCTAAAACCCTTCAAGGAACGCGAACTCTACACGACTATCGATATTGCCATCTACAAATACAAGATAGACAAGAAACTAAAACAGCAGGAACGCCTCTTTTCCGCCATATTGCACAGTGTCCATGACGGCATAGTCGCCACGGGCATGAATACAGAAATCCTCTTCATGAATCCCATAGCCGAAAAGATGTGCGGTTGGAACGAGAATGACGCCCAGGGAAAGACCGCAACGACGGTATTGTCGCTCATAGACGCCAGGACTCTGGCCTCGCTTATCCCCGATGGCTTGCCCACCGGGGAGCATCCCGTATTTTTCCGGGATGCGGTGATGAAGAGCCGCCATGGCCAGACCTTCACCATCGACGGTTCAATCACAAAGATCCACCAAGTGGAGAACGAGACCGAAGGTTACGTACTGGCATTCAGAGACATCAGCGAACTGAAACGCATGTCAGCGACCATAGACTACCAGGCAAGCCACGATTCCCTGACAGGCTTGTCCAACCGTGAGGAATTCTCGCTTCGGCTTACGGAACTTCTGGAGGATTTGAAGCGGAACAGCGGACGACATACCTTAATAGAGTTGGACGTGGACCGATTCAAGGTAGTGAACGATACCTGCGGAACCGTGGCTGGTGATGAACTGCTGCGCCAGGTAGCCAATTTCATCCAGTCCCTGACGCAGCGCCATGATATTTCAGCCCGCATCGGTGGGGACGAATTCGGTGTAATCCTCAGGGACTGCTCACTGGAAGATTCCATGCACGTCGCACAACGCCTGCAGGATGCAATCCAGAGTCATAAATTCATCTGGCAGAAAAATTTATTCCCCATCACCCTGAGCATAGGCATAGTACCGCTGACCGAGGCGGACATCGAGATCCACGCCGTACTCGCCGCTGCGGACGATGCCTGCTATATAGCCAAGGAAGAAGGCGGAGGCCGTATCAGCGTCTTCCAGCGGACCGCCGAACAATACGTTCTTCGCCGCGGCCAGATGGAATGGATAGGCAAGATCAACGAAGCCCTGGAAAAGAACCGTCTCCGCCTGTGGCATCAGCTCATCGAACCCCTCAATCCGGATAGCGATTCAAAACCAAAAGCCGAAGTCCTCATACGCATGGAAGCGGAAGACGGCTCGATCATCGGTCCCGGTTCCTTCATACCCTCCGCCGAACGCTACGGCCTGATGACCTCCATCGACCGTTGGGTACTGGAAAATACCACTATCGCCTGGGACAGGCTCAAAAAGGCCGGACACCCGCTCTCCGACAGGGTATTTACGGTGAACCTATCCGGTCCCACGCTTCTGGACGAGTCGTTCATCGATTTCGTGATGATGACCTTCAAGACCCACAATGCGAATCCGAGTGCTTTCTGCTTTGAAATAACCGAAACCTCCGCGATACAAAACCTTTCCTACGCTTCCCGCTTTATCGGTAAACTGAAGGAAGTGGGGTTCACCTTCTCCCTTGACGATTTCGGTTCAGGATTCTCATCGTTCAACTACCTTAAGAACCTTCCCGTCGACTATCTCAAGATCGACGGTTCCATCGTACAAAACATAGACGAGAGCCTGGTCAACTACACCATGGTTGAATCCATTAATTCCATGGGGCACGTACTAGGACTAAAAACGGTGGGTGAATACGCCAGGAACGAGCGGATCGTGGAAAAACTGCGACGTATAGGCGTGGATTACGGCCAAGGTTATGCCCTTGCCGAACCCCGGCCCATACCCTGATTCCCTGCATATACAAATCGATAACGATTATTAGAATAATCGCTTGTATTAAGTCTGGCCCCCTCCTACACTACATTTCATAGATATTCCTCATCTAAATAGGTACCAGAATGATGAATAAATGTTCGCTGGCGTTGGCGCAATGGGATCTTGCCGTACACTTGAGTGTCCTGAGCGATGAACGGGAAGCCATGCATGCGGTTGCACAAGCCCTCGCAGCGAGCTTTCAGGATAGTGGCTGTACGGTCCTGCTCGAGCAAGGCACCCACACCTTGCTTGAAACCCAGGGGCATTTTTCCGCACAGACACAAGCTGCGGTCCTGGGCGTCCCCTTCGTCCTGGAAACCGGAATGCATACCTATATGGAACCGGTGATGGACGAGCAGGGCAGGATGGGCAGGCTCGTCCTGGTCATGAATCAAGCATTGGGTACACCTTCGGATCCGGATACCGCCCTTAGGCAAATAGCCTTGGTACTCGCGGCAACCCTGCGTCGGATCGAGTCCACCAAAAAACTGAAAACGTCGTTACGGGATAATGACCTATTGCAACGGGAAGTCCGGCACCGGATGCGAAACAGTCTTCAGCTGATAAAGCGGACCGTACCCTTTCTGGTGGGGATAGAGGCGGAGACATCCAGCCAGGCGTCCAGGGATTTGGATAGCAGGCTATGTGCGCTCGCCTCGATACACGAACTGCTGGGCTGGACGGGGTCGAACGCCCTCATCTCAGCTGAGCATTACTTCCTCCAGCTATCCGAATCGTTAGGCAGGATAACCGTCAATGGTCTGGGGACCCTCATCATTCACTACGATGGTGACGAGGACGTGGAACTCTCGTCCGACCGGGCAGCTACCATGGGTCTGATCGTAAACGAGCTGGTAATGAATACGGTCAAACATGCCAAACCCATGAGTGTGCGTATGGATTTGCGCGTGCACCTTGCAGGAAATTTGTTGATACTTTCGTATGAAGAAAGCCACGATGCATCCTTCGTCGAGGGAGGGATGGTGATTTCTCCGACCCTGCGCGAAGCGGGAGGCAACGGACTGTCATTGATCAAGGAATTGCTGATCCGTGGCAAGGGCATACGGGTGCAGGACACGGGGGATTTCCTGCGTTTCGAGGCGCACTTCCCATTGGAAATGAGCCCCTATGCGAAATCTTCCGGTCCCGATCACCGCTGGTCCTGAAATTCCGGCACGCTACTGAGCATCCCCCAGGCAGGTACCCACGGAACGGGCCGAGTCGATCATATAATGGTCCACTGGCACGGTTTTTACCCGTCCGGCCGGTTCCGACAGGTCCACGGCGCCCACATCGGTTCCCTTGATGGCCACCATTTTCCCGTAATCTCCCCGGGCGAGAAGGTCGGCAGCGGCGGTTCCCAAGGAAGTGGCCAAAACCCTGTCCCAAGGGCTGGGGATGCCTCCGCGCTGAAGATAGCCAAGAACCGTCACCCGCGTTTCCATGCCCGTCTCGGCCTCGATCTCGCGGGCTACACGATACCCGACAGATGGGCTGGCGGTCTTTTCGCGGTGCTTTTTACGGCCTTTTTTGTCCATCTGGGCTTCCTGCTTCGAAATGACCCCTTCCGCCACGACTACGATGGAGAAACTCTTGCCGTCCCGGGCGCGTTGTAACAAGTGCCTGGCGATTACATCGATATCATAGGGGATTTCCGGGATAAGAATTACATCGCCGCCGCCCGCCACGCCGGAATACAGGGACAGCCAGCCGGCCTTGTGCCCCATGAGTTCGATGACCATGATGCGGTTGTGGCTATGGGCGGTCGAATGCAGGCGGTCGATGGCTTCCGTCGCGATGGTTACCGCGGAATGGAAACCGAAGGTCATGTCGGTACCGACGATGTCGTTATCTATGGTCTTGGGCAGGCCGATGACGTTAAGTCCTTCCTTAGACAACAGATAACCTGTTGTATTCGTGCCGTTCCCGCCCAGTACCACCAAGCAGTCCAGATTGAGCTTTCGGTAGTTGTCCTTGATCACCTCGACCTTGTCCATCCCGATCTCGGCATCACTCTCCTTGTCCCGTTCCTTGAAGGGTTTCTCCCTGCTGGTGCCCAGGATGGTGCCGCCCCGGGTGAGTATGCCGGAAAAGTCCTCCGGCCTGAGCAGCCGGGCATCCCGGTCGATAAGGCCGCGGTAACCGTTGGCTATGCCGATGATGGTCATGTTGTAGCGGTCATGGGCAGCCCGGCACACACCCCGGATGGCTGCGTTCAGACCCGGGCAATCTCCGCCGGAAGTGAGTATGCCGAAGGTTTTTGTGACGCTCTTGGTCGAGTTTTCCATTTATGTGCCTCCGCTGCCAGTATATGCGGATTCGTCGTCTTTTCAAAAGCCTCCGTATCGGGTACGGTTCGGGAATGATAGTTTCCACCCGCCTTCGTTTGTTTTTATTTTTCTCCTCGTGTGCCGCTGTCAGCATCCAGGCGCAAAACTACCCGGATTGGAGCGCGAAGTGGACCGCGCTGGTTGGTACGAACGATGGCCTGTACGGTATAAACGAAGAAGGCAACGCCGTTCCCCTTTGGAAGGACGGAGAAGTCCGCAAAATCCTGCAAAGCGGAAATACCCACTATATGGTAGGTAGCCGGGGTATAAGTTCCTCCTCGGACTTGCTGACTTGGGAAGCAAGGAACAACGGACTTCCCATAAAAGTCCTTAAGGTTTACGACGGCACCAATAAATCCTTCAATCGGATCCCCCAGGAGATCAAGGATCTGGAAGCCGATCCATCCCAGGGGCTTACGCTGGTTACGGCGGTGAAGGATGCGGTTTTCCTGACCAGGGACGGGGGCAAAACCTGGAAGAATCTGGGCTGTCCGGTGCAGACGAACGGAATCAAGGCAGTTGCGGTGGCTTCCCTGCCTCAGACTGTCGTATTTGTATCCCACGCCATCTACGGTGTCCACTATCTGGAAGCCGACAGGAAGGGAGCCCGTTGGACCGAGCTGAACACCGGCCTGGACAAGATGGAGACGACCGAAAATCCCGACGAGGTTTCGGACCTGATCGTCACGGGTACGCCATCCGGAGGCAAGCCAGAAATCTGGGCTGCCCAGAGTTTCAAGGCCCGCATTTACCGCCTGGACTGGGAAGCAAAGGCTTTCAAGGTACAGTGGTCTGACGGTAAGGATTTTGGTACCGTCGAATCCCTGGATGCGGGGGCTGGGGTCCTGCGCTTCATCAGAGAAGATGGCATTCACGAATTGCAGACCGGAACGGCGGAAATCACCTCCCGGGTGGATCTGGAAGACGCGGTACTTCGCTTTTCAACCGCAACCGGATCGACCATCAATTGCCTGATCCTTGACCCGGCCGGGCCGGAAAACAAGAAAACCCGGCTCTCAGAATTGTGGCTCCTTCCCGCCGGCTCATCCGCCCCCCTGCCCTTTACCTTCCTGGCCGGATACCAGGCACCGAATCTGCGGCTTGCGGCCTCCAGGGGCAAGGAAGGCCTCTACCTGCCCGTGAACCATGCAGCAACCCCCAAGTTATTGGCCCCCTACCTGGAAACCATCAGCAAGCGCGGACTGGACATGGTCGTGATCGACATGAAAGACGATTACGGTCGCCTGCGCTTCGCGCCCCGGAATCAGGAACTGGCGAAAAAGGGCCGGGTTTTCAACCCCATAGACGTGGACAGCTTGATAGCCACCATGAAGGCCCGCAATATCTGGCTCGTAGCGCGCATCGTAGTGTTCAAGGATCCGGAGTTGGCAAAATATGGCGGCGGACGCTACGCCGTCTGGGATACGGGAAAGAACCAGAGCTGGTCCGGTTACTACACGACCAAGAAGAAAAAAGAATCGGTTCCATCGCTCACAATACCAGGCACCGTACTGGCGGATGAGTACGAAACCGTCACTACCGTATACGACGAACGCTGGGTGGACCCCTATTCCGAGGAAGTCTGGCAATACACGACGGACGTGTGCAAGGAACTGGCAGAGCGGGGTTTCGACGAGATCCAGTTCGATTACATCCGCTTTCCCACCGACGGGGTAAACCTGGGCGACGCCCGATACCGTTGGAAAGACGCCGGTATGGATATGGAAAGCGCCATAATTTCGTTTTTGGCCCACGCCAGGGCCAACCTGGACGTTCCCATATCACTGGATATATACGGGGCCAACGGTTGGTACCGTACAGGTGCGCGGACGGGACAGGAAGTGGAATTGATGTCCCGCTATGTCGACGTCATATGTCCCATGTACTATCCCAGCCATTTCGAGCAGAATTTTCTGGCCCACGCCCCCGCCGAACTGAGGCCCTACCGCATCTATTACCGTGGAACGCTCCGGACCGAACGTATAGCCCGGGGCCGTGTCATAGTGCGCCCCTACGTCCAGTCCTTTTTCCTGAACGTCTCCTACGACCGTAAATACTACGGCAATGATTATGTGAAGCAGCAGGTGGCCGGTGTCCGGGACGCGGGTTCCCCGGGCCTGACCTACTGGAACAACAGCGGACGCTACGATGAAATTCCCGAACCCGCTCCGCCCCTTGCCGTGCGTGCCCCGGCGGCTTCGAATCCCCTTTTGGACTGACTGGAGGCATCATGGAAAAAACCCTGCTCTGGGGGATCGAACTCATAAAATCGATCCAGACCATCGAAAACCCGGTGCTCACCGTCATTATGAAAGTCATCACCTCGCTGGGCTCGGAATTCGCGTATCTGGCCATAATCCCGCTGGTGTACTGGTGCGTGGACGAGAGGAAAGGCGTACGTCTGGGGGTGACCCTGCTCCTTTCCGCCTGGCTCAACAGCGTACTCAAAGCCGCCTGGAGGCAACCCCGACCCTACGAGCTGGACCCTTCGGTGGGACGGGCACTGGAAAAGAGTTATGGCCTGCCCTCCGGCCATGCCCAGGGTTCGCTGACCTTCTGGGGGCTTGTAGGCTCCTGGATGAGGGCACCACTGGGCCTGATCCTGGCCATCGGCCTGCCCCTGCTGATAGGATTCACCCGCCTCTATCTGGGCGTCCATTTTCCCAGCGACGTACTGGCGGGCTGGCTTCTGGGTGGTGGCGTGCTCGTGGTGTACTTTCTTCTGGGAGACACCCTGGAACGGGTGCTATCCGCCTCGAACATCAGGATACAGCTGCTGACCGTCGTCGCCGTCGCCTTCCTGATGAACGCGCTCCATCCGGAGGATACCAGCCTGGGCGGCGTGTTTTTCGGCCTGGGCGCTGGTTATCTGCTGATGCAGGCTAAGTTCCCCTTCTCCGCGCGCCTTGGGGCCGACGGCCAGGCAGCCAAGCCCGGAACACTGGCAATCCGGTACCTATTGGGGCTCGCGGTCAGTACAGCCCTCTACTTGGGACTTAAAAAGGTGTTCCCCAGCGAGACCTCAAGCTCCTACGCCCTGTTCCGCTTCCTGCGTTACGGTTTGGTTGGTGCCTGGGTGTCGGCAGGGGCGCCCTGGGTGTTTCTGAGGCTGAAGCTCGTGGGGATCAAGGTATAGGCTGCCGGCCCGCCACGTACGCATCCACGACCTTTCGCAGACTGGGTACGGTGTCCGCGTAGGTGAGGATGGCGTTCAGGTAGCCTTCGGGTTCGCCGGTATCCATGCGCAGGCCGGAGAAGGGGCAATACACGACCTTCCCTGCCGCCATGAGTTGGTTCAGGGCGTAGATGTGGAAGTATTCCTTGCCGGCATTTACGTCTTTCTGGTGTAGCTCCCAGCCCTCCTCCAGGTGGGTGAAAAATTCGGGGGTGTAGAGGTAGCGGCCTATGGACACCTCGCGGCTGGGTTCGGTGCCGGGTGCGGGCTTTTCGATTATGGCGCGCACGTGCCTGCCGTCGGGGGCGATATCCAGCACGCCGTAGCGGCTCACGTCGCCGCTCTCGTGAAAGGCGGCCATGACCGAGCAGGACGTTTCCTTCCACGCCTGGATGAGCTGGGCCGAAAGCGGCGGCGCGCCCAGGTGCAGGTCGTCCGGGTAGGCGACGATGCAGGGTTCCGACCCCACGAGGTTTTTCACCTGCAGCAGGGCGTGGCCCGTTCCCATCATGCGTTGCTGCCGGACGAAAGCGAAACGGACATCCGCAGGGATCGCGATCCTCTCCAGAGCCTCTTTCTTGCCTTCCTTTTCGAAAAGCGTCTCCAGCTCCACTTCACGGTCGAAATAATCCTCCAGCGCCTTCTTGCGCCGGGAACTGATGATGATGATATCCTTGATGCCGGATTTCACGAACTCGTCCACGATGAAGGCGATGGACGGCACGGTCACCAAGGGCAGCAGCTCCTTGGGGACCGTTTTGGTGATGGGCAGAAAGCGGGTACCGTAACCCGCCGCGACGATTATGCCTTTCATGCTTCCCGGCTTAGAGCTTTATGGCAACGCCGGCGGAGAATCCGTAACCGCCATAGCTCTGGAAGGGTCCACCGAGTGAATCAGCGAGTCCCAACATGTACTCGAACGCGAGGTTCGCGAAGATGCGCAGATCCCGTGTAACCAGCACGCTGGCTCCTGCATCCGCCTTGATGCCATAATGGGTGAACCATTTGTCATCTGTGGTTGAATATTCGCTCTCGAGAATATTCACCAGGACGTTCGCACCGCCCGCCAGCGCTCCGGACGCGTGGAGGGTCAACCTTCTTATAAAGATATCGTACTCCAGTCCAGCGTACAGGATAGTGGGGACGAAAAGATTGAAGTCGAAGTTTGCCTGGGCTCCGCCGAAGGGACGAACATTGTAGAAGCCCCGGGTCAGTATCGCCTTGGCGCCAATCGCGATGGTACCATCCGAACTCGTATCTTCCCCGCTCAGGTCGTAGCCATACACAGGCGAGAAGTACTGTATATACATCAAATAGGGTTCTAGATCCACGCCCAGGCGCGGAACCTCGCGCAACTGGGCACCGACCGAGAGGGTCTTTCCGGCGTATATGACGGTGCCGGTGGAAATCTGGGGACCGACGTTCTTGATGAGCAGGAGGCCGTCCTCGCGTTCGTCGGCGAAGCCCGCAACCTCGGATTGCTCGACGACCACGTACTCGTCGCCCACCTGGACGCCCATGTCGCGGCCAAGCTGCATCTTCACCTCGCCGCCCTTAACCTGCAGGACCTGGGTGTTGATGGTGAAGGCCGGAATCTTGCGTACCTCGAAGGTCAGTTGGAAGGCGATTCCTTCCAGCGCCGAGGAGATCGACTTGTACTGGGTTTCCTTGGAGCTGCCGTTGGTCTCGATGTTGGCGAAACCGAAGGTGGTACCTTCCGCCACGTTGATGAAGGCAACGGAGGTCTTGATCGTCGTTTCCCACTGATTCTGGGATTGGTTCATTTCGGACCTGAAGTCGACAATCGTGGGTACGACCACGACAAAGGCGCCGTAGAGCTTGTTCAGGACGCCCTCGGTGAGCTGGACATCACCGAATTTGATCTCGTCCGGCAGGGGCGTGTTGTTCTGCTTGGCGGTCTTGAGGGTATTGATGAAGGTCTGGACATCGCCGGACGAAAGGCGATCGGTTTGGCCCAACACGTTGAAACGGCCCAGGTTCACAAAGACGCCCTGAATTGCGGCATCGACGGAGGCAAGGGTTTCAAGGGGAATGGCGAAACCGGCATAACCCAGCGCGAATACCGCGACATCCTGTTTTTCACTTACTTTGACGTCCTGGGCGGATGCGAAACCCGTAAGGATCAAGGCAAGCGCCGCGAGAAGGACGATTCGTGAATGTTTCATTTTTCCTCCAAAGATACCGGAATCATAGACAGCGGAAACATACCTAGAAGTATACCGCGCAGTCCGACATCGTCAAGTAAGCGGCGTTGTCCAAATGACGGTCCACACTCGCGCACTTGCCTTGAGCTCCGGTTCCGGCTATGCTCCGCTAAATCATGCTGCGTCCCCCAGACTACTCCTACGGCGACTCGCAACCCATAGCGGCCATCGCGACCGCCCTTTCGGAAAGTGCCCTGGCCATAGTCAGGACATCGGGGAAAGGCGCAATTGAGCTGGCGGCCGGTGTTTTTTCCTGTCCTACGGAGCTGACTGCAGCCGCAGGCAATACGCTTACCCACGGTTGGATAGTCGACAATACGGGTGCCCTGGTGGACGAGGTGCTGGCGGCGGTTTTCCGCCCTCCCAACGGCTTTACCGGGGAGGATTCGGTGGAGTTTACCTGCCACGGGGGCATCGCCGTGGTGAAGGCCGTGCTGGGCGTGCTCATCAAGGCGGGTTTCCGCCAAGCCTTGCCGGGGGAGTTCAGCTTCCGCTCCTTCATGAACGGCAAGCTGGACCTTACCCGGGCGGAATCCATCATGGAACTGGTGGCCTCCAAGACCGACGAGGCCAGGTCGCGGGCGGTCGAACGGCTTTCAGGCGCGCTGGAAAGGGAGATCAGCTCGGTAAAGTCCCTGCTGGTGGACGCCCTTACCACGACGGAACTCCTTCTGGACTATTCCGAGGACGATGGCGTCCCCGACGCCCCCGAAGGCCAGTTCCCCGAAAGGGCAACGGTAGTGAAGGCACAGACCTTGCTGATGGAGTTGGCAGCCTCGTACCGCCTGGAGCGGCTATACCGCGAGGGTGCGACGGTCGCGGTGGCGGGAAGGCCGAACGCGGGCAAGTCGAGCCTGTTCAACCGGCTGGTAAAAGAGGAGCGTTCGATAGTTTCGGAAACACCGGGGACCACCCGGGACTGGATAGAAGCCTGGGTCTCCATCCACGGCATACCCGTCCGCCTCGTGGATACGGCGGGTTTGCGGGAGGCACCGGAAACGGTGGAGCGGCAGGGTGTCGAGCGCAGCAAGGCCATACTCAAGGAAGCGGACCTCACCGTGTACCTCGTCGACGGCGTGATCGGCGAGAATGCCGAAGATGCGGAACTGCTGGCCAGTTTGAAACCTGAAACCGCCATCCCTGTGTGGAACAAGGCCGATATCGCGGGCAGCGCTCCCCAGGGCTATCATGCCGCCAGCGCCGTTACCGGGCAGGGCATCCACGAGTTGGGGGAGAAAATCGCCGCAACCCTGGAAAGCCTGGGCGGCAGGCCGGACAGCAGGCCGGGAAGCATCCGAGACCCCGGAATGGACAGCCCCGGCAGCTCCATGCGGGTGGGGATAGCCTCGGCCCGGCAAAAAGAGCTGGTGGACAGGGCTTTGGCGGCGGTAACCGAAGCACTCCGGCGGGCAGATGCCGCACTTCCCCTGGACCTGGTGGCGCCCGAACTGCGGGAAGCGGTGGACGCTCTGGGGGAAATAACCGGGGAAGTAACCAGCGAGCAGATCCTGCACAACATGTTCGGCCGCTTTTGTGTAGGGAAGTAAAGAAGCAGGAAAATAGGGAATGCTCAGGATGAAAAACGACGCAATGAAATACGACGCGATAGTCATAGGAGGGGGCCACGCCGGGATCGAGGCGTCCCTCGCCTTGGCCCGCATGGGCTTCAAAACCCTGATGGTCACCCAGAACCCGGACAGGATAGGCACCCTCTCGTGCAACCCGGCTGTGGGAGGCCTGTCCAAGGGCAACCTGGTGCGCGAGGTGGATGCCCTGGGCGGCGAAATGGGCCGCCTCATCGACGCCTCCTGCATCCAGTACCGGGTACTGAACAAATCCCGCGGCCCCGCAGTCCAGGCGCCACGGGCCCAGGCGGACAAGCACGCGTACCAAGCGGCAGCCAGGCACGTGGTGGAAAGCCAGGCTGGCCTTGAAGTCTTCATGGACACCGTGGTGGACCTGATTCTTGACGAAACCAATACCCGGGTAGCCGGAGTTGTCACCGAACGCGGCCGGCGCATCCCTGCCCGCACGGTGGTCATGACCACGGGAACCTTTATGGAAGGACGCATCTTTATCGGCGAGTACGAGGCCTCCGCCGGCAGGCTGGGCGAAGGCGCCGCCATAGGCCTGGGTACCAGCCTGCGTCGGCTCGGCTTCCCCATAGGCCGGATGAAGACCGGTACCCCTGCCCGCATCGCCGCCGACTCGGTGGATTTTTCCGTTCTGGAACGCCAGGACGGTGAACCCCAGCGGCCTTTTTCCTTCGTGGGCTCAGACCTTGCAAGGCCCGATGTTCCCTGCTGGATCACCTGGACCACCGACGAGACACACCGCGTCATCCGGGAAAACATGCACCGGTCGCCGCTGTACGGTGGCAAGATCATCGGGCGTGGCCCGCGCTACTGCCCCTCCATCGAGGACAAGGTGGTCCGTTTCCCTGAACGGGAACGCCACCAGATCTTTGTGGAGCCCGAGGGGCTGGGCACAAACGAGCTCTACCTGAACGGCCTGTCGTCGTCCCTGCCCGAGAGCGTCCAGCTGGACTTCATCCACACCCTTCCGGGTCTGGAAAATGCCCATATCGTGCGTCCCGCCTATGCGGTGGAGTACGATTACCTGGATCCGCTGGACCTGTACCCCAGCCTCGAATCCAAGCGCCTCGCCGGCCTGTATTCGGCTGGCCAGACCAACGGCAGTTCCGGCTACGAGGAAGCCGCCGCCCAGGGCTTGATGGCTGGCATCAACGCTGCCCTCGCCCTGCGGGGAGAGAAGCCCGTCCTGCTCACCAGGTCCCAGGCCTACATCGCCGTCCTCATCGACGATCTGACCACCCAGGGAGCCACCGAACCCTACCGCATGTTCACGAGCCGCGCCGAACACCGCCTGGTCCTGCGCCACGACAATTCGGACTCCCGCCTTACGCCCCTTGGCCGGACGGTCGGGCTGGTGGACGATAATCGTTGGGAACTTTACAACAAAAAGACCGAGGCGCTGGCGGAGATCGAATCGCTTCTGCACACGCTCAGGGTCCCATCCTCCGCAATCCCCACCCACGCGGGAGAAAGCCTGGCGAAGGCCCTTGCGGACCCGCTGGTGGATATGGGCACCATCCTGCCCCTGGCACCGGAGTTGGCTTCCTACCCGGCTGAGTGGCTGGAACGGGTGGCGCTGGACCTGAAGTATGCAGGCTATATCGTCAAGGAACAACGCGCAGCCGCGCGCATGGAAAAAATGGAAACCCTACGCATACCTGCGGATTTTGACTACAAGGCGCTGGTGGGGCTCTCCAAGGAGGCCACCGAAAAGCTTTCTTCTGTTAAGCCGCTCACCTTGGGACAGGCCTCGCGGGTTGCAGGCGTTCGGCAGGGCGACCTGGCGGTGCTGATGGTGCGCTTGTCCCCGGCCCGCGGATAGGCGATAATCAGAGACATGCCGGTAGCCGACGATCCAGCCCTACGCAGAGAGATATCCTCCTTTTTTTGGGTTGCGGCACTATCCCTGGCGGGCGGTTGTGCCCTTGTCGCGGTACGCTTCGTACTGACGGATCGATTCTTTTATTTTTTTCTTCTTTGGAACCTGGTTCTGGCTCTGGTACCCTACGGAATTGCCGTATTGCTTTTTAAATTCTCCCGGTTAATTCGTAACCGTAAGAACACGGCCATCCTTGCAGTCCTGAGCCTTGCCTGGCTCGTGTTCTATCCCAACGCGCCCTATATATTTACCGACTTCATCCATATAGTGAACCGTACCTTTGTGCGGAGCGGAACGGATCTGGTGCGCAAGGAAACGCTACTCTGGTTTGATTTGGTGCTCTGCTCCGCTTTCGCCTTCATGGGCCATTCCGCCGGGCTCATCTCCATCGACCTGGTACTCAGGTCTTTCAAGGGAGTCCTCAGGCCGAGCCTTGCGCGCACCCTTGTCGCCCTGGCCATCATCCTTGCGGGTGTCGGAATCTACATCGGCCGCTTCGTCCGCTTCAACAGTTGGGACATCCTGCTGGATCCTGTCGGTATCGCCATCAATACCCTCCCCAACCTCTTCGACGGCCCCGCTGTCCTGCTCTGCAGTGCCTTTTCCTCCTTCATCCTCATCACCTATGTCGTCCACCACCTATCGCGACGTTAATATTACCCGGATGATATTGACAAATTAATATTATCCGGGTATTATCATTCCCATGAACAACACCGCATTCACCATTTTTACCGCCTTTTCCGGATACCACAAGATTGCCGGTGGCGACCTGCGCACCGTCCTCTCGGCCGTCAAAGCCTTTACCGATGCCTCCATCGCCAAGAAGGAAAACACCGAGAACGTCCTGATTTTCGACCATCTCACCGGACGCCAGGTGGACTTTGACCTGCGTGGCTCCATCGACGAGGTCCTTGCCAGACTCGCACCAGCAGACGAAGCGCCTAGCGAAAACGCTTCCAAGCCCGGTCCCGGCAGACCCAGGCTGGGCGTGGTTGCAGCCGAGGTTACCCTGTTGCCACGCCACTGGGAGTGGCTGGCAGCGCAACCCCTGAAAGCCTCCGGCACCCTGAGGCGCCTGGTGGACGAGGCCCGCGCAAAGGACGCCGTGAACCCCAAAAAGAGAATCGAGGCCTTGGGCAACGCATTATGGTCGCTGGCCGGGAACCTGCCAGATTTCGAGGAAGCCAGTCGCGCCCTCTACTCGGGCAACCGTGAACGTTTTCTGGGTTTTACAACCGACTGGCCCCTGGACGTCGTGGTTTTCATACGGGACTGGTTTAAGGAGATGGATTCGGCGGGGGATACAGCGAAGGAAGGCTTAGCCTGAGGGGGAGAGGCCGGTAAACCTCACTCACTCCAGTCGGAGACCTGCAGGCCTTCGATGCCGGCGAAGTCGCGGGCGTTGCAGGTGGCAAGCTCCATTTTGTGGACCAACGCGGTGGAAGCTATCATCAGGTCCAAGACCGGACGGGTCTGGCCTTTCTTGACAAAGGCTGCCTGCAATTCCGCATACTTTGCGGCGCAGCGTTCATCGAAGGGCAGAACCTGGAAACGACCCATCAGGATTTTACGATAGGCCAGCTGGAGGGTCTTTGAATCCCTCAGGCGGATTCCGTAGAGCGTCTCCATTTCACAGATGGCGGAAACCGCATAGTCGCTTTCCGGACGTGCCTTCCAATGGGCAATGACAGCCGGAAGCGGCTGCTTTTTGATGGGTTGAGAATAAACCGAGGTATCCAGCAGGATCTTCATGAATACCTGGCACCTGTTTTTGCGTTGGCTTTTTTTGGTGGCACCCCATCCAGAACCACATCTGTCTTTGATGTGGAAACCTGACCGGCTTCATCAGCAAAGGGATCGTAAAGCGGCTCGACCATTCGTGGGCCAGCGACAAAATCCGGAACGCCGTACTCTTCCACAACCTTTTCCCGAACCTCCCAGGCATCTTGCGTCATGGCATAGTCTCCCGCGGGAACGATCCGCACCATGGGTTTTCCCCGCACGGTGAGCAGGACACTTTGCCCGCTTTCCGCCACGCGACGAACCAAATCTGAAAGATGTGCTTTCGCCTCGAACAAAGGCATGCAATTGGTCATATGAACAGGTTAACTAGTTCGGAATGAAAAGTCAAGCCATTAAAAAGGAAAATCATCAGCGGAACCTGCAGGCTTGTCATCGCCGGTTTCATCAACCGGGGAGGCGCGGCCTTCCGGGGAAACCGGTGTTTCTACCAGACCGAACAGGTCCTTCCTGGGGGGCAGGGCCCGTCCCTGTTCGGCCTTGCCCGCGACGGTGATGGATTTTTCTGGCAGTGCGGGGCAGATGTGATGACAGGCGCCACATCCTATGCAGATAAGCTCGTCGAATACGGGTTCCGGAATGCCGGTGGCCGAGGATACCATGCGGACCGACCCGGTGGGGCAGTGCTCGGCGCAGGCTCCACAGGCGGTCTTGTGGGTAAAGACTATGCATTTTTCCTTCACCAGCGAGGCGGTCCCCATTTGAACCAGCTTCTTTTCTTCCAGAGGCATTTTTTTCAAGGCCCCCGTAGGACAGAGGTCCGTGCAGAGGGTGCACTCGTACTGGCAGTACGAGATTTCATAATCCAGGTAGGGCATCAGGAAACCATGCGCACCGTAGCGGACAACGGAGGGTTGCAGGACCCCCGACGGACACTTGGAAACGCAAAGGCCGCAGGCGGTGCAGGCCGACTGGAAGCGGACCAGCGAACGCGCCCCGGGAGGTGCGGCGGGTGCGGGCGTTATTGGTTTTAGACTGAGGATCTCCGCCGCACCGGCGATGGGGCTGGCGGAAAGGGCCATTACGGACAACACGCTGCCGGAGCCCATTTTTTTAAGGAAGGATCGACGGTCTTGTTCGGGTGCCCGGAACGAAACAGATTCGGACCGGGGAGGTTCCGCCGGGCGTTTTGAGCCATAGCGAAGTGCTCCGGTGGGGCACACGGAAAGGCAGGAAAAACACGAGACGCACCGACTCGCGTCCAGGGTCCGCGTGGGGGTATCGAGACATTCGCTTTTACAGACCCGCGCACAGGTACCGCAACTGGTGCAGGTGCTGGAGTCCAGACGGACCCTCAGAGGCGAAAACCGGTTCAGGAAGCCCAGCACGGTTCCGACAGGGCACAGGGTATTGCAGAACAGGCGGCCGCGGAAAAAGGCGGCAACCAGTATCGCGGCGAAGGGCAGCACGGCAGCCAACGAGGTCCAAGGGGAAAAGGTGGCAAAATCGCGCAGCCAGTAGAGGCCGAAACGGCGGACCAGTGGAGCCAGCAGGTGCCCCGCGAAGTCCACCAGGGGCAGAACCGTGTACTGGAGGAAACGGCCGCTCAGGCTGTAGGGATCCAGAAAGCCCGCGAAGGAACTCGCGCCCAGAATGAAGGCGGCAACAACAAGGATGAGAACCGACAAGCGAAACAGCCAGCGGCCGGGTTTCCAGGAAAAGCTTCGCTTTACATGCCGCTTCCGGTGTCCCAATCGTGAAGCAATATCCTGCATGGTACCCAGGGGACAAAGCGAGGAACAGTAGAACCTGCCGAACACTGCTGAAAGTATTATCAGCAACAGCGTGACTGCTGTCGAGATGCCGAATAAGGCGGCAATCCCACCCAAAGCGCCCGAAATCGCAGCGCCCAGAATACGAACGATACCCGGGAAAAGCTGCACCCAGCTGAGGGTTGCGAATAGACCATCGAAGAAACGTCCCGCACCAAGGAAGCCTGAGACAAAGGCGATAAGGATCAGACCAGAAAGGACGATCCTGACCCTGACGGGCAGGTGGCTGCCCTTTGTTGCCCTAAGCCTCAATGTGGAACCGGACTTCAAATCGTCAACCTCAAAATATCAAGCTTTGACAGATCCGCCTGGCCGCTTTTTTTGTCCGCGGCCATGCTTATATAGCGGAATCTGGAAGGCTCGAAACCGAGGGTCCGGGAAGCGGCGGCATCAGCGGCTACAATATCGGTGGAGAGTATCTGGAATTTTGCCAGCTCGTAGACCGAGCTGGAGTAACCCCGGGGTCCGCCGGATTTCATCACCTTGTACGCGTCGATCACGTTCAGGTCCGGCTTGCGGAAAAGGCAGGCATCCGCTATGCACTGATCCAGGTTGTAGCGGTGGAAAAACTGCCGGTCCCAGACCATGCCCATAAGGTTTTTCATCGCCGCTGTCATGCCCGCGCCGGAATGGTTTTTAAGTACCGGCACATTGATGAACACGTCACTCTCCAGCACCAACTCGTGGACCCGGGCTTTCCTGAGCGAGACGGCACCCGGGAAGCTGACCTCCTGATAATAGCCTGAACTGTCCGGCGGCACGACTTCCGCCCCGGCCTCTTTTGCATACTTCTCTATCAGCGAATTCTTGTACGAGAGGCTCCATGAATCGCAGCTGTTATCAAAGACATATACTTTTTTTGCCCCCGCGTTCAGGCAGTGTTCGATGATGCGTTTCACCAGCTTGGGATTCGTGTTTGCCGCCGTTTCTGGCGCCTGGGCCCAGCCGATATTCGGCTTGATGACCACCGTCTGCCCTTTACGGACAAAGGCCCCCATCCCTCCCAGCGCCGCCATTCCCGTATCGAAAAGCGCCTCTGCCTCGCCGCCTTTTACCGCCACCAGATCTGGCAGGCGTGTTGCGGAACCGGATCCGGAGCTTGAACCGGCCGTGGCTGATTGGGCGAAAAGATGCGCGGCACTGCCACCCAAGAGATATGCGGCTCCG
Source organism: Breznakiellaceae bacterium (assembly GCA_964202565.1). Lineage (GTDB taxonomy): Bacteria > Spirochaetota > Spirochaetia > Treponematales > Breznakiellaceae > SZUA-426. The sequence goes on along the minus strand of CAXNJE010000041.1, from coordinate 1,648 downwards.
GCTCCCAGTCCAAGGCGGGCGGCGTTGCGGAGGAAATCACGTCGATCCATGGGGGGCTCCTTATAGGATGGTTGGTTCATACCTTAAGGTTATCAGTATACCGCGAGGATGGGAGGATGCAAATAAAAAAATAAGAACGCATAAGCTTGGAAGCCGAGCGAATGGAGAAAACGGCAAACCTGTGATCTGGGCCACTAACCAGGTCGGCCACCGTTCAAGCCCGGAAGACTTGTACGGTAGCCGACACTTATAGGTTTTACAGCTTTTCGCCCCCTGCATGGAGCATTTTCCGTTTGAGGTCCCAGCCTGAGCCTAGCAGGTAGAGATCCGCCTGGGGTGCTGGAGGTACTGGCGTCTTTGGCGTTGGCACCTCGGGGGAGGTGGGAGCCAGGGGCAGATTGGAATGAGTTGAAGGTGAGGGTTGAACTGAGAATGCAACCTGGATTGATGAGGGGGCACCCGAATGGACAGGATTTTCAATCTGAAGATCAGTTGTCGAGGAATCTTCAACTATTGCCGATGCCTCTGGCTTCACATTCTCCTTCCGCTCATTGTTCTGCAGATCGAAGCTTTCCCTAGCCTGTTCTACAATCACCGCAAATTCAGGTGTAGGATCCACCGCGAATGAGACCGGTTTGACTCCCATTTTTTCTTCAATCGGATTCTCCACCTTTTCCTTGGCAGGTTCCGGCTTTCGAACGAGCTGTACACGGGGGGCCAAACTTACTTGGGTACCAGACACAGAAGGGGTACGTGAAAGCGTGCTCATAATCCTATCCCTGCTGTAATAGGAGGAGTTCGAACCTGTGGATGAAGAGGATATATAGTAGGTGCCGATTCTGGAATTGGAGATTGCCGTATTAGTTGGTCTGGTGCGGGAGAGGCTTTTGGCGGTGCCGGACAAATTCGTATACGAACTTCCGTCATACGTGAAAGTGTACGAAGTGCTGTCTGCCGTGCCGAGGGAGAGGCAGAAGCCAAAGGTTCCGTTGATTAGAGCTGGAGTCTTGTTCGAAAGGTCGACAGCATACGAGGTACCAACCACTGGGACGGAGTCCAATGTCCAAGACGACGGGGTCGCCGGTTTCACCATGTCGCCGCTCCAGTAGTAGATCTTTGTTGGAATATCTGAGCCCACTGATAGTGTAAACGTCACTTCTGGTCCAGTTAGACCTTTAACAACCGTCGGGATTCCGAGGAGAATAGTACTCGCGCCAGCGGTCGCTGTTTGTATATTCGGATCACAGGTAGTAGCTCTGTTTCCAGCTGTGTCTTGAGATACAATGGTGAATGTATATTCCCTGCCAGAAGTTAATACTGGAGTGACAAATTCTTCGATGCCCTTGGAGACAGAAGCGCTGCCACCATCCCAACTGATAAATGCACCAGCATAATCGGCTGGTAATTGACCAGGCACTTCTTGGGACCAAATTAGCTTGATAGTCCCATAACCTTCAGCTACGGCAGAGTCAAATGAGACCACCCCTTTATCAGGCGGTGTCCGGTCGTAGGCGATGCCCGTCGTCGCGCTAGGCTTGGCGTAGGATAGCCCCACCTGGTCCTCCGCGCTGATCGTGTATTCGATATCACCTTCGGTCACAGTCGTCCCGCTGAACGCGTAGGTCGCCGTGTAATCGGGGAAGCCGCC
>CAXNJE010000040.1:0-22877 GCA_964202565.1 Breznakiellaceae bacterium | reverse complement strand
CGCCCAGGGCGCCGGAATCCAGTCTGCCCAAAATATTGCAGCAGCCGGAGCCGAAGCCCTGATCACCGGACATACAGGGCCCAAGGCTTTCACGGTTTTACAAGCCGCAGGAATCGCCATTTACCATAGCGATGTTCTGCCGGTGAAAGATGCGATTGCGGCTTTTAAAATAGGCAAACTAAAAAAGGCCGACACGGCGGATGTCGAAGGCCATTGGTAACATAGTGGGGAACCAAACATGCAGATTGCCGTAGCAAGCGGCAAGGGGGGCACGGGCAAGACGACCGTCGCGGTCGCCCTTGCCTTGGTCGCTCCCGGACAGGTCCAGCTTCTGGACTGCGATGTCGAAGAACCCAATGCGGGGATATTCCTGTTCAAAACCCAGAATGGAGCACAAACCCAGACAAGCGAAGAGGAAATCACTATCCCCATTCCCGTCGTGGATGAAGAGAAGTGCACCGGTTGCGGTTCCTGCAAAACCGCCTGCAAATTCAACGCCATCATCCTTCTTAAAAAGCAGGTGATGATTTTCCCTGATCTTTGCCACAGTTGCGGAGCCTGCGTCATGGCCTGTCCGGAAAATGCCCTGAGCGAGCTTCCCCAACCCATAGGCCAGGTGCGGGAATCAGTAAACGGTGCGTTGCGATTCATCCAAGGCGAACTCAAAATCGGGTTTGCCATGTCGCCTCCCCTCATCCGGGCGGTCAAAAACAGGGCAAAAACGGAAATGGGCACCGCCAAGCCAACCTTGCCCGAAACCCTCACGCTCATCGATTGCCCCCCCGGTACTTCGTGCCCCATGGTCACATCTGTACGAGGATCGGACTTCGTAGTCCTCGTTACCGAACCAACCCCCTTTGGCCTCCACGACCTGAAGCTGGCAGTTGCCACAATCCGGAAAATGGAACTGTCCTTTGGTGTTGTCGTGAACAGGTCCGATGTCGGTGACAATAGGGTGACCGACTGGTGCGGAAAGGAAGGTATATCAGTCCTGGCCTCCATCCCCGACGATCGAAAAGTCGCCGTGGCGTACTCGAATGGAGGCAACCTACTTTCCGCAGGTGAAAAGTACCGAGTCCTTATGGAAAAACTATACGAAGACATCCATAGCCGCGTACGGGATGGGAAAAAGTCATGAAAGAAATAATCGTCATCAGCGGCAAGGGTGGAACCGGCAAGACCAGCGTCACCGCAGCCTTGGCTACCCTGGCCTCCCGCTCATCCAAAGCGGTATTTGCCGACTGCGATGTTGACGCGGCGGACCTCCACCTCATTTTCTCACCCACAGTCCTGGCCAGACACGATTTCATCAGCGGCCACGAGGCGATCATCGAGAGCGCACTCTGTACGTCCTGTGGTAAATGCATGGAATTGTGCCGTTTCGACGCCGTCGAATATTCCGCAAAAACCGGTTACACCATCTCCGGTTGCGAGGGATGCGGTCTTTGCGTTACCTACTGCCCGGTGAATGCGATCAGTTTTCCCGACAGGCTTTGCGGACAATGGTTCATATCCGATACGCGCTTCGGAACCCTGGTTCATGCCCAATTGGACGCCCAGGCGGAGAATTCGGGGAAGCTCGTCAGCCTGGTCAGGAAAGAAGCCCGGTTGGCGGCGGAAAACCAAAAAGCTGATTACCTTATCGTAGACGGGAGCCCGGGAATTGGTTGTCCGGTGATAGCCTCCATAACCGGAGCCGATGTAGTTCTGGCTGTAACCGAACCCAGTCTTTCCGGCAAACACGACCTGGAACGGGTCATTGAACTGACCCGCCACTTCAAGGTTCCCCTGATGGTGGCCATCAATAAATTCGACATAAACCCCGAACTCGCCCTGGAGATCAAGAAAACCTGCATCGAGGCGAAAATTCCGCTGGCAGGATACATAGCCTACAACACGGAAATCACAGCCGCCCAAATTCAGGGAAAAAGCATCATCGAATACAACGAACATTCGGCGGTTGCCGAACAAATAAACTTGGTATGGAAAAGTATTCTGGAGGAATCATGGAAACAATGAAGGTAGCCATCCCTATGGCAAATGGTGTGCTCACCACCCACTTCGGTCATTGCGCCTCGTTCGCACTGCTCGATGTCGACACGGACAAAAAGGCCATTACCAGTAAACAAGAGGTCGTACCTCCGCCGCATGAACCGGGCTTGCTGCCCAAATGGCTGGGCGAACAGGGAGTCCAGTTGATAATCGCAGGGGGTATGGGATCCCGTGCGAAAGAACTGTTCGGCCAAAGGGGAATTACGGTTGTCACCGGCGCGCCCTGCGACTCGCCCGAAGCCCTCGTACGCGATTATCTGGCCGGAACGCTGAAAACCGGGGAGAACGGGTGTGATCATTGACCAATCAGGCTATCGCCTGATTGGTCTTGCAGTATTTCTATCGAAATACTGCACACCTGAATATGCGCGCATACGAGAAGCAAAAAGATAGCAGGTATAAATGGTTGCCACCTATTAAATCAACAAGGAGCTTTGGGGCATGAGTGAAATAGAGAAATTAGCCAAAAAGGGCATCAAACGGGTAATCGGGGTCATTAGCGGAAAAGGCGGTGTAGGAAAATCCACAACCACCGTCCTATTGGCCAGGGCACTGGCTTCCCGGTCGTTCACGGTGGGCATCCTGGATGCGGACATCACAGGTCCGTCCATTCCCCGGCTTTTGGGCATGGAAGGCATAAGCGGCGAAAGCGAGAACGAAAAGCTGCTGCCCCTAATCGACGAACAAGGGATCAAACTGATTTCTGTGAACATGTTCCTCAAAGACGAGGACGATCCGGTCATCTGGCGCGGTCCATTGCTTGCCAACGCGTTGCAGCAATTTTTCGGCGATGCCGAGTGGGGCGACCTGGATTACCTGATTGTGGATTTCCCCCCGGGAACCGCCGACGTGGTGCTTACGGGCTTTCAACAGTTGCCGCTGGACGGGGTGGTCGTAGTGGCGACACCCCAGGATTTCGTCTCCATGATCGTCTCCAAATCGGTAAAGATGGCAGTAAAAACCGATACGACCGTGCTCGGCTTGGTAGAAAACATGGGCGCCATGGTATGCCCTCATTGCAATAAGGAATTCAGCCTGTTCTCTACCGACCACGCCCAAAAATCCGCGGCCGGGCTTGGGCTGCCCCTCCTGGCCCGCTTTGCATGGCGTAAGGAACTTGCCCAGGCTGGAGCCCTCCTCTGGGATAGTCTGCCTGCGGATCTGCGCTCGGCTTCTGAAAGCCTTGCGTCGGAAGTCGAAATGGCTTTGGCCGGCAAGAAGGTTCTTGCAGAATAATCCTCACTTCAAGGAGAAATCATGGCTGTAAAAAGAATATTGGTAATAGGCGGCTCCGCTGCGGGTCCCAAGGCTGCGGCCAAGGCCCGCAGGTTGGACGAGCACGCGGATATTATTGTCCTGCAGAAGGGTGCAGACCTTTCCATGGCATCCTGCGGCTATCCCTATTATATAGGCGGCTATTTCGATGACCGGAATCAGCTACTCTGCACCCCGGCTGGTGTGGTACGGGATCCGAAATTCTATCTGAATGCCAAGGCCATCGACGCCCGGACAAACACCGAGGCTACCGAAATAGACCGTGTGGCCCATACCGTGGCATTCAAAAACCTTGTGAACGGGGAGACCGGTTCACTGGGTTATGACAAGCTCATCCTGGCCATGGGCGCTGTTTCAAAAATGCCGCGGGTACCCGGAAACGAACTGAAGGGCATTACCTCCCTTCAGACGATGAAGGATGCGGATTACCTGCGTTCGGTCCGCGACGAAGGAAAGATAAAAAAAGCAACCGTCATAGGCGGCGGCCTTATCGGAATCGAGACCTGCGAGGCACTCCATCTCGCAGGCATCGAAGTCACCGTTGTTGAGATGATGCCCCAATTGCTCACTTTCCTGGATCCCGAAATGGCCAAATTGGTAGAAAACCACGTTAGATCCAAAGGTATCAACGTCATTACAGGTAACGGTCTTGCCGAATTCCTTGGGAAGGATGGGCATCTCACCGGAATAAAACTCGCGAATGGTACCGAACTGGACTGCCAACTCGCTGTAGTAGCCATTGGCGTTTCACCGAATGTTGATCTCACCCGCAAGGCGGGTATCGTTATCGGTGCTTTGGGCGGCATAGAGGTGGACGCTTACATGCGTACCTCCGATAAGGACGTATACGCCATCGGCGATTGCGTCGAGATTCCAAATCGGATTACGGGAAAGAAGATTCTGGCCCCGTATGGCGATCTTGCCAATCTTGAAGGGCGTGTTGCGGGAGAGAACGCGGTCTTGGGCGATTCGGTCACCTTCCCCGGCACCATTCAGACGGGAATCTGCAAGGTTTTCGATTTTGCCGCAGGGGCGACAGGCCTTTCGGAAACATCCGCGATCCGGAATGAATTCAGGAATGCAATGACCGTCGTGAATGCAAGTACCGACAAGCCCGGATTCATGCAAGGCAAGCTTGTCGTCACCAAATTGGTGGCCGACCGCATTTCCGGTAAAATTCTTGGAGCTCAGGTCGTAGGTCCCGGTGATGTGGCAAAGCAGGTAGCCCAGTGGGCACTCGCCATACAAGGTGGGCTCACGGTGGAAGATTACGTGAATGCCGACCTGCCTTATGCGCCCCCCTTTGCGCTTGCCATCGACCATTCCATTGCGACTGCCCACCTCATGCAGAACAAGATTAAAGGCCGCCTGAAAGGTATTTCAGCCACCGAGACCAAGCGCAAACTGGACGCAGGCGAAAAACCCTTCCTCCTGGATGCGCGCGGCGCGGACGAATACGAGGCCATGCGCCTGGGAATCGGCGAAACGCTCATCCCCCTTGGAGCCCTCCGCAAGCGCCTGGGCGAGCTGCCTCAGGATAAGGAAAAGGAAATTATCTGCTATTGCAAGATTTCCCTCCGCGGGTACGAGGCAGCCATAGTCCTCGGGGCTTTTGGGTGGAAGAACGTTAAGGTCATGGAAGGCGGCATCATGGCTTGGCCGTATCCCCGGGAGAAATAAATAAGATCACCTCAACTACCGCAGTCGAAAAATGGGGCCGGTGCTATAATCGGCTCCATGAAGACTGCGGTTGTTTTATGGTATAAACCCACCTTATGAAATCCTCCATCCCGGCCCTCTTCGCAGGTCTCGCCGCCGCCTCCATTTGGGGCGGCATGTACGTCGTAAGCAAGGTAGTGCTGGAAGTGATACCTCCCTTCGCCCTGCTGAGCCTGCGCCTATTACTCGGCTTCGCAACCCTAACTGTTATTGTCCTTTTACGGGGTGGCTTCAAGATGGAAAGGCGGCATCTGCTTCGCGCCTTGGCTGTTGGGCTCGTCGGTTATGGGGTATCTCTGGGTTTCCAGTTTTTCGGCACCAAGTTATCAACCGCCTCCAACGGTGCGCTGGTAACCTCGGCCACACCGGTGTTCGTCCTGCCCTTCGCCCTTTTATTGCTCAGGGAGAAATTGGGCTTCCGCCGTCTCGCCTCCCTTGCCATCGCCTGCGTGGGGGTACTTGTCGTCATCGCGCCTTGGAACGCAGCACCCTCTGCAGCCACCAGCACGATCCGTCTGGGTAACATTTTCCTCTTGGTTGCGGCCGTAACCTGGGCCCTTTATTCGGTTCTGGTCAGAAAAACGAGCCAAAAAACGGACGTTCTGGAGTCCAGCGCCATCATGTTGCTGGGGGGCATCCCTACCAGTATCGGATTCGGACTGATAGAAATCAGCAACCAAGGGCTTGGCCCGATAGGACCTGGCATACTCGCCGGCATTATGTTCCTGGGCATCATCTCCACAGCCGTTGCCATGTTCTGCTGGAACTACGCTTTTTCCAGATTACCTGCCTCTACAGCAGCCCTTACCTTCTATGCCCAGCCTGTCGTCGGTACCTACCTGGGCTGGGCTTTTTTGGGGGAACGGATGACCGCTCTCTTTTTTGCCGGTGGCGCGCTCATTGCGCTAGGAATCTTTCTTTCCAGGGAATGAACACGCCAGAAATCAAAACACCAGAAATATTGAATTGGCTTAAAATTCTAACTGCATGAATTGGTTGTTCATTTTCCGGTGGAAGCTTTATATAAAGAAGAGTACCGTATAGCCATGAAAGGGACTAAAGAAACCAAGCTCGATGTCATACCTGAATTATTTGAAACTTCAAACCTCCCCAGCAGGGAAGACATGCTTGAGGCCTTCATGAATCGGGACGCCTCCTGCGACGGACTGTTCTATGCGGGAGTCACCAGCACCGGAATCTTCTGTCTGCCTTCCTGCAGCGCCCGCAAGCCGCGCACGGAAAACGTGGAATTCTACGCCAGCGCGAGGGAAGCCCTCTTCGCCGGGTTCAGGCCATGCAAGCTCTGCCGTCCCTTGGAGGATGCCGGCGATACCCCGGATTGGATCCACACCCTGGTGGAACTGGTGGAAACCGATCCCACACGACGCATCCGGGACGAAGAATTGCGCGAACACGGCATGGATCCGGTGGCCGCTCGCAGGTGGTTCACCAAAAAGTTCGGATTGACCTTCCAGGCCTACTGCCGCGCACGCCGCCTTGCCAGCGCTTTCACCTCCATAAAACAAGGTGGTGACTTGGACAACGCCGTATACGACCACGGCTGGGAATCCCATTCGGCCTTCCGCGACGCCTTTGCCAAGTACGCTGGCATGCCACCCGGCAAGGCCCGTGCGGGCGACTTTATCCGGTTGGCCTGGATCCAGACACCACTGGGTGCCATGGTTGCCGGAGCTACCGACTCCTCCATCTGCCTTCTCGAATTCACCGACCGTCGCATGATGGAAGCCCAGCTCTCTACCGTTGCATCACTATTCAAGCTTCCCCTCATCCCTGGGGATAGTCCGCACTTCATAAGCCTGCGTTCCCAACTAGACGAATACTTTAACGGCACCCGCCGCGTTTTCGACCTGCCCATCGCGTGGCCCGGTACTCATTTCCAGAAAAAAGTCTGGGCAGGTTTGTTACGCATACCCTACGGTGAAACTCGGAGTTATGCGAACCTTGCCCGCGAACTAGGCCTGCCACCCGGCGCAAGTCGGGCTGTTGGCCACGCCAATGGCCTCAACCGCCTGGCCCTACTCATCCCCTGCCACCGTGTCATAGCGGCAGACGGAGGTCTTGGAGGTTACGGTGGTGGGCTGTGGCGCAAGCTCCGTTTACTCGAACGGGAAGGTACCATGCCCGGCCATTCCGGCAATTGCATCAAAAAAGGATAAATGCACCTGCATTAATACCAATTATATCCCGCCCGATCTATAATCAAGGACAAGCTCACTCATTGCAACGGGGGAAAACAATGGCCAATTCTAAAAGTGACATCCAGAATTCAGCGGATTTTGTCGAAGAAAACCTGGGAATGGACGCGGAGTCCCTTAAAAAATCCTTTTTACACCACATGGAATATTCACTCGGGAAAGACAGGTATTCCGCCACTCCGCAGGACAGCTACAGCAGTCTGTCCCTCACCACCCGGGACAGGCTCATCGAGCGGTGGATCACCACCCAGCAAACCTACCACAAAAAGCACGCAAAGCGCATTTATTACCTTTCCCTGGAGTTCCTGATTGGAAGGACCCTTGGCAATAGCCTTATCAATCTGGACATGTATAAGGAAGCCGACAAGGCCATGACCGATCTGGGCTATTCGCTGGAGGAACTCCGCGAGAAGGAGTGGGATGCCGGCCTCGGGAATGGTGGCCTAGGCAGGCTCGCTGCCTGTTTCATGGATTCCCTGGCCACCCTGGAATTACCCGCGGTGGGTTATGGCATACGCTACGACTACGGCATTTTCTTCCAGAGCATCAGGGACGGATACCAAGTGGAAACCCCCGACAATTGGCTCCGCCTGGGCAACGTCTGGGAATTCCCCCGGTCCGAATTCAGTTACGTAGTCAATTTTTATGGCCGGATAGAGGAATACTTCGACGAGAAGGGACAAGCCCACCGACGCTGGGCGGATACCGAAAACATCATAGCCATGGCGTACGATACACCCGTTCCCGGCTATGACAACAATACGGTAAACAACCTGCGCCTGTGGTCCGCAAAGTCGACCCGCGAATTCGACCTCAATTACTTCAACGATGGCGACTATATCAAGGCTGTATCCGCCAAATCGGTCTCGGAAAATATCACCAAGGTCCTGTATCCCAATGACAACCTATTCGAGGGCAAGGAACTCCGCCTGAAACAGGAGTACTTCTTCGTCTCGGCCACGATCCAGGACATCATCCGCAGATACAAGAAAGAACACGCAGACTTTTCCGAATTCTCAGACCAGGTCGCCATCCAACTCAACGACACCCACCCTGCCATCTCCATCGCCGAACTTATGCGAACCTTCGTCGACCTTGAACGCCTCGATTGGGACCAGGCTTGGGACATCACCCAGAAAACCTTCGGCTACACGAACCACACAGTCCTCCCGGAAGCCCTGGAACGGTGGACCGTCGAATTGGTGGGCAAGGTCCTTCCCCGCCATCTGGAAATCATTTTCGAAATCAACCAGCGCTTCCTGAACCAACTTGACACCCTCTTCCCCGGCGACCACGAAATGGCGCGGGAATTGTCAATCATAGAGGAAGGACCGGTAAAAAAGGTCCGCATGGCCAACCTTGCCATTATAGGAAGCCATTCGGTCAATGGTGTCGCCGCCCTCCACACGGAAATCCTGAAAGCCCACCTGTTCAAGGATTTTTATAAACTGTGGCCCGCAAAGTTCAACAACAAGACCAACGGCATCACCCAAAGGCGCTGGCTCAAACTCTGCAATCCACGTCTATCAATGCTCATCAACGAGAAAATCGGCGACAACTGGGCGTCAGACCTCTACAAGCTAAAAAAGCTGGAACCCTTCGCTGCCGACCCTGCATTCAGGAAAAGCTGGTACGAGGTCAAAAAGGCCAACAAGGAATTCCTTGCCGACTACATCCTCAGCCGTAACAATATCAGGGTCAATACTGACTCCATTTTCGACATCCACGTCAAACGCCTTCACGAATACAAGCGCCAACTCCTGAACGTGCTGCACGTCGTCACGCTATACAACCGCATCAAGGACAACCCCGGAAAGGACTTCGTCCCCCGCACCATCATTTTTGCCGGCAAGGCCGCCCCTGGCTATTACATGGCCAAGCTCATCATTAAATTGATCAATTCCATTTCGGAGGTAGTCAACAACGATCCCCGGATAGGTGACAAACTCAAAGTAATCTTCCTGCGCAACTACGCAGTATCCAATGCGGAAAAAATAATCCCCGCCGCAGACCTGTCAGAACAGATTTCCACAGCTGGCACAGAGGCCTCCGGCACGGGGAACATGAAGTTCGCCCTCAACGGCGCGGTCACCATAGGCACCCTCGATGGCGCCAACATCGAAATCATGGAAGAAGTGGGTGACGACAATATCTTTATCTTTGGCCTGGACGCGGAAGCCGTCACCAAGCTCAAACAATCATCCTACGACCCGCTCCAGTACTACAACTCCAACCCCGAACTAAAACAGGTAATCGACCAGATCCGGGACGGCTACTTCGGAGACGGCAACCCAAGTCTCTTCAAACCCATAGTCGACTCGCTCCTGTACCACGGCGATACCTACCTGCTCCTGGCCGACTACGAATCCTACATCGCATGCCAGGAACGGGTCAGCGAAGCCTACAAGGACCGCGACCGCTGGACCACAATGTCCATACTAAACACCGCACGGATGGGCAAGTTCTCCACCGACCGCACCATAAACGAATATGCCAAGGATATCTGGGGAGTCACACCGATACATATCAAACTTTAAACGGAAGTTGGGACAGCAATTCATTGATAGGGGGAAAGCCTTCCCCCTGGGGCGCACACGGTAGCGCCCCACCCCCTTCCCCGGAGCCTTCGAAGGTTAGCGTGTAAAATTCATTTTCTCGATAGCCATCAGTTAAAGGCCCCGATCGTCATGCCCGTTTGAATCGCATTCCGGAGGTCAACTTGTGCCAACGCCTGCACAGCAGGCGGCATCGTTCCTCGGAGAACCCCGGGAGCTGCTCATCCCCGACCCCACCAACGGTCGTTTGCCGGTCCGGCTCGCGGTAGGGCGGCGCGACGAGGATCAGTCCGGTCCCGTGCCTGCCGGCGAGCTCCGCCATACGTTCGAGGTACCTGTCATCGTCCTCGTCCTCTCCGGGATCAAGGTGGCCGAAATAGACAGTACCCTTGTCGCCACAGAGGGCGAACAGCTCATCAAGGTCATAGGACTCCGGATTGCCCAGGTTAATCACCCTGGCCCAATTCTCCCCGGCGCTCATGCGCAAGAAGTCCTCGTGGTGGCCGCAGAAATGCAGGAATAGGCCGCCGAAGGCTTCCGCAGCCCGTTCCAGGTACGGAACGCAGAATTCCCGGATCGCGTCCGGCGAGAGAAGGGTACAGGAATCTTCCGAGACCCGGGCGCCGATGTCGGGAAACCAGACGCCGGAGGGCATGCCGTGGCCATGGAGCATGGAGGTCCGGGGTTCGCCCGCAAGGTTCTTGAATAGCCGCGTACCGGCAAGGTATAGGGCCAGGCTATTTTCCTGCGCCGCGTGGACTGTATCCGGAGCGTCCGAAAGGTCGTAGAAGAGATCTGTACCGACGATGATATGGCTGAGGTCGAAAATGCCCTGATTGTCCGGTGCGTAAGGCAGAGGAAGTGAATCCACTTCGATCCGTTCCATCAGATTCCGATAGAAGGCAACGGCAGTAGGCAACTCACCGACATCTCCCGCCCCGCTAATAGTGGCTGCCACGTCCAAGGAAGCACCGACCTCGCGCATTCCGGCGTATTTGTCCAGGCTCCAATGCTCCGCCGGCCAGGGATGGACATCCTCCTCCACATGCACGGGCAGACCAAGGAAGCTCGGGAACAGGGTAGTGCCAAGGTCGGCGCGGGCAACGGGTATGCCGTCGTCAATATCCTGGAGGCTGTACTCCGCGACCGCCAAGGCTTCCTCCAGAAGGAACTTGGGATCTGCATGCTGTTCCGCGATGGTCCGACTTAGCCAGTTTTTTCCCTTGGCCAGGTGGGGCTTGGCGAAGAGTATCGGAAACGGTCCGTGGCCTTCCCAGAAATTCTCGAAGAAAGCCGCCTTGCGGGCTGTTATGGCTGAGCGGGCAAGCAGCTCCCGGGTACTCAAGCCCGGCCGACCTTGAAGCGTGCGGAATACGTATGCGAGATGCGCATCATTTGTTCCACTTCCAGTTTCATGCCGGAGCTGAAGCGGGAAGGATCTGCGCGGCGGCTGACGAGCTCGAATGGTATGCCCTCCAAAGAAAGCGCATACATCGCATTCACCGGATAGTATTGGGATTCAATAACGGATGCGAGGCCCAGGAAATCCTGTAGTTCGCCCGCCCGCCCCGGATCGGCGAACCAGTTGGCGCAGAGCCAGGAATACAGGTCCGCGTGGAAGTTGGTCATCACCCCCGAATACCCGGCGGCCCCCGCCTTCAGGGATTCAAGCAGGGTCGCCGCATTGGCGTTGAAAAGCTTGAAATTCGATCCCTTGGCGATCGCGAGCTTGGCCGTTATATCGTCCATCCTGCAACTGGTATCCTTCAGGAAGCCGAAGCGCCCGCTTTCCACGCAGAATTTCATAAGTTCGGGGGAGAGCAGTCGCTTGTAGGGAGCCGGACACTCGTAAAAGCCGAGCAGGATGTCCTCGGGCATCCTGGCCAGGAACTGTTCAAGCCTTAGCCTGAAGGCGTCGTTGTCCTCGTCGTGGCGGGCGAAGCGGTTGGTAAGCAGCACTACCGCCTGGACACCGGTGTCGGCCATCAGCCTGGCTTCTTCCACCTGGTCGTCCATTGTCTCCGCGACGTGTCCGGAGGCTATCACCGGAACGCGGCCCCGCGCAGCTTTCACGCAGGCTTGCGAGAGCGCCACTCGTTCCCTAAGGCTCAGGAAGAACATCTCGCTGGATTGGCAGACGGCGAACAGACCTGCCACGCCGCGTTCGACATACCAGTCAACGAGTTTTTCAAGGGTTCCGTAATCGATCGAGCCGTCTTTATTGAACGGGGTGATCATCGTCGGCCAGACGCCGTCGGCTATGGTTTTCATCACATGCTCCTTTCCAGCAATTCACCATTGTAATAATTTCCGTACTTCAAGGCGGCATCCCTAGCCGCAATCAGGTTTTCAGCCGGGGTTCCCCGGGGTACGGCGCAGCCCGAGCCGAGCACGAGGCCCCCGTACGCGCCGCCGGAGCGCATGCACGCCACCGCTTCCCGCGTGACGGATTCCGGATTCCCATTCAGGAAGGACAGCGTGTCGATGCCGCCCATCAAGGCCGCGCTGCTGCCGATGAGCTCCCTGAGCCTCCCCGGCGTGGAACCGCCGAGCGGATCCAGCGGCCCGATGCAATCGATACCTGCGGCCACCAGGTCCACCGCGATCGGCAGAACATTGCCGCAGATATGGCAGTAAATCCTGGCTCCACCATCGTAAGCCTTCACGGCCGCCGCGATGTCGCGGAAGCGGGGGAAGACAAACTCGCGCCAGGCTTTGGGTGAGATGACATTCATGTTGCCCGCCGAATCGTTCAACCTCAGGATCCTGATCCCCGCGTCGATATTGAACTTCGCCCGTTCAACTGCAATTTCAGCACCCTTATCCATGAGCGCATGGACGAGGGAAGGATCGTCAACCAGGTCGAACATGGTCCGCTCCATGCCCCGGAACGTGACGCAGAAGGAGAGGGTGGCCGAACCGAGGTCACCCAGCAGGGCCAGACTGTCCCCATACTTCGCGATCGCCTGGGAGGTACGCTCGACTGCGCCATAGCTATCCCAAAATCGCCTGTCGGGTACCGTCATATCTTTCGCCTCCGCGACATTCCGGATGAAAGGTTCATCTGCTGTCCTGAATGAGGCAAATGCAATGTCGGCAGGATTCCGTGCATCGAAGCTGGCAGGATTGTCCAGATGGGTGCTCAGTCCGCCATGGAAATCCACCGTTCCCAGCTGCATCCCCTTCCCGTCCAACTCGATTACCGTTCCGTCTGCTTTCCGGACAAAACGGCGAGGGGGCAGATGGAAAAGGCGCGCCCCGTCCAGACCCAGCTCCGCAGCCGCGCGGGCGGTGATCTCAAGAGCCCGCGCCGGATCGCCCGCGACCTCCAGGAGGTCCTCGCCGAGCAGGGCTGCCGCCAGGTCCACCCAGATCTTGGGTACGAAGGGAACGCGGTCGGGCACTCCGCCCGAGACCGCCTCGTATACGCGTCCGAACGCCGTCATGCCGATTTTCCTCCGCTTTCCAGCCCCTCGCCAAGTTCAGCCGCGATCGCAAGGAAATCCCGGATGCGTCCCTCGCTTGCGGTGGTCTCCACATCCGCCAGCACGATGTCGCAGGGGGCATAGTCTGCAGCCACCCGCTCCAGGTCGGCTGAGATCTGCAAGAGGCTCTTCGCTTCTACCTCTCCTGGCGTGTACAGCACCGCCCGACGGGCATCGGGGAAGAGGTGCCTCACGCGGGCCAGATCCGAATCCATTCCGGTGTCGATATACCCCATTTTTTCTATTTTCCGCAACGAATCGGCATAGGGGTCGATCACCCAGTTGCAGGTGTGCACCCCGAAGCGTGCATATTCCGTCGAGAGCCGGCGGTCCAAGGGTAGTACAAAGTCCTCGTACTGTTGTGGTGAGACCATGCTCATTACGCAATTACTCATGGACAGCAAGTTGATGTCAAAACCGGAATCCCTTTGGCGGGCTTGGACTGCCTTGGACAGATCGCCTATAGTCCTCGCGATATGGTCAAAAAGGCTCCGAGCGAAATCCTGATCATCGTAGAAGTCCATGAACAGGTCGTTGCCACGAAGCTTTAGCGCAACGTTGAGGATGCCTTGGTAATTCAGGTAGCCGTTGATCGGTCCCCAGCGACGGTTGATTTCGTCCATCTGAGAGAACAAGCTTTTTACCGTCCTGCCACCGGCTGGCAAGCATTCAGGATGGCCAAAATCTAAAAAGCCCCGGCCGACGATGTCCGAGAGTTCTTCCTTGGACATATGTACGCCACCAGCCGCATCAGGCCAATTTTCACTCCGCCAGGCCAGCTCCAGGCCGTAACAGGAAGAGACGAGCATGATTCCAAAGATTGACGAGATTGTCGCACATTCCGGACAGAAGGAGCCGCTACCGTCGGCAGCACCCTCCCGCATCCGCGTCTGGAAATAATCGACCGAGGGAAACAGGTCCGACAACAGTTCCCGCATACGCAGTCCCTGGACATAGCGGTACGCCGGATCCAGATGCCATAGCTCGCCGAAGTCGGTGCCTGTCCGGTCCCGGTACCACTTGGGCGTGAAGCCCAGGGAGACCCGCATCGGGGATTCGGTTCCGTCGCAGGGTTCCCGGGTCGCCGGACCGGAAAGGGGAATATGGTTCCGTAAGCGATGACCACCCATGGACTCAGCGTGCATCGTGCACTCCAGCAGCATCCCCGAAATCCGGTGCATCACCACTTTTAAATGGCAGGGCATTCATGATCAATTGGTCCTTTTTCGGCTCGGCCACGCCTCCCCGGCTTCCCTGCCGGACTTCAGCCTTAAGAAGCCAGCCGATCAGGTCTTCCTTAAGGCCGGAAAGCGCATCGGACCCTTCCGGCTTTTCCGCGAGGTCTCGTTCCTCGCGAGGATCAAATTCCAGGTCGAATAGTTTGTACACGGCATCATCCTGCTTTCCAGAAACCGCGTGGTATGCGTGCAACTTCCATTTGCCGCGGCGGATCATCGTTGCATTGATGGCAGGATCCCAGTAACGGCCCGTGTCGTTGATCCCCGAATTGCGGTAGGCGCAGACGGCAAAATCATGGAAAGCATCCGCTACGCCAGAACGTTCGGCGGCAAGGTTTTTCGAATCTGGCATCCATGCCGCCAAATCCGCCTCCCCCACACCTGCGGCAGAAAGGAAAGTAGCAGCCAGGTCGTGAAGCTGTACGATGGAACCGCACCGCACGCCACCCTCGAACATAGACGGCAGGCTAAGGATGAGGGGAACGCGCACGCAAGGATCGTGGAGCATGGCACCCTTCACGACCGTCCCGTGGTCACCCAACATATCCCCGTGGTCACTCGTGAAGGCTACAAGGGTGTTTCCGGCCAGACCGTTCCTTTCCAGGGCGTCAAGCACGCGCCCAACTTCCAGATCGATATGCGCGATCATGGCGGCGTATCCCGCGCGCATTTCGCGGATGGATTCCTGCGTAAAGGAAGCAACGGCGCCCAAATAGGAATGTTCCCGCTCGGCGCTGAAGGCATACGGAACCGGGCCTCTGTCATCAGCAGGTATCGGGTTCGGGATGAGCGAACGGTCCACGAATTTATCCATTTCAAGGGGATAATTACCATATGGGTTGTGGGGATCGAATACACTCATCATGCAAAAGAAAGGTGCGTTTTCGGTGGCCTGTTCCTGCATGAAACCTATCGCACCATCGGTGGCCCAGCGGTTCATGGTGACTTCCACCGGGTCGTGTCCCCGGTCCCGCCCCTTTGCCTTAAGGCGTGCGTAATATTCTGGATTCCGTTCTCTGAGCCAGCGGCCATAGCCGTTCAGCGGCGAATCCAGATCCAGCGCCGGTTCGCAACAGTATTCGTAGACGTCGAAGCCGTCATTCCGATGGCGCCGCTCAGCTTCCTCTATCCGGCCGGAAACATGCAGCTTCCCGAACAGGGCAGTCCGGTACCCCAAATTTCTAAGGCGTTCGGTAAACAGCACCTCGTCTTGGCCCAGTTTGTCGTGGAGCCGGTATACCCCGTGGCCGGGCAATTCCTTCCCGGTCATCAGGCTTGCCCTAGCAGGAGTGCAAATCGGATTGTTCGTATAGCAGTTTTCGAACAAGGTGCCTTCCGATGCAAGGCGATCAAGGTTAGGCGTCCGGATCCAGGAGGATCCGGTGCAGCCTAAGGCATCGAAGCGATGTTGGTCGGTCATGATCAGGAGCATGTTCGGCCGTGTTTCAGATTTTAGCTTAGCGGTATTCAAGGCAGCCATTCATTATATTCCCGGCTTGTAGCCCATTTGTTTCGGCAACCACAATACGAGTTCGGGGACGAAGGTGATCAGGAGCAGGACGCCGATGAACAGCAGGATAAAGGGGATCATTTCCCGGATCACGTCCTTCATCTTGGCCCCGGTGATACCGGTCACAATGAACAGGAGCATACCGAAGGGCGGCGTGGAGAGTCCAATCATCATGTTCAGTACAATCACCACACCGAAGTGCACCAGATCCACGCCTAGCGCCCGCATCACCGGCAGTACGATCGGCACGAAGACAAGTTGGATGGAGCTCGTGTCCATGAACATGCCCAATACCAGGAAGGCGATGTTTATGATGAGCAGCATCAGGTATTTATTTTCTGTCAGCCCCAAAAGGCCGCCTGCTACCATTTGGGGAACTTTTTCCATCGCCACGATGTAGGAAAATGCATAGGCAGCGCCGACCATGAAGGACAGGGTTCCGATAGCCTTGACCGTATTCTTGAGTACCGCGAGGAATTCCTTGGGTCCGAAGGCACGGTAGATCACGGAAGAAATGAAAAGGGCCCACAGTGCGGCTAGGGCTCCCGCCTCTGACGGCGTCACTATACCCGTATAAATCGCTGCCAGGAGTATCACCACCGTCAGCAGCGCCGGGAAGGATTGCCAGGCCTGCCGCAGGAACTCCCGGGGTGCGTATTTCCTGCCCATGGGATAATTCCGTTTTACCGAAACGATACCGGTATAGACCATCATGACCAGGCCCAGGATGAGACCTGGAACTACACCGCCCATGAACAGGGCGCCGACGGAGGTCCCGGAAATCATGGCGTAGATGATCATCGGAATACTCGGCGGAATAATCGGACCTTCTGTGGCACTCGCTGCGGTGATCGCCGCGGTAAAGGGCTTGTCGTAGCCTTCCTCGATCATTGCGGTCATCTCTATGTTTCCCGGTCCCGAGGCGTCCGCTATGGCGGACCCGGTCATACCGGAAAAGATGATGGAATTGACTATGTTCACCTGTGCCATCGCGCCTCGCCGTTTACCGACAAGGGTAGAGGCAAAATTGAAGATGATATGGGTAACCTTGCCGGAATTCATGATTTCCGCCATGAAGATGTACAGGGGTATGGCTATCAGGATGAAGCTCCCGCTCATCTCGGTCAGAAACTTGGTCGCCGCCATATCCATGGTCGCGCCCGGTAATGGGGATATGATGAAATAGGCGATAGCGGAAATCAACATTCCCAGACCGATGGGAAGGCGGATAATGAATACGAGGGTAAATATTGAAAAGAAGACAATCAAGGCCAGATTCATTTAAATTCTCCCGCCGCCATGCGGCGGACATCCAAAACAATATCGACAGCGTAGCGGATTATGATATCCGTCAGGAAAATGATATAGCAGGAGTACGCCAGGTGCATTGGTATCCCAATTGCTCCGGAATTCTTGAAGGACATGAACAGTACGTAATCAAGGCTCGGTTTGAATGAAAGGGAAAAAAGTACCACTATCAGCACGTTACCAAGCATCCGCATCCAAAATTGGGCAAGCGGTCCCACTGCATCGTAGACCATTGAAAAGGAAACCATGGATTCATGCCTTTTCGCATACAAGGCGCCCAGGAGAGCTACCCAAAGGAAGGAGAGAAGCGCCAATTCCTCGGGCCACATAAGGGGAGTGAAAAAATAACGGGACACAATCTGTATGATGAAACAAACGAAGATGGTCAGGAAAGCCAACATCGGCATATAGAGCTCGACTACATCGAGCAGGAACCGGAAAATTGATCGCGGATGTACTTTCATCGCCAAGCCACTCCTTTTAATTCATCGTTAACAGAAAAAACCGCCGACCATAGGCCGGCGGTTTTCGTAGAAAAATCTACTTGATCTGCTGGATCTCTTCGTACAGATTCCAGTCCCAGTCCTTGGAAATGTCCTTGCCGTCAGTGAGGTAGAAGTTTTTCGCATACGCGGCGAAAGCGGCTTTATCCGGATTTTCCACAACCGTCAAACCCTGATCCTTGAAGAAGCTCAGAATACTCTTCTCGTTATCCAGATTGGTCTTGTCGCAGAAAGCACGGGCAGTTTCCATCGCCTTCATGACCCAATCCTGCTGCTGTGCGCTAAGGCTCTTCCAGCGCTTTTCATTGATGGACGGCCAGACCGAGTCTACTACGTGGTCCGTAAGGACGATGTATTTGGTGACTTCGTAAAATTTGGCATTCTTGTCGGTTGGAAGTGGATTGTCCTGGGCATCGACGACACCGGTCTTCAGTCCCATGTACACTTCACCGAAGGCCATCGGTGTGGGGTTGGCGCCCAGTGCCCTGCCCATGGCTATCCAGGCGGGAGCATTGGGAACACGCATCTTGATGGCTTTCATCTGTTCGGGCTTGGTAACGAGTCCAGCCTTCTCTGTCAGATTCAACTGGCGGGTTCCAAGATAGAAGGCCATCAAAGGACGAACGCCAAGCTTTGCGGTGATCTGGTCATAGACCTTCTTGCCGACGGGGCCGTTTAGGGTCTTGGTCATCTGGTTGTAGCTCTGGAAGGTGAAGGCCGCGCCAAACATCGAGGCCGTTGGGACATATTGGGCCGTCAGGGAGGCGGAGGTATACACAAGGTCGATCTTGCCCTGCATGGTCGCATCCAGATCCACTCCTTGGGCGAAGAGTGAACTGGAATCGAAGTTGTCGACGGTGATGTTCCCGCCGGAAAGCTTCTCCACTTCAGTCTTGAAGACTCCCATAGCCAAAGTATGCGCATCTCCGGGGACGCTGGCAGTGGACCAGACAAGCTTGACGGGCGGAGCCGCTACGGGTGCGACAACCTCTTGCTGGCCTTCGGCGAGTACACCGCTATGGATCAGGGTCGCGGCTAGCACAAACGTTACGAATCTTTTCATGGTTTCCTCCTGAAAAATGGTTCAATCTTCACGCGGCTCAGATAATCAGTCACCGCGAAACTCCCCAAATTCTACGGCCTCCAGCCCAAGCGTCGGGATATCTCAATCCCTGCGCGCATCACCGAGGGTGCCATCTGCTCGATACGCTCGCGCGTATTCCGTTCGGCAGGCCCTGAAAGGCTCAATGAGGCAAAAACCTCCCCACGCGCATTCCGTATCGGTGCCCCAACGCAACGAAGGTGTTCTTCATGCTCCATATCATCCACTGCAAAACCCAATTCACGTATTCGCGTAACTTCCACAAACAACCGCTCCTCTGAATCGATAGTCGTGCCTGTAATTCGTTTTAATCCTTTGTCCCGTGCTATACGTCGTATCTCATCATCTTTCTGGAAAGCCAGGATTGCTTTCCCGACGGAGGTACAGTACAGGGGAGCGCGTACTCCAATCACCGAATAAGTACGTAATCGCCGCTTGGATTCGATGCAGTCCACGTAGAGTACCTCATCCCGGTCAAGTACTGTCAGATGGACGGTCTCGTCGAATTCCACATTCAAACCTTGCAGGAATGGAGCAGCGATACGGCAGATATCCAGCTCCAAGCGCGCCCGGTTCCCCAACTCCACAAGCTTGACGCCCAGATGGTACTTCCCTGAATTGTCCTCCCGCTCGACTAGCTTTTCGATGCAAAGTGTTTCGAGGATGCTGTGGACACTGCTTTTAGGCAAATCCAGTATCCTGACCAACTCCGACAACCCAAGGTCGGAATTTTCCGCCAGCGTTTCAAGGATGCGGATCGCTTTCTGAACAGTATTGACCACGTTATACTTCCGCTGTTCACATATATGAACACTGTTCTTGCATGTGAACAGCGTGCATAATAACACGGGTCTGTACATCCGTCAATAAAAAAGCTTTCCAAATAAGCTATACTCGATACATGGCCCATTTCAGGAATTTCCTTTTCCCAATCCTGATACTTAACACGCTCTCATTCATTTCCTCCCAAGAAACAGGAGTCAGCTTGGTTCGCAGTTCTTCAGGAGCCTACAAGCTTGTTGAAATTTCCGATTGGTCCCGTTATGACAACGGCACGTATGTCGGCCATGTATACCGGGAAACCAGGGGCAGCCTGGAACCAATCACACCCTTAGGCAAGCCGGGAACCAACTTTTCTGGCATTGAATACAACGGACGCTTTTACGTACTCGAACAGACCCTTCGCGATATGAGCAAGGCTGCCCGCGAATTGGACGACGTTTTTCCAGCCTCGTTCGTCATTACAATAGACGGCAATTACCAGATGAAGGATGACCACGGTTTTCCGGAATTGCGCGGCTTCCCATCCTTTCCCACCAAACCCGTCCTTCCAGGTGAAAAATGGACTGCCCACTTTACACGCGCTGTGGATCCCTTCAACTCCGGCCGCCCCGTCCTGATGCCTTTGATAGCCGAATACCAGTACCGGGGGGAGGAGCTATACAAGAACATGCCCGTCTATAGGGTATTCGCGAAATACGCCACCCGCTATAAAACAAATAATTCGGCCAAATCAGTTTCTTTTACAGAAGCATTTGGAACCCATGAGGCCGATATCCTTATCCGAAAGGACGATGGGTTGCCCCTGATGATCCGCGACCGCCTGGACGAAACCTTCCGCAAGGCAGATGGCTCTACTGTCCGCTTCAAGGGCTTTACCCTCACCTTCTCCGAAGGGAGGCCACCCGTCGACCGTGGCGCGGTAATCGCGAGCATCCAAGGTACCATTAAAGTCGAACCAGAAACACCGTCAATTACAAAGATCGGTTCTACGAGTACTGCAGGCCAATTAGCAGTAGCCGCGGACACCCCCGTTGAACCCGATCTCACCGCCCACTTTTCCATGCCCGACGGAGAACCAGTCCGCACAGGAATCGAAGCTCCTCCCATCTCGCCTGACACGACCTCCGACTTTGAATTAGCCTTGTACGACGAAAGCGGCAAACCGCTGGCAGTCAGTCTGGAAGAAACACCCGTCGGGATCAAACTTACCGTCCGGGACCTTCGTTTCGTGGCAGACTCCGACGCAATCCTGCAGGAAGAAAGGGGTCGTTTGGACATAATTGCCCGCGCCCTCCGCGACATCCCGGAAAAAACCTTCCTGGTGGAAGGCCACACAGCAGCGGTAGGAAAACCCGCTGGGGAACTCGAACTGTCCATCCAAAGGGCCAAACGTGTCGTCGATGAACTGACAACACGTGGCATTGCTGCCGACCGCTTCATCTATAAAGGATGGGGAGGAACCCGCCCCCTGGCCGACAACGCAACTGACTTTGGCCGCTCAAAAAACAGGCGTGTAGAAATCACGATCCTGGACTGAGACAAACGTTCGCTCCACTTCGATTTTAGATACCCCTCCCGTCCCCCGTGGACGCGGAAGCGCCCGCCGCGTTATAGTCCCCTACTATGGAAACCATGAAACGCACCACCACCTGCGGCGCCCTTACAAAAGCCGACGCCGGAAAAACCGTAACCCTGAACGGCTGGGTCCATCACAACCGGAACCACGGCGGCATATCCTTCATCAGCCTGCGCGACCGTTATGGCACCGTCCAGGTCGTCGTCGACGAGGACTCCCCCGCCGAGCTCGCCGCCCTCGCCGCAGAACTCAAAAACGAATACTGCATCGCAGTGGAAGGCCTTGTACGGGAGCGTCCCGCCTCCATGGTAAATCCTGCCATGGCCACCGGTGAAATCGAGGTACTCGCCAAAAAGCTCATCATCCTCACCAAATGCGAAGTGCTTCCTTTCCAGATCGAGGAAGAATCAGACGCCAAGGAAGAGTTGCGTCTCAAATATCGATACCTGGACCTGCGCTCCGGCGGCATGCAGAAACGCCTGAAACTCCGCAACGACGTCACCTTCGCCGTCCGCGAGCACATGATCGGCGAGGGCTTCTACGAGATCGAGACCCCCACCTTCATGAAGTCCACCCCCGAGGGCGCTCGGGACTATCTGGTGCCCAGCCGCCTGTACCCCGGCAAATTCTACGCCCTGCCCCAGAGCCCCCAGCTGTACAAGCAGATACTGATGGTTTCCGGTTTCGACAAGTACTTCCAGATCGCCCGTTGCTACCGTGACGAGGACGCCCGCGGTGACCGCCAGCCGGAGTTCACCCAGATCGACATCGAGATGTCCTTCGTCAATCGCGACGACGTCCTCTCCATGATCGAGCGCCTCTTCAATCACGTCTTCAAAAAGACCCTCAACGTCCAGCTCCCCGCAACCTTCCGCCGCATTGCTTACGACGACGCCCTTGAGACCTATGGAACCGATAAGCCCGACCTCCGTTTTGCCATGGAGATGCAGGACTTCGGCCCCTTCGTCGCCGCATCCAGCTTCCAGGCATTCAAGGACGCACTCGCTAACGGAGAAGCTGAACGAGTGGCCAATGCCGCAAAAGGCATCACCATTTCTGGCGGTGGCGTAAAGGCACTGGTGGTTCCCGGAAAAGCAGACTACTCACGAAAACAGATAGAAGAGTTGGAAACCGCCGCCAAGATCTACAAGGCCAAGGGCATGGCCTGGATGAAAGTTACCGCCGGTGCGGATGGCAAGGCCACTCTCGAAGGAGGTGCCTCAAAGTTCTTCAACCCCACCCCCGACGGCTCCGGCGCTCCGGCCAGCCTCGCCTCCAATATCATCACCGAACTTAGCGCCAAAGTTGGGGATCTCATCCTCATCGTGGCCGACTCCAAGCGCCGCATCGCCAACATCGCCCTTGGCGCGGTACGCACCAAACTCGGCAAGGACCTCGGATTCTGTGATCCTGCACGTTTTGAATTCGCCTGGATCGTTGACTTCCCCATGTTTGAATATAACGAGGAAGAGCAGAAGTGGGACACCGCCCACCACATGTTCACTTGGCCCCAGGAAAAATACCAGGCCACCATGGAAACCGATCCCGGCTCCGT
>CAXNJE010000039.1:0-23588 GCA_964202565.1 Breznakiellaceae bacterium | reverse complement strand
ATTACTGACCCGGCAATCATAATTCACACAGCGGCATAACTTATCGCAGGATCCTTGAAATACTTCTCAATCCTTGATGGGGTATTCTTCAGCATATCCATATGCTCACTGGCTGCCTTTCGCAAAGTATCTTTGGTCCGAACCGGAGTCTTCGAACCAACACCGTATTTCAGATCCGCATTCAAATGCTCATCTGGATTCAAATCAGGACTGTATGCAGGAAGGAAGAAAAGTTCGATGCGACCCTCTTGTCGTTCAATCCATTCAGATACCAGAATACCGTGATGAACCTTCAGGTTGTCCAGCACGAGAAACACCTTCCGTTCGGCATCGCGAAGAAGCCGCTCGAGAAAATCAATGAAGCGCTCGATATTCACACTGCCCTCAACTATCATCCAACTGACCTTGCCTTTGTTGGTGATGGCGGAGACCATACTGAGGTTCTGGTATGTCGCCGTCGTTTGTACAACTGGCGTTTGCCCCTTCGGCGAAAATCCTCTTCCGCGTACGTCGGAGGCTCGAAGCCCAGTCTCATCACCCCAGTAAATATCGGCTCCTTCTGACTTTGCTCGTTCCGCGATCTTCGGGAAGGTCTCGTTGAGCCATTCTTGCACCTTCTCCGTTTTTCGTTCATATGCAAACTTTACGGGTTTCTGCGGAGTAAATCCCCACCTCTTCAGGTATTCCCCGACAGTCCTGATCGGCATTTCAAATCCGCATTCCTGCTCGATCAGTTGGCCGACTGCTCCACGGGTCCAGAGGGCGAAATTGAGTTTCAGTTGATCTGGATGCTTGTCGATGATCTGTTTCCGGATGAGTGCTTCTTGCTCCGGTGACAGATGCCTGCCATCACCCATTTTGTGTCCGCGGGCACGTACGGCAATGGATTTCTTTCCTTCCGCCTGGTATTTCCGCCAGATCTGATGGATGGTCGAAAGGCATGCCCCGGTAGCATCCATAATCTCGGAAGGCTTGTTCTCAGCCTTCCACATCCGTATGACTGTTTTCCTTCTTTCCTCAAGTGCTTCCCTGGTAAGCTTTCGGCCGTCTTCTCTTTCCATTCGGTGATTATAACACAAAAATGCATTTTAAGGTTGCCGGGTCAGTAACACCATCATGGTACTTTTATGGGGTCATAATGTATTCATGCCTCACCACCGTGATGAGCCCGGATGGGAAGCGCGAGGTTGCTTATAAGCTGATCAATCTTCCGCTGTACATGGCCGGACGGTTGGGGGCTGCGGCGAAGGCTGTATGATGGATTTGACCGGGCGAGCATTGCTGACACTTTTTCGAAATGGCCTGATTGGTCACCAGGATCATCTATTCCGATCGATGCTTTCACCCTTTGCGGGATTGTTTGAGGGCTTTGTGCAATTCTTCGATCATGGCAGGGCGGTTAGAGTACGTTGACACCAGATCGTCCACAAGCGTTTCCGTTTGTTCCTTGCCGGCGATTCGTAGCAAGTCGGCAACAAGGGACGCGGTTTGCTTGTACGATGTTCGACTCTGGGCTGAACGAAGCGACTGCCGGATGTTCTTTTCAAGCCACGGAGATACGGTCGCGGGGTACACTTTGCCCAAAACCTGGTAATGATCTCTCATTATCCCTTGATTCTTCAAAGCCAGAACGTGCAGCTCTTCCCATCGTCGTTCGAGTACGCATATTTCAGCCGCAAAACGCCCATCTGTATTGAGCACATCGCGGAGGATGCGATCGGTGGTGGCTTCCCTTTTCTCGGCTTTGCCATTCCTTTTCATCACTTCCTTGTACCAGTCCATTGAGTGGGTAGATATTGTCCTCTCTACCGCGAATTCGATTGCGGCATCAGGCTGCCCCCTGGTATCAAGGATTGAGACGAGTTCCATGGCGTAATGGTCAACTATTCCAAGATGTCCTTGTTGGGCTGATAGGTTCATGCCGTCGCGTGCGAGCTTTTCGGCCTTGGCCAGATCATGGGATTCCCTCGCCCCACGTATCGCGGTATCACGCACGGGGGCAAGATCCAGATGGTCGTCGACAAAGGCATGCAGCCTTGTCGCTTCTCCGGCTTTTGAAAGCGCCGTGCACACGAGCCGGGATAGCCGTTCAGCCAGAAAGCGTTGATGGAAGTCATCCTGTTGCACCACCGTACATTTCGATTCACACAGTTTGATGGAATTATCGAAATCCTGACTGTCACGGGCTGCTGCCAAATCCAGCTCATATAGATTAAAATCCCAGGAATCACCCTCCCGTGCCCATTTTGAATCCATGTTGGCACGAGCCCACACCCTGATTCCTGACAGGCGCTCTGATGACGTGTCTCCTCGATTTGCAAGTGACAGTAGATCTTCCAGTGCCTCAGTTACCAGTTCTAGCAGGGTGCCATCGTGGTCATCCGCGTCGTACACGTTGGGGGCAATAGTTTCCACTATCGCCGCATTGAGATCAAAAGCTTGCTCATCCGAACCGACGCCTTGCAGCCGATTCACTTTTTTCTTCAATTCATCTATATCTGAAGCCAGACCGTCGGGGTCATCGACGATGCCGTATGAGTTTTCTGAGTGATTTTCACGGCATTGCATTATGAGCGAGCGCCACTCGTGCTTGCCGTTGGCATTACCGAACCTCGCCAAAATCATGCTCGCCAGCGCACTATTTTCTGAAGCCAGTTGTGACAGAACTATCGACTCCAGCTCATCCCTGGAGAGGGTACGGACAATATCCGCTGGTGAAAGCCTTTTCATTTGGGTACTCATGATACTACTATATGGTCATATCCCGATGCTGACGTCAACATTCCTTACACCCTATCCATACAGGAGCGCCTGTTACGCAGGTTGCAGGGATTCTTGTTGGTTGGAGGCATGCCCGACGCAATTGCGTGTGGAATCATGGTATGCATCAAGCATACATGCACTATAATCAATACACGTATAATGATTCAAAATTGTGAAATCAGGTGGCAGCAAGATGCATAAAAAGGAGTCATTCAGGTGAATGCAGAATTGATTTCATTTTTGGCACGCTATATCCACATTTCCGAGGACCTCGCCGCTGTCTTCATGAAAACCTCCCTGATACGGAAGTTCACCAAGGGGACCGTCCTCCTGCGGGAAGGGGATCCCATAGACGAGGCCTATTTTGTCCTGAAAGGCTGTATCCGCAGCTATGTCCGTCTGTCTTGCCATGTCCGAAGTGATGACCGAAAAATTGCAGGCGAGCCTCGCCCGTTATAAAACCTTGAGCCCCGAAGAACGCTACCAGGAGCTGATCGAAAAACGCCCGGATTTGATCCAGAGGATTCCCCAATATCAGATTGCCAGTTATCTAGGAGTAAAACCTGAATCCCTGAGCAGAATTCGTAAGAGGCTTTCCCAAGCTTCCGGGAGAAAGAGACTTTTCACTCCTTCTTAACCTGGATCAATTACATCGGTTCTGCTTCATGGTATTTTCTCCACAAGTCATCTATATGGAGGAAGACAATGAACGAAAAACCAATTCTAGTGGACAATAAGGCCGACACCAAAGTGATCATCATGGCTGCCTGGATCGCTTTGATGTGTCTCTATATTTATTGCGATATTTTGTCGTTGTTTAAGCCAGGTCAACTGAGCAGCATGCTGAACGGCAGGATGGGTCCCTTCGAGGTAAGCTCCATGGGAATATTCTGGGCTGGATTGTTGATGGTCATACCGAGCCTGATGATTCCCGTATCAATCCTTACTGGCGCAAGCGTGGGCCGCATCATCAATCTGATAATCAGTCCGGTATACCTGCTGGTAAATATCGGAAACCTGATTGGTGAGGAATGGGGCTATTATATTCTGTTTGGCTCGCTTGAAATCGGGGTGGTGATCTTCATCTTTTTGATATCGCTTCGGTGGCCCAGGCAAGGCAGCTGAATGCAGGGTAGCCGTTTATTCGCGACCTCCACCACCATGTTGCCTCACAAAGGCCAGGCGCTTCTGTATCTCGGCACAGCCAAAAGGACCCTTTGGTTATGAGGCCCGTCTTACCTTGACGAGCATGCCGGGATACGTAAGTATGGCAATCATGAAAATTGGGGGAGCTTCAATTCAATCTTTTTTAAGCAGGGTGATGGGAATCATGCTGGTTACAACCGTTGTATTACTTGTTTGTGCATGCATTCTTGTAGCTGTGCTGCTGGCGTACAGTCCCGGGAAACCCAAGCCCTTCCTGGATGAACATGGAAACCCGCTGGCGGGCAGCATCTCGGAGAAAACCTTCGTCAACATCAACGGATCGGAACAGGGAATGTTCATAAAAAGCAAGGATGCATCGCAGCCGGTGCTGCTTTACCTCCATGGAGGCATGCCCGATTATTTCCTTACGCGGACCTATCCTACAGGACTTGAAGACTTATTCACCGTCGTGTGGTGGGAGCAGCGCGGTTCAGGTATCTCCTACCGTGCCGACATTCCGCCGGAGACGATGACCCTGGACCAGATGCTATCCGATACGCTGGAAATGACGAATTACTTGCGCCGCCGCTTCGGCAAGGAAAGGATATACCTCATGGGACATTCCGGAGGCACCTTCATAGGCATACAGGCGGCTGCACGGGCACCGGAGCTGTATTACGCCTATATCGGTGTGGCCCAGATGTCGAATCAACTTGAATCCGAAAGTCTGGCGTATGATTACATGCTTCAGAGATTCAAAGAGAGGGGGTACACAAAAATGGTACGCAAACTTGAGGAAGCACCGGTGTCGACGACGGGCGGCCTGCCGGATGCATACCTTGCCTTGCGTGACCCCGCAATGCACAGTCTTGGCATCGGAACGACCCGTGACATGGATTCGGTGCTCTCCGGCATCTTCGTACCATCGCTACTTAGCCGCGACTACACATTGATGGAAAAGATCACTACCTGGCGTGCCAAAGCCAAGTCCGGGATGGCACTACTGGGGAAAGATATGTTGGCCACGGATCTTGGCCAAAAAGTAACCGGGCTCTCCGTTCCAGTCTATTTCTTTGAAGGCATCTTCGATTACACGTGCTCCTATACCTTGGCACAAAAGTATTTCGACAAAATCACCGCTCCGATAAAAGGGTTCTATACATTCGAACAATCCGCCCACAGCCCGTTGTTTGAAGAACCCGAAAAAATGGGCCGCATTTTGCGGGAGGACATCCTGAAGGGAGAAAACAAGCTGGCCGACGTCAAGTAGGCAGTTACAAACAGAGACTTGATTTTAATAATAATAGTCGGATCACTGGATTATTATTTCATATGCAAGCAGCCCGCAGTCCGCCTCGCAGGAATCGTCCTGCTTGCCCAATAAGGGTTTGCGGCTATAATCGAAGCATGTCTGTGCAGCTTCTTGCCACGAAACTGTATGCGCCCCCCCATCGGCCGAAGCTCGTGCTCCGCCCTTCCCTTATCGAAAGGCTGAACGAGGGTCTGCACCGCAAACTGACGCTCATCTCCGCCCCTGCCGGCTTCGGCAAGACCACTCTGGCGAGCGAATGGATAGCAGGATGCAGGCGACCAGCCGCCTGGCTGTCGCTGGACGAAGGGGATTGCGACCTCACGCGCTTTTTAACGTACCTCATCTCAGCATTGCAGATGGTAAAGGAAGATTTTGGAGCAAACGTATCGGGCATGCTCCAAGCCCCCCAACCCGCGCCAACCGAATCGGTTTTGACTTCCCTCGTAAATGATCTAAGCACAATACCGGACAGTTTCACCCTGGTGCTTGACGACTACCACACGGTAGATGCAAAACCGGTCGACGATGCCCTGGCCTTTATCCTGGAACACTCGCCGCCGCAGATGCACCTGGTCATCACTACCCGGGAGGACCCGAACCTGCCTTTGGCCAAATGGCGGGCCCGAGGCCAGCTAACCGAACTGCGCGCCGCCGACCTGCGTTTTACCGGCGCAGAGACTGCCAAATTCTTCAACCAGGCAATGGGTCTGGGTCTCTCCCAGGAAAATATCATAACCCTGGAAAACCGGACCGAAGGCTGGATCGCCGGCTTGCAGATGGCAGCCCTCTCGCTGCAGGGACGGACTGATACCTCCAGCTTTATCCAAGCTTTCTCAGGCAGCCACCGATTTGTGCTGGATTATCTTCTTGAAGAGGTTCTTCATGGGCAAACTGCGCAGGTGCACGATTTTTTGCTGCAAACGGCCATTCTCGACAGATTATGCGGATCCCTGTGCAATGCCGTCACCGGTGGTGAGGACAGTGGAGCGATGCTGGATGCGCTGGATCGCGCAAACCTGTTCATCGTGCCGCTCGATGACAAGCGCCAATGGTATCGGTATCACCATCTTTTCTCCGACGTCCTGAAAGGGCGATTGCTGGCCTCGCATCCCGATCGGGTATCTGCCTTGCATCTACGGGCAAGCGAGTGGTTTGAGCAGAACGACCTGCCACCCGATGCCATCGCCCATGCATTTGCAGCCAACGATTTTGTAAGGGCCGCTGGCCAGATCGAGCTTGCCTGGCCTGCGATGGAGGGAAGGCTCCGGTCCGCAACATGGCTCGCTTGGGCAAGGCAGTTGCCCGACGGGCTGGTACGGACACGGCCTGTGCTGTGTGTGTGTTATGCCTTGGCATTATTGGAAAGCGCCGAGATGGAAGCCTCCGACTCACGGCTTAAAGACGCCGAACGCTTGCTTGCCAACCCATCGGCCGAAATGATTATCGCGGACAGGGAACAGTTTCGGACTCTGCCCGCAAAGATAGCAGTTGCCCGTGCCTACCATGCCCAGGCTCTTGGCGATGTCCAGGACACCGAAAAGTACGCCAGACTGGGTCTCGAACTCCTGCCCGAAGGTGACAATCCAAGTCGCGGGCAGCTATCCGGGCTATTGGGGCTTTCCTGTTGGGTTCGTGGAGACCTTGAAGCAGCCGCCCGGACTTTCACCGATTTCAGCGCGACCTTTCGGGCAGTGCGCAATGTTCCCGATGCGATAGGCACGGCATTCGTTCTGGCTGATATAAGGATGGCCCAAGGCCATCTCAACGACGCGGCCAGCGTGCTTGAACAGTCGCTGCAATACGCGCTGGATCAGGACGGACCCATTTCTCCCTCTGCGGCTGACCTGTATAGGGGACTATGCGAGCTTTCGCGAACGCGGGGAGATCTTGAATCCGCCGCACGGCATCTGTCAAAGGGCAAGGAGCTTGGCGGGCAGAGTGAGCAATTGGGCTTGCAGTATCGACTGAGCGTCGCGCACGCCCTCATGAGACAGAGCCAGGGAGACCTTGACGGTGCGCTCAACCTGCTTTGTGAGGCTGATCGTCTGTATATCAGGACCCCCCTTCCCGTTGTGCATCCCATACCTGCGATGAAAGCACGGATTTGGGTTGCGCAGGGAAAACGGGCCGAAGCAATGGACTGGGCATCGGGGCAGGGCTTGACCGTCGATGATGAGCTCAATTACTTGCACGAGTTCGATCACATCACACTGGCGAGGGTTCTCCTGGCTTGGCATACGGGTAATCGCGGTGACTCCCTCGGCAAAGCAATGAGACTACTCGGACGCCTCCTGCAAGCGGCGGAAGAAAACGGACGCACCGGCAGCATGATCGAAATTCTGGTGCTGCAGACGCTCGCGCACAATGCCAAGAGTGATATACCGTCTGCACTGGTATCACTGGAAAAGGCGCTGACCCTGGCTGAGCCGGAGGGCTTCGTACGTATCTTTTTGGACGAAGGCCCTACCATGGCCGATTTGTTGGCAAGAATGGCAACCTCGCATGGCAACAGTACTCCTGCCATGGGAGCGTACATTCAAAAATTACGTATGCAGGGCAAGCATTCATCCATAAAAGACGCCAGCCCGGCCTCCCTCTCCCAAGGACTGATCGAGCCCTTGACCCAGCGTGAGCTCGAAGTCCTCGGTCTCATAGGCCAAGGACTATCGAACCAGGAAATCGGCGATCGACTATTCCTCGCCCTGGATACGATCAAGGGCCACAACCGCAGGATCTTCGAAAAGCTCTGTGTCAGACGCCGTACGGAAGCCCTGACACGGGCCCGCGAACTGGGCCTCCTTCGATAGAAATGCTCTGTCTCCATTTCCAAGCAACCCACCAGATTTCGATGTTCATGTGCATCGCTTGCACCGGTTGAATGTAGCCCGATCCGAAATCGTTCCATAGACCCCGGAAGTGTGTAGCGGAGTCTGTTTCCCGCCATGCCGAAAATTGACACTTTCGTGTCTATGTGCCTGTCAGGCGAAAGGGTTATGATTTGATTAAAGGAAAACACACTCGTACATGCAACTGGAGAAACCATGTCCAATAAAACAACATTACTAGGTATGTTTATTTTTATTTCCATCATTTCTGTTGAGGCACATGATGGATTTTTCCTGAAATTCAGTCCCGGATTCGGATATGTAAACGAATACTCGAACAACGATGAATCAGGTTTGGCGACGCCAACGAAAAATCATGCGTTCGGGTGGGGTTTCAATGACAAGTATGCCGCATTCATAGCTGATTTTGGAAGCCTGATCAAGTTGAATAAAAAAAGCGGAGAGTATGATTATATAAACCTGGATGCTTTTGGACTTGGTCTTACTTATTTCACACCCGTAAAAATAAATATTTCCGTTGCCGCAGCGTATGGGATGGTATCGTTTGCCCATAGTTGGTGGGAAGCCATAGGCGACAATAAAGGTGAAGGATATGCAATGAATGTGAGCTTGGATAAAGAATGGGCTCTATCAAAAAGATTGTGTGTCGGGTTGGGTCCCCACATATTCTTTCTGAGAACCATGCCACCCTCCGATTATTCCTTTTTAAATGTCAGTATGAATTTATTTGCCGTGTTTTATTTTGACCCTATGAACTAATTGGTACCGCAAGGGAAATAATAAGGGGGCACTCACATGGATACATATTCCAGGAAATATGGCCGGACAACCGGGGTATTGTTTATCCTGGGAACAGTGCCAATGATCATGGCTATGCTGCTGTTTGGCCAGCACCTCTCGTCTCCGGATATCCTGTCGGCGGTGGCGGCACATCGCCTTTCCACCCTCCTGATTGCCCTCGCCATAATATGTATGGGTCTAGCCTGCGGCGGTATCGGAATCTCCCTCTACCCGGTCCTGAAACGTCACGGCGAAAGCCTTGCAATGACCGTGACGGGACTCCGCCTTATGGAAGGTGCGCTCCAAATCGCGACCTCCGTCGGCTTTTTTGCCCTTGTAGCGCTTAGCCAGGAATTCGTAAAAGCCGGGAACCCACCCGACTCGTTTTACCAATCCGCCGGTGCGGCGATCAATGCGATAAATAATTGGGCGACCAATATCTATGCCTTGCCCTTTATGGCAGCAGCCCTCATCTACTATGCGGTTTTTTTCAAAACCGGACTCGTTCCCCGCTGGCTCGCGGCCTGGGGCTTTGTCGGAATCCTTCTGATACTGGGATCCTGGCTGGCAAGTGTTCTCGTTCTGGTGGATTCCTCCTCTTCCGTTCTGTTTCTTTTCAACATGCCTATCCTGGTGCAGGAACTGGTCCTTGCCGTTTGGCTCATCGTCAGGGGATTTAATTTTCGGCCTGCCGCGCAGACATAAAACCGATGCGGACAGCATTCCACTGGACAAGCCCCGAAAATCCATTACACTTTGACAATCGAGCCTTGTCGATATCAGTCAAGCAGAGTGGAAGGTGTCGTTTTTCATGGTTACGGACAAAAAGCATATCCTTTTGGTCGAGGATAACGTGATCATCGCCCTTGCCCAGGTTTCGGCGATCAAAAAATTCGGCTATGAAGTCAGTAGTGCCTACACGGGTGAGAATGCGGTACTCATTGCCGGCGAGGACTCAAGTATCGACCTGATCCTTATGGATATCGACCTTGGTCCGGGGATACATGGCCCGGAAGCCGCACAACGCATCCTCGAGCTGCGTACCCTTCCCATCGTTTTCCTGACTTCCCACAGCGAAAGTTCCTACGTAGACATGGTCCGCAAGATCACCCGCTACGGGTATGTGGTCAAGAATTCCGGCGATTTTGTCCTCCGTTCCTCCATAGAGATGGCCTTCGCCCTCTTCGAGGTGAACACGCAACTAAGGGAGCGTGAAGCCTTTTACCGCCATCTCTTCCATACCCACCCCGACCCGACCTTCCTTATTTCCCAGGAAGGTTCGATTCTCGATGTAAACGACGCCGCGTGCTCTTCCTCGGGCAGAAGTCGTGAGGAGTCCATCGGTCTTCCCGTAGGAGAGGTGGACCCCAATTATCCCACTGACCAATTCCTGGCGTTCTGGGACCCGAAAGCAGTGGGAACTACCTACACTTTTGAAAGCCTGCACTCACAAAAGGATGGCACGACACACCCGGTGCAGATCCATGGATCCAAATTCATGATCCACGACAAGACGTATTACTATGGGGTCGCCCAGGACCTATCCGCAGTCAAATCCGCCCAGCGCCTGACGGAGCACACCAAGGCCATTCTGGAAAACCTGCGGGAGATCAACCAGCTCATTCTTCAGGATCTGGCCCCGAAGGAGTTCGCCCAACGGGCTGTCCGGACGCTGTGCAAGAATCTGGGATACACCAGCGCATGGATTGCCCTGTTGGACGCCGATGGAATCATACGGGAAGGAGCCCACCACGGGCTCGACGAAGATGGGGAGAATTTTATCGAAGCCCTACGGAGGGGAGAACTACCCCCCTGCCAGAAACTGCTCAGTCGGGAAAATCCAGCCATGCGGGTGGAAAATCCTAAGGAGTCCTGTCTTGGTTGCGGGAGAATCGCTTCCTACCAAGGGCAGTCGGCATACAGTGGCCTACTGACGTATCAGGGAACCCTGTACGGGTACGTTTCCGTCTCCGTACCCACGGAATTCGCCTACCAGGAGGAAGGCCTGCATCTATTCGGCGAAATGAGGCAGGATCTGGCCTTCGGGTTGCACCATGCCCGGGAAAAGGCCGAGTTGATCCAGAGCCGGCTGGACCTGCGGAATGCAGAACGGGTGGCCACCCTTGGTTCCTGGATTATCGACAGGAAAAACAATACGGTGCAGGTCTCCGATGAATGGCGGGCCATCCATGGGGTGGGGACCGAAGTTCTGACCTTGGGAATGCTTGTAGAAATGGTGTACCCCGAAGACCGCCAGCGGGTTCGCGCTGTTTTTGACCAATCCCTCGCCACAGGGTCGCGGTACGTGATTGAGCATCGCATCCATAGGCGCGATACCAGTGCCCTGCGATACCTGCGTCAGTACGGTGAGGTCTCCCTCCGGGACGGTCAGGGCGCGGTACAGAGCGTATCCGGGGTGACCCTGGACGTGACGGACTTTGTGGAAACCCGCAACGCACTTAGCGGTACGGAAGATCTCTACCATTCCATAGTCGAGAATACGACCACAGCCATACTCTGTGCGGATGACACAGGCCGGTATATTTCGGCGAACCAGGCTGCGGCGGAGCTGTTTGGCTACCCGGTGGAACGTCTCCTTGCGATGCGCGTTTCCGATCTGCAAACCGTCGAAGCACCAGACACCGGAGAGCGGTACCAACGGTACGTGGAGAAAGGCTACGAGGCGGGCGAATTCGCCTTTCTGCGGGCTGACGGTCAAGCCCGGATCGCCGAGTATCAAGCCGTCAGGGTAGGCCCGAATCGGCACGTAAGCATGTTGGTGGATGTCACCGATCGAAAACAGGCCGAAGTAAAAATCCGTGCCCTATTGGAAGAAAAGGAGTTGCGCCTGACCGAGGTACAACACCGCATAAAGAACAACCTCAATACGGTGGCCAGTCTTTTGACGCTTCAGGCTGATGCTGCGGACCATCACCTGGTCAGGCAAGCGCTTACCGAATCCGTCGGGCGGGTCAGAAGCATTTCCCTGCTTTACGACCAGCTGTATAATCCCGGGGATGGAATGGCCCTGCCAAGCAGCCCCTACCTGGAAAACCTGGGCCGGAGCGTGGTTTCCTTTTTCCCAAACGCTTCCGAAGTGGAGCTGAGCCTGTCCGTGGAAAGCCACGTTTTGGATAAACGGACCCTTTCATGCATCGGCATCGTGGCCAACGAGTTCATCACCAACGCCATGAAGCACGCCTTCCACGGTTCGGGTCCCCATCGCCTGGCACTCGATTTTACCTCCACCGAAGGGAGACTGCGCCTGAAGGTCGCGGATTCAGGCCCGGGGAAAGGCTATCTTTTTGACGAACCGCCTCCACCCCATTCCGGACTCGGCCGCACCATCGTTTCCCTTCTGGCTGAACAATTGGGGGGCACGGTTTCCTGTCACTACGAAGAGGGGTGTACCGCCATCCTGGACATCCCCTGGCCTTCCCTCGTTGAATGAGGAATCCCGGGAACCCGTGATCCTTTTCAAACGGAACTCCAAGGACAGACCCGAATGCCCGAGCGGGAGGATGTTTGATCGCCGCCGTACACGAGGGTTGTTGTTTCCGGAGGGTTGCCTGTTTGGGTCGACCACCAGCGCAGTGTGTCGAACATGTCCGAGGATACGGTTTGCCCGGATTTGATTTCAACGGCGTATAATTGGTCACCTTCCTCCACGATCAGGTCGATCTCATGCCCGGTCTGATCCCTCCAGTAATATAGGGGGGGCTGTTGCCGTTGATGGGTATATGCCTTGAAGCACTCGGAAACCACCAGATTCTCGAACAAGGCACCACGTTGGGGATAGGTTCTGGCTTGATCGGCACTTTTTACGCCGAGCAATCTGCAAGCCAATCCTGTATCGTAAAAGTAAAGCTTGGGGCTTTTTATTATGCGTTTGTTGAAATTCCGGTAGTGGGGCGGCAACAGAAAAACGATGAAGCTGGTGATCAGCAGCGACATCCAGCGCTTCGCGGTATCCAGCGCGATGCCGCAATCGTTGGCGATGGAAGTATAGTTTAGTATTTGTCCTGTCCTTCCTGCGGCAAGCGTCAGGAAGCGTTCAAAGCTTGCTAAATCGCCTACATTAATCAAGGTACGGACATCACGTTCAATATAGGTCCGGATATAATCTTCCAACCAGATTTCCGGAGGAATGGCGCGGTCGTGAATGCGCGGGTAGTATCCGCGATACACTGTCTCCCATGGTTCAAGGGACGAGTTTGCACTATTGAAAAGTGTATCACCCGTAAGCTCCTCGTTTCTGATCCGTCCTTCGAGTTCCGCGCGCTCAAAGGGCAGGAGATGGAGCACGGCGGTACGTCCGGCCAGGGATTGGGATACTCTTTCCATCAAGAGAAAATTCTGGGAGCCGGTAAGCACAAACTGGCCTGGCGTCGGATGTGCATCCACCTTGGTCTGGATATAGGAAAAAAGGCTTGGAACCCGTTGAATTTCATCGATGATTACCGCGTTCCTGTACCGTTGAAGGAATCCTCGGGGGTCTTCCGCAGCAAAGGCCCGCAAATCGAGTTCCTCAAGGGAAACATACTCATGCTCGGGAAACGTTTCCCTGGCCAACGTTGTTTTTCCGGATTGTCTGGGACCGGTCAGTGTCAGAACCGGATAATAGAGGACGTCACGCCGCAGGTAACGTTGTAGTGTCCGTTGTATCATTTGACAAATTTACTTTTCAATCGTAGATTTGTCAATTCATTTCAGCTTGTTCGCCAGATTTCGGCGGCATCCATGCCGCCGATCCTCCGCCTTCAGGAAGGAGATACAAGCGGAAAGCCCGGTCCCGCCGTAGGCGGCAGGGTCTGACCCTGAAGGCGCGACATGGTTGCATCTTTTCTGGTATAATCTTGTCG
Source organism: Breznakiellaceae bacterium (assembly GCA_964202565.1). Lineage (GTDB taxonomy): Bacteria > Spirochaetota > Spirochaetia > Treponematales > Breznakiellaceae > SZUA-426. The sequence goes on along the minus strand of CAXNJE010000039.1, from coordinate 9,879 downwards.
AGTATTTTTTGGTAGGGAGTATGGGCACATGGAACAACACAACGATGATGATGGTGCGGATAGTTTTGCGACCCTTTTTGAAAAAAGCATCACCAGGATGGACAGGCTTAAACCGGGCCAGATGCTGGACACCCACATTGTGTCCATTTCGAACGACTGCATCTTCCTGCAGCTGAGCGGAAAAAGCGAGGGCGTCCTCGATAGGGCGGAACTTGTCGATAAGGACGGAAAACTCACCGTCAAGGAAGGAGACCCGATCAAGGCCTTCTTTATGGATGCGAAAAACGGGGAGATGCATTTTACCACCAAGATCAGCGGAGACAAGGCCGTGCCGGCCATGCTGGAAAATGCGTTCAAGAACAAGATTCCCATCGAGGGGCTTGTGGAGAAGGAAATCAAGGGCGGGTACGAGATCAGGATAGGCGAGACCCGGGCCTTCTGCCCCTTTTCCCAAATGGGCGAAAGACGGACGGACAATCCCGAAGTCTATGTCGGAAAGCACCTGACCTTCAAAATCCAGGAATTCAAGGAGAACGGGCGCTCCATTCTCGTTTCCAATAGGGTCATCCACGAAGAAGCCCATCAGGTGCTGGTGGAATCCCTGAAGAAGACCCTGCAGGAAAAAATGCTCGTCAGAGGCACCATCAAATCCATCCAGGATTTTGGCGCGTTTGTGGACCTGGGCGGGGTTCAGGCCCTGATTCCCATCTCGGAGATTGGCAGGGACCGGATCGAGGATATCCACGCCGTCCTGAGCGTCGGCCAGGAAATAGAAGCCTCGATCATCAAGCTTGACTGGACCAACGATCGGATAACGCTGAGCATGAAAAGCCTGCTCTCGGACCCCTGGGTACAGGCATTGGAGAAATATCCCAAGGATTCCAAGCACTCCGGAAAAGTTGTCCGGCTAACCGATTTTGGCGCCTTTGTTTCCCTGGAAAGCGGTCTTGACGGACTCATCCATATCTCGGAGTTCAAGAGCGACAGCAAGTACGGCAACTCGGGCATTCCGGTAAAGATGGGAGAACGCATTTCCGTCCAGATTCTGGATGTCAACGCTGCGGCAAAGCGGATATCCCTGAAACCGACTTCCTCCCTTGAGGAAGACGAGACTACCAAAAAATACCTGGGTAACGAAACCGATACGGATACCTACAATCCCTTTGCCGCGCTTTTGAAAAAAAAGAAATAGAAGAAGAAATAAGAAGGACGGGGGACGCTGCCTTATTCCACCACGACGGCCCGTTCCTGGGCTTCGAGGGACAGTTCGATTGCCCTGAAGGCCGTCTCCTGGCTGTAGGCTGTCCGGGTTCCATCCAGGCAGTCACGGATGTGACGGCCAAAAAAGGGAAAGCCCTCCGTGCCGGCGGCGCTGAAATAGTGCTCCCCCTCGTGGTCCACCATGAACACGTGGTCGCCCTCCTTGTCCTTGGCTACGTCGATGTATTTGCGCAGTTCGATGTAACCATCGGTACCCAGGACGAACAGCCTTCCGTCGCCCCAGGCGCCCAGGCCGTTGGGGGTCAGCCAGTCCACCCGCAGGTAGGCGGTGGCGCCGTTATCGGCGGTAAGGGTAGCATCGCCAAAATCCTGAAAGCCGCCGTACTGCCTGAAGTTGTAGTTGGCCACCCTGCTGGAATCGACCTTTGCATCCTGGGCCTTGGTGTAATACAGGAACTGCTCAACCTGATGGCAGCCCAGATCCACCAGGATGCCGCCGTACTGTTCCTTGTCAAAAAACCATGCGGGGCGTTGGGGCAGGCTTATGCGATGGGGAGCTATCGTGAGCACCTGCACTACTCTGCCGATGGCGCCCTCGTTTATCAGCCGCTCGGCCAGCACCGACGACTCCACATGGATGCGCTCCGAATAGTACACGGCCCATCTCAGTCCGGTTTCGGCGGTTTTCGCCCTGGCCAGTTGAAGTTGCCCCTTGGTAGTGAACGGCGGCTTGTCGGTAAAGCAATGCTTGCCGTGGCTCATGGCCTTGAGGCCAAGTTCTCCCCGCCTGACCGGAATGGGAGCCCCGGCTATCAATTTGATGGCCGAATTTTCCAGCACCTCGGCCTCCTCGCGGGCAGCCTTGGCGCCGGGAAAAGCCTTGAGGAAGGCCTCGATCTTCTGCGGATCAGGATCGTAGACGAGTTTGACTTCCGCTCCCGCCTCGCTCAGGCCGTTGCACATGCCGTAGATATGGCCATGGTCGAGTCCGACCACACCGATGGGAAACTCCCCTGGCCCGCATACCGGTTTCAGCTTTCCGCCCGGTGTCTTGGGGGCATAGGTCATGCCGCTGTCTTTTTTTTGCAGGCTCATCCCTTCCTCCCCAGTGATATGTCGCTGGTGGCGAAATTGTCCGTGCTCCTGGTCTTCTGGTGGAACCGGGGCAAAAGGGGCAACATGGTGGAACTACGGTAAAACGGATCATCCTTCCGAATGGGAAAAATCGTTTCCGCTCCTGACTGGGCAGCCTTGTAGATGCCCATAATCAGCTCCAGGGTATTTCGCCCGGCGGCACCGTCAACCAGCAGGGGGCTTCCTGTCTGGATCGCATCCAGCAGGTTGCCTATCTGGCCTGCATGGCCTTCCAGGGGCAAGGGCTGCAGGGAATCATGCGCCTCCTGGATCAGTTTTTCGGTCGCGCTGTCCTTTCGGGGAAAACCATTCTCCAGGGGGGCGGAAGCTGAAACCTTCCAGGGGAAGGAGACCCGGGCCTTCTCGCACTGGAAGATCATTTCCTGTTCCTCACCATGGTGCACCAGAGAAGCGGTAAGCTGCGTAATGCTGCCATTTTTGTAGGACAGCACCGCGGTCGAGAAATCCTCGGTCTCCGAGTTGTCGTGGTTCAGGTTTGCAAAGCGCGCGGAGACAGATTGGGGCATGCCCATCATCCATAAGAGCAGGTCCACATGGTGGACAGCATGGTTGAGGGTACAGCCGCCGCCTTCCTTTTCCCAGGTTCCGCGCCACCAGAGGTCATAGTAACTCTGGCCACGCCACCAGTAGGAATTGACGGCGGCGTGCAGTATACGGCCGGCAAGCGCGCTGTCCAGGACATGCCTGAGCCTGAACATGGTTGTCTGGAAACGGTTCTGTGAAACCACCGACAGCCTTGCACCGGAATGGGCAGCCGCCGCAAGTATGGCGTCGCATTCCTCCAGGGACGGCGCCATGGGCTTTTCCAGCAGGACATGCTTGCCTGCCTCCAGGGCATAGATGGCTGTCTCCGCATGGGCAGAGGGAGGGAGGCAGATCGACACAAGGTCCACATCCGGGCTGTCTATGGCCTGCCGGTAATCCGCGTGGCAGGTGGTTGCACCCAGCCCCTTTTCGCTGGCCAGAGCCTGCGCCTTTTCCGGGTATATATCGCAGAGCGACCGTATGGCACAACGCGTGCCGAACTGCCGGTAGGCATCCACATGTACTTTTGCTATGGCTCCGGTGCCAAGGACTGCCACACCTGTTGTGGCGGTCAAGCCTGTGGTGTCTTTCAAGCTTGTTCGGCCTGCCCCGGCTCCCATTGAATTCCCGTTCATTGCTTCTGCCTCCCGGCTTCGGTATTGACCTGGGCTACCGCGTCGATGATGGCGCGCAGGCTGCTTTCGGGTGTACCCATGGAAACGCCCCCACCTGCCGACAGCAGGAACTTGGGGTTCCCGGCATTTTGTGCAATGCAGCCCATGGCGGCGGCACGCACCTCGTCGTAGCTGCTGTTCACCATGATGTCCAGGGGAGAGATGTTGCCCATCAGGACCACCGAGTCGCCGGCCATTTTGCGCAGATCGGGGATGGGAACCTGATGGGAGAAATTGAATATGTTCACGCCCAGCTCCGCGAGATATTTGAACGAGATCGGATTGGGCGTATCGTTGTGCAGGGCCTTGATCGTCGTGGGGCCGGTAAATATCTGCTTGAAGTACCCGTGGGCAAATTCCAGGTAGTCTTCCTCGCTCAGGAAGCCCATGATGTCGTCCAGCACGAAGATGCCATCCACACCCGGAAGGACGCTGGCCTGGGCGTCCAGCCAGTCCATCACCATCTTGGTCATCATCTTCATGAGCTTGTGGGTTTTTTCCGGTTCCGTCTTGAGCCCTACCAGGAAATTGGTGACCCCCATCAGGTGGGACGCCAGGGTCATGGGCCCCCTGGCGGCGACTATCCTGATATCCATGCCCTTGTCGCGGACCAGGGGAAGGAGGCCCTCGTACTGTCTGAGTATCCTGGGCATCAACCCGTCTTTTAACGGATTGGGCTGACTCAACCTGTCCATCTGTTCTATGTCATCGATGATGTGGTGCACCGAAGGCGGCTGGTTGGGATAATAGGTAAGCCGGGCGCCAAAGCCCGATGGTTCGGCGGCCATGCCCATCTCCGCCCAGAAGCCCGGGAAGAAGATGATCTGGGGGAAGCGCTCCATGATGGCCATGTTCGCCCTGAAATGCACTTCCGGCTTGTGTATATAGTCTTCCGTGGACAATCCGAAAAAGGGAGGAATCCAGGGGCTGTCCACGATAAGCGCGGAGTGCAGCTCCGCCGCTTGTCCGGAGACGAGTTTTTTAAGTACATCCCAGTGCGCGTTTGTCATGTACGGTCGCCCCTCCTGCGGGCAGATGCCTCCAGGCACAGTTCCTTGAAACGGATCAGGTTTTCCTTGGTCGTGCCTATGGACACACACCCGCAACCCCAGACGAAGTTGGGCATGTCGGCGGACGCCGCGGCTAGGGTATCGATGGGGGCCAACAATTCCTTCCACTCGCCGCGCTCGATGCGCTTCGGATCCAGGCAACCCCGTACCACCATGCGGCTGTCGTTTTCCCCGAGTTTCCTGCGCATGAAGGTGAAGTCGGTCATGTAGTCCGCGACTACCAGGGAGGTGCCGATCCCGATGAAAAAATCGATGAGCATGCTGGTGTTGCCACCCAGGATCACGGCGGGAGCGGGAGTTGCGAAGGAAGACCGTATTTCCGCGACTATACGCTTTTCGTAGGGCACCACGAAATCCCTGAAGATGGCCGGGCTGATCAGCGGCAAGGTTGCCCAGGATTCGTAGACGTTGACACCCACACCTTGTGCGGACAGGCGCTTGGCATGGCGGATGGACAGTTCGGTGGTCTTCCGTAACAGCGAATGGGCAGAATCAGGATCGTCGATCATGTCCATCAGAAAACGGTCAAAGCCACGAAGCTCCACGGCCTGGGAGAAGGGGCCGCCCATGCAGGCGTACACCGGAACCTCGTCCTTGAGTTCGGCGTAGGTCCTGCGGCAGGCTTCCACGATCAGGCCCAGCCTGTTGCCCCCGTCGTCCTGGTCGGGAATGGCCAGGCCGGTGCAGTCCAGCGTCTCGCTTGCTCCCAGCGGATGGGCGTACACGGCCGGAATGTCATGGGAATCGAACCTGCGCACCGGGCACCCAAAGGCTTCGGCTTCGATATTGTAGATGTCTATTCCCACCGTCACCAGGTCGTGGCCGTAGGTCCGGTAGGATTCCACCGCGGCGGCGGCCATGAGGGCGGCATCGCAGGATGCGATGGAGGGGGTGCTGCCTATCACCGCCGCTCCGTGCTCGTAGATGGACGGCACGAAGGGCGTCCTGTCCGGATACTCGCCGCGGAAGACGCGGTTCATGCGTTCAAGTGGGGTCACGGTTGCTCCTGGTCATTTGAAGAATATGCTGCCGAGGCCGATGGTAAGCGGCGGGAAAAACAAGACCAGGACCGTAACGACCAGAAGGACCAGCAGGAAGGGCATGAGTGCCTTCACTGCCTTTTCCAATGGAATCTCCGCGATGCAGCTGGATATGAACAGGAAGGCTCCGACCGGTGGGGTGATGGCACCCAGCTGCATGGTGATGACCATGCAGACGCCATAGTGTATCGGGTCGAAGCCCATCGCCTTGCCAGCCGCGAGCACCGGCGCCGCAAACATGGCTATCAAAACCGGCGGGTCCAGGAAGCAGCCCAGGATCAGCAGGAACAGCATGATCAGCAACGAGGCGAAGTAGCGGTTGCCGACGGTATCCACAGCAAACTGTATGATCGTGCTCTGGAAGTGCAGCCTCACCAGGATGTTGCCCAGCACGCCGGCCATGGCGATGGTGATCATCACCGCCGCTGTCATTACAGCCGAGTCGATGAAGATCTTTGGCAGTTTCTTGATGGTCAGCTCGCGCGAAAACACGAAGCCGTACAGCAAGCCGTACGCGCTGGCGATGATGCCGGATTCGGTAGGTGTAAAAACGCCAAACACGATGCCGAACAGGATGATCAGAGGCATGATCAGGGCCGCAGCCGATCCCTTCATCGTGGTCAGCAGGTATTTAATCTTGAAAGGCCTGGTAGGGATGGCGTATTTCCGGATGCGGTAATAGACCGCATGGACTCCCATCAACCCAAAGCCGATTATGAGTCCGGGCAAGAGCCCTCCCAGGAACAAGCGGCCGACGGACAAGTCCGTGTAGTAGGCGTACATGATCATCGCGATGCTCGGCGGAATGATAGGTCCGATCACCGCAGAAGAGGCTGTAACCGCCACGGCATAATCCTTGTCGTAGCCCTGCTTCGTCATGGCAGGAATCAGGACTCCACCAATGGCCGATGCGTCGGCGGCGCCCGAACCCTGGATGCCGGCGAACAGCATGGACGACACGATATTCACATGCCCCAGGCCGCCCTTGAACTGGCCTACCATGGCATCGGCGAAACCGACAATCTTGTCGGTGATCTTGGCCTCCATCATGATGTTTCCGGCCAGGATAAAGAAGGGGATGGCCATCAGGCTGAAGGAATCGATGCCGCCGAATACGCGGATGACGATGATCGAGAACGGCAGGTCCAGCGCCAACATGAAGGTCATGGACGTCAGCAGCGTGGCCATGAAGACCGGAACGCCGGCGAAAATAAGCACGATGAGCATCAGGAAAATGAGTGCTACATACAGCATGGCGGTGTTCCTTAGATGTTGACGATATCGTCGCAGGCCTTGGCCTGGACGTAGGGATGCCTGCCGTTGATGAAGATCAGCAGGAACTCGAGCAGCATCAGGGCGCTCCCGATGGGGATGGCGGCATAGAACCAGGAGATGGATATGGGCATGGACTGGATTACTGTGCGGCGGTTATCAAAAGTGCGAAGGATGCCGTAAAAGATCAGAATCGTCAGGGCGATGATGACCGCCAGTTCGGTTATGAACCGGACCACCTTGATGCCCTTTCCGGAAGTCCATTTGTTCAGCAGGTAATCCATTTTCAGATGGGTCCCGTATTTGACTCCGATGCTCGAGGCAAGCAGTACCACCCAGATGTTCAGGTAGCGCATGATCTCGTCTACCCAGCTCATGGCATTGATGCCGGGGGTATAGCGCATGAAGATCTGGACCGCTCCGACGGTCATGATAAAGGCGAAAATGGCGATCAGCGTCACCGTACGGATACGGTCGATGATGAAATACGTCTTCCGCAATAAAGGACGGTCCATGCTTTCCCCCATGAGAAAGGAATCCGCGGAAGCCCCCTCTTGGACGGCTTCCGCGCTGTAAGGGATGCTCTACTTTATGGAAGTAAGTTTGTTGATGAAGTCAGCCCATTCCGGTCCGCGGGCCTTGAAGGTTTCCATCATCGGGGCGGTCAGATTCTTGAATTCGTTGATATCCTTCACCTCGTTCACGATGGTGCCTTCGTTGATCATCTTCTGCATGGAAGCCTGCTGGGCTTCCAGGTCGATCTTGTTCTGATAGGCCGCCGCCTTGCGGGCGGTATCCAGCACGATGGTCTGAAGGTCGGCGGGCAGGCTTTCCAGCCATTGCTTGTTGAAGAAGTAGAAGACGCAGGAAGCGTTGTGGAAGGTCTTGCTGAAGTACTTGGCCTGCTCCTGGAAACGCATGGAGTTGATCATGTCGGGGGAGGCTTCCATGCCGTCGATGACGCCGGTCTGCAGGGAGGTATAGATATCGTTCCAGTCGGTGGTCACTCCGCTGGCGCCGAGGGCCTGGAACATCTGCACGAAGACGGGGTTGGGTCCGCGCATCTTGAGACCCTGGAGATCGGCAGGCATGCTGACCGGCCGCTGCTTGATGAGCATGTGCCGGAAGCCCATGTTCTGTCCGCCGATGGCCACGAAATTATGGGGAGCCAGCAGGCGGGACATCTCGGATTCAACGCCGTTGAGAACACGCACGAAGTGCGCCTCATCCTTGAACAGGTAGGGCAGGTCGATGGCCTGCAGCTGCGGGACGTAGGCTCCAGGACCGGTGCCGGGGGCGGAGACGACCATTTCCAGGGATCCGGTCTTGGCCATCTCAACCTGTTCGCGCTGGGTGCCCAGCTCGCTGCCGTAGTTGGCGGTGGCGACAATGCGTCCGCCGGCCGCCGTGTTCAGCTCGTCCACGAAATACTTCAGGCCCCTTCCGACGGTGCCGCCGGGCGCGAGGTTGGATGACGCCCTGAGCTTGTAGACCTGCTGGCTGGTTTCAGCCGCTCCCGTAGCGAACACGGTTCCCGCGACGCCCAGAAGCACCAAAGCGACGACCATTACTCTTTTCATACGTTCCTCCAGTACCGAGTGTGGTGATTCAAGGACAGGATGCGGCCAGATCCGGCATCCGTGAATAGATTATATTATCCAAAACATGGATTATTTTGTTGTGGGACCTATGCTACAATGGCCGAATGGAAGCTTGCCCGTTTTTCTTCGAGGAAAGCAATTTCATACCCTACGCCAGTTTCGTCATCAACCGCCCCAGCTTTACCCGCTGGAAGGTCCGTGAACGCACCATAGAAGACCACGAACTGGTCCTCATAGCCGATGGGGAAGGCACCTTGCGCATAGGGGACAGGATTCATCCCCTCAAAAAGGGAACCCTGCTGTACCTGCATTACGACGAGTGGCACTCCATGGAAGCCAACCCCGGAACTACCTTGAACTTCTTCTCAGTGCATTTTTCGTGGATGCTGGCCACCCATGTACACGAAAACTGGCGCTACGACAGGGACATCAACTATTTCCTTAAGAACGTACCGGCCAAGGGGCAGGAATGGTCCTTTTCGGTGGATCCGGGTTTGCTGCCCTTCCCCAGCACCATGGAACTATCCAATTACGAAAAGATCGAGGACATCTTCGTGCACCTGCACGGGACCTACCACGACAAGCCCGTCGGCTACGGCATGCGGCTGTCCATACTCTGCCAGGAACTGGTACACGAGGTCTGCCGTGAATGCTTTTTCCCCAAAGACCACAAGCTCAACCTCAAACGGCTGGACAAGGCCATTGAATACATCGAAGCCAACTTCATGAACACCATCAGGATCGAGGAGCTGTGCGCTTGCGTCCATCTGAATGAAAGCAACATGATCAAACTCTTCCGGAACAATCTGGGCAGGACCCCCGTGGATTACATAAACCAGGTAAGGATAAACAAGGCCAAGGAATTGCTCCTGCACACCGACAGCGCCGTAAAGGAAATAGCCTGGCAAACCGGCTTCACAGACGAGTTTTATTTCTCGCGGGTCTTCAAAAAGATGGAAGGCAAATCCCCCCGCGGCTTCAGGCAGCAACTGCTCTCGTAAGCCAGGCTCGTCATGGGGACCTCCAGAAAGGACCCGCCCCTGCCGGAGCGGCGGGAATATGCTGTGCGGTTCACTACCGAACTACAAGCATTAGGAGATGACATAGACACCTTGACGCTGGGGCACGAGTCCCGCCACAAGGTCCCGTGCACAGCGCAGTCATCGCGGGTTCTTGTGGGTGTGCGCTAGATCGGGTTCACTATCCACGATTAAGCGCACCTGGTACTAATACACGGGCGAAATTTCATTTTACCATCAGATAATACGAGACGGCAGGATTGCCCGGCTCTGTCAGGATGACTTCAAAGTTATCCCCGATA
>CAXNJE010000038.1:0-23969 GCA_964202565.1 Breznakiellaceae bacterium | reverse complement strand
CATTAGAAAACGTTTCATGATTCCTCCTTGGAACTGTATGACTATACGCCCCCGGATGGGGGGCGGTCAATGAAAATACTACAAGAGCACAGTTCAAAAATTCCTGATTTTGAACTGTGATCCCTATTCTGGCAATTCCGAAACGATGGCTACGCCGGAAGACGTACCCAGGCGGTCCGCACCGGCCTCGAGCATGGCGATGGCGTCATGATAGGAGCGGATGCCACCGGAAGCCTTTATCTTCATGGAGTCGCCCACGACCTTGCGCATCAGCTTGACGTCTTCCGAGGTGGCGCCACCGGTACCAAAACCTGTGGAGGTCTTTACGAAATGGGCGCCGGCCTTTTTTGCCAACTCGCAGGCGATGCGTTTTTCGTCATCCGAAAGGAAACAGGTTTCGATGATGACTTTTACGGTGGTCTTCGCCGAGGAGGAGCCCCGCCCCTGAACCGACGCGGCGGCATGGACAACCGCGCGTATATCCTCTTCCACGGTCTTGAGATCCCCGGACTTGAGCGCCCCCAGGTTGATGACCATGTCCACTTCGTGGGCTCCATGCTTGATGGCCAGTTTGGTTTCCTCGACCTTTGTCTCCGTCGCGTTGGCGCCCAGGGGAAAGCCTATGACGGTACATACCAGCACCTCGGTTCCCGACAGCTCCTTGGACGCGAGCGGAACCCACACCGGATTGACGCATACCGATGCGAACCGGTTCGTGCGGGCTTCCATGCAGAGTTCCCGTATCTGCTCCAAAGTGGCTATGGGTTTGAGGATAGTGTGGTCGATAGTCTTGGCCATTACGGCTTTGGTCCATTCTTTAGGCATTGGAATTACTCCTTTCGATCTTTAAGCATACACGAAAGTCGGTTGCAAAGAAAGGGAAAAACCGCTTCAACGGAACCCATCGTCAGGCCCGCTCACCCAGGAGTGATTTTAATTCCATTATATCCCGTACCAGCTTGGTCCTGTCCAGATTCTGGAAACGCCTGGGAACCATCTCCTTGGACGTGCATTCAAGCACCGCCACTAGATTCTGCAGTTCGATCTCGAAGGGGTATGCGGGCGGGACGAAATCCGCCAGCGAATCGTCGATATCCTCGCGGGTAACGAAACTGCGGTCCTCCATGGCGGCCCGGAATTTCGCCCGTATGAGCACGGCTTCCAGATCGGCCCCGGAAAACTCGTGCCTGAACCGTTTAAGGACATCGGAGATGGAGAATTTCCGTATGGAAAGATCCAGTTTTCGTACCAGGGTTTCGAAAAGGGCCTCCTTTTCCGTGTCCGACTCGGGGTAGAACAATGCGAGGTGTTCTTCCGCGCGCCCCTGGCGTTTCAGGTCGATGGGAATGAGGTCGGGCCGGCAGGTGATGAGGAACCAGATGATCTTTCCCCGGTACTCCGTATTGCCCATGAAACTGGCGATCTGGCCAAAAACCCGGTTGGAGGTACCCGAGTCGCCCTCCTGGTTGCGGTCGCCCAGGAAGGCATCGGCCTCGTCGATCATGACGGCCACGGGCGACATGGCAGTAAGGATATTGAGGACCTTTTCCAGGTTCGATTCGGTCACTCCCTGCCATTTGGAGCGGAAATTGCGGAATTTCACCATGGGAATGCCGATTTCCCCGGCAAAGGCCCCTACCATGAAACTTTTGCCCGTTCCCACAGGGCCAGCGATGAGGTAACCCATGGGGAGCACGTCGAAACGGCCCTGCTTGAGGGCCCTGGCGGCGCTCTTGAAGCGTTTCTTGACGAAATCGTGGCCTGATACATAGGACAGGTCATGGCTGGTCTCCATGAATTCGAGGAGACCGGCGGCCTCGTTCTCGATGATTTCCTTCTTTTTAAGGCGGATGTACTCCATCGACAGGGCCTTGTCCTCCTGGTAGCTTTCAGCCACCAGGCGGTTCAGGTTCATCAGGTTGAGGCCGCTGGTGACGGCGGCCACGCGCTCGGTATTCAGCCCCTTGTCGAGCAGCAGTTCGTTCCGGCTCTCCAGGAACTGCAGGAAGCTGGCACGCACGGGCATATCGGGGATGGGGATGGATACCTTCACCGTCGAAGGCGAACCGACTATGCGCGGGGACAGGTCCGCCAGGTTTTCGGTGAGCAGGATGACCGAGACGTCCCCACGGGTGAAGATGGGATCGTGGGACCAGCGGTTTACCGTGACCAGGCAGTAGCGGTCCTCCTCCGAAAGGCGGATGAGGTCGCCGGCAGGGATGATGGTTTCGGCATAATCCATGATCAGCACGATACGGCGTTTTTCCGGAATGTTCATCAGAAAGTACTTTTCCAGGTAGGAAAAGCTCTTTTCCGGTTCCGCCGAGACCAGGTCCTCCTCGTCGATGTCCGGAAACCGCGTCATCATGGCCTTCCTGTAGGCCTTGGCCATCTCCACGGTGCAGAAGGATACCCCGCTGGACCTGTCGTAATAGACGATGATGTCCCGGTTGCCGAAAAGGACTTCCGAAACGTACTCCTGGATGCGGACGAAGATGAACTCCCCCTCGTTCATCTTGTGGGGAAGGAAGTCGCGGATGTTTCCATGTAGCAGATACAGATTGGCGGTCTTGGAGCAGTATTTGTAGGATAATTCCTGCGCCCAGGCCGGAAGTATCTTGATGAACGGAAGATTCTTGAGGATGAGCTGGTCGGCCATGGGTTTCCTCCCTTTTTCAGGGCGAGTATACCGAAAAAAGCGTGCATAGTCCAAACCCATGTATTAGAATCTGCGGATACTGTTTGGAGGAACCATGGAAAACGATAAGACAACAGGATACGCCTGGGTGGCGGCAGCTGACATGGGATTGGGGCACAAACGGGCAGCCTGGCCGCTACGCGGTATCGGGGTGGGTGGCGTCCATATCACCGGAAGCGATTCTGCGACCGATCCGGACGAACGGGCGCTGTGGGACCGTTTGCGCGGAGCCTACGAAAGCGCTTCCCGCCTCAAGAACATTCCCTTAGTAGGGGAGTTGCTTTTCAGGATGTACGACCGCCTGCTCGCCATCCCCACCGCATATCCGTTCCGTGACCTGTCGAAGCCCACCATGCAGGTGGGCTTTGTCTATAAACTTATTGCAAAAGGCCTCTGCCGGTCCCTCATGAATCTGATGAGGGACCGCCCTCTTCCCATGGTGGGAACCTTCTACGCGCCGATACTTGCCGCGGATGAGCGCGGCTGGGGAAGGGTATACTGTGTGATAACCGATACGGATGCCAATCGCGTGTGGGTGCCCAGGGACCCAAAAAAGAGCAGGATAGAGTACCTGGTGCCCTGTGGAAGGGCCCTGCGTCGGCTCAAACAATACGGCATCCCCGACGAGCGCATTTTCATGACCGGTTTCCCCCTACCCCTGGAGCTGACCGGAGACAACAATCTGGACGTGCTCCGCCGGGATCTGGGAAGACGCCTGGCCAGGCTGGATCCGAACAATCGTTTCTGGAGCCTGCACCGTCATTCTGTTGAACACTTTTTGGGCAAGGACAATTGTCCAGCCGAGAGGGGTCGGGAAGCTGGTCCCCTAACCATAAGCTTTGCCGTGGGTGGGGCGGGGGCCCAGAAGGAAATCGCCGCGGCCGCACTTAAATCCTTTGCCCCCCTCATCGCGGCCGGGACCATCCGCATGAACCTGGTTGCCGGGGTACGCACCGAGGTGAAGGAATACTTCGAGAACCAGAAGCTGCAGGCAGCCATGGATCATCCCGGCAGCGAGGCAGGAATCAGCGTGATCTACGGCAAGAAGGATGGCGAATATTTCGACGCCTTCAATGAAATGCTCCACGACACGGATGTGCTGTGGACAAAACCAAGCGAACTTTCCTTCTACTCGGGCTTGGGGATTCCCATCATGATGGCTCCAACCATCGGCGCCCAGGAGGAATGCAACCGCGAGTGGTTGCTGGAAGTACAGTCCGGCATAGACCAGAAAAACCCCCAATTCGCCGCGGAATGGTTCCTGGACCTTCTTAATGCGGGAAGATTCGCGGAAGCTGCCTGGGATGGTTTCCTCAAGGCCCGCAAGTTCGGAACCTACAAGATCATGGAGCTCGTGCAGACCGGTGCGATGAGCAGGGAGACCAGCCCGCTGAAGCGTTGACGGTCGCGCTCTCTGTGCGGCCGAAGCACCCACTTGCTGGTATAGATATATTTTTATCCAATGGATGCAAAACCCTTGCATCCATTTTTTCATTGTGCTAGGATGCCGAATCCTTTTATCAATAGCGAGGTACTCCATGGCTTATAAAGTAACCGATGCCTGCGTCAATTGCGGCGCATGCGAACCTGAATGCCCTGTCGAAGCGATAATCGAACAGAACGGCATCCGCTGGATCGATCCGGCAAAATGCCAGGATTGCGGCGCCTGCGTGGGAGTCTGTCCGACCGAAGCCATCGTCGAGGGTTGAGCATGAAAGTCGGGTCCGGCGAGAGCCACCCGGCAGCTCCAAAACCGGGCGACGCGAGGGGGTTACCTTCCCCTCGCCGCCCTGCGGCGGGCCTTCCGGCCAGCCTTTTTTTTTCGTCCCCACGCTTTCGATCGCTCCTTCCCACCATCGTAATCAGCTTATTTTTTTTCTACACCTTGGTGGCGCAGAGCGCGCAATCGGCTTTTGCCCAGGCGCCCCGCATATTGCGGCTGGATTCCTCCGATTCGACTTTTGCACAATTAAGCGCCGACGTCGAAGACGCACGAAGGCGCCTTGCACGAGCGAATGGATCCGAGGAAGCCTTCGGAGCCCTGACCATCTACGAATACGAGACCAGGACGGACGATACCCTGCTTACCCTGGCCGCCCGTTTCGGGCTGCCCTACGGAACACTGGCCACCATAAACCGTCTTGGAGACGTGGACAGCTTGGTGCCGGGAATGATCCTGCTGGTACCTGGCGTTCCCGGCCTTTTTATCCCGGAAGAACCGGAATCAGACCTGGAACTTCTCATGACCGCCTCCCGTGACCTTGCCGAGGCAAGGGAACTCGTCATACGAGCGGGAAAGAACGCAGTGAAAAATACCGGAAAAAATGCGGGGAAATTCCGCTTTTTTCCCGGTCTGGACTATACCCCGACAGAGAGGGCCTTTTTCCTGAACATCGCCTTCCGCTTCCCCCTGCCCACGGCGCGCCTGACCAGCGGTTTCGGCTTGCGCAGGAACCCGGTTTCCGGGACCCTTAAACGCCACGACGGCCTGGATCTGGCGGCTCCTGCAGGAACGGAGGTGTATGCGACCCGGGACGGCACGGTGACTGCCACCGGTGAGGATCCGGTCTACGGCAAATTCGTCCGTATTGCCCATGAGGGCGGCTGGGAAAGCCTCTACGGACATCTGAGCGTGGTGCTTGCCGACTTGCGGAAGGACCTCCGTTCGGGTACGATAATCGGACGGGTGGGAAGCACCGGCCAGTCAACCGGACCCCACCTCCATTTCGAGTTGCGACGGGGGGGCAAGGCACTGGATCCCGCGTCCCTGCTTACGAGGGTGATACAACAATGAGGCGCGTCTTCGCGACCGTTTTCCTTTATCTGCTCGTCTCGGGTGCCGTGGGTGCCGAAAGTTTCCGGACCATAATTGCCGGCAGGCTTGATATTTCAAGCGCCCATCAGGAAAGCAAAGCCCTTCAGCTGGGGTATATCGACTCGGCCGTCATTGCACTGGATGCGGACAGGCGTTTTTTGCGCGGGGTGGAATTGGAGCTGAAAGTGCCGCAGGCCTATCAGAAATACCGTGGCAGCGTGGCCATAGCCCTCTACACGGCCGCTTCCTCCTTACCGGCCTCCTCCTTACCGGCCTCCGGGGTAGCCGATATCGATGCGGATCGCGTCGGTTTCGAGTTGCTGCCAAACAAGCTCCAGGTCATCTACCAGATTCCCCTCCTTAGGGATCATGGCCTCAAGGCATCTCCCTACGTTTCCATCCCGACCGGAATCCTGCCCGTTTCATCCTTCCCCCTGATTTTCAGGCTCATGCCCGTCATGAAAGGGTTGCCGGAAGAATTGGAGGGCATGAAATTCCAGTTATCCGCAAAACCCATCGTGACTGACAAGGGTGCCCTGCGGCTTGTACTCAAGTATCCGGAAAAACTGAAGGATCGTCCTTTCACCCTTCTCATAGACGACGACGTGATGGATGATCCCGGCCGCGAACAGATCCTGACCGAAGGCGAGCATCGGGCATCGCTCATCTCGGATGATTACCGCAACGAGAACCGGCTTTTTGTGATCGAACGGGGAAAGGTTCATGAACTCGTCGTCGAGCTGAAGGATCCCACCCCGGTGGTCAGCATCGAAGCTCCGGAGAATGCGGCCGTCTATTTCGACGATGTCCTGATCCAGGAACCGGCGCAAGCCTTCAACACGGAGCCTGGAGAGCATGTGGTGCGTTTCGTAGTAGGCGACTATTCCATACTTAAATCCTTGACCGTACGCAAGGGCAGGACCTACCGGGTGAGCATCTCCATCGATGTGGACGTCACCGAAAGCGATTGATCCCGCTTCGTTGGAATCGGAACTCAAGTCCGTTCCCTCCGCGCCGATATATACAATGTCGGACCTATAGTTCCCCTCCCAAAACGCTATACATCCGACAGCCTCAAGGGGCAAGGCCGGCGCAAGCCGGCCTTTTTTATTGATCCGGGCAGATCCTGAGTACACACCGCCAGGACAGTCGCATCCCCGCTTCCCGTTTCCGGCAAAAGCCTCCAGCCTTGACAAAGGGTGCCCGTATCCGTACCCTCTGCCCATGGCATCCAAGGCTGTCCGCCCACGACGTCCCATCGTCATTGTCAGGGTCGTAACGGGCGTGATACTCATCGCGGCGGTGCTCGTAGGCATAGTTGCCGGGCTATCCATCGCGGAGACGGTGAATGTCCGCAACCAGGAAAACTTCATCGAGTTCGCCCCCGCCCTCCCCACCAAAATCCTCGATATAAATGGAGAGCTCATAACCGAGTTTTCTGCGGAGGAAAAACGGGAGTTGGTTTCCATCGACGCCCTGCCCCGTCACCTGATCCACGCGGTCATCGCCAGGGAAGACAAGAATTTCTACAAACATCGCGGGTTCAGCCTGATCGACATTGGCCGTGCATTTTTCGGCGTCATCACCGGAAGGAATCTGGGGGGCGGCTCCACCATTACCCAACAGGTAGCGGGTACCCTGTACGCCGACCGCTCGGAATACTCGGTCTGGAGGAAACTGCGGGAACTCTGGTGGGCGCTCCAACTGGAACGCCGGTACACGAAAAATGAAATTCTCGAACTCTACCTCAACAAGATGTACATGGGAGCCGGAACCTACGGTGTCGAGGCTGCCAGCAAGTACTACTTTGGCCACAGCGCCAAGGAAATCAGCCTCGCGGAGGCAGCGATCCTGGTCATCCAGCTTTCGAGCCCTGCCCGCTACAACCCCTTGGACAACCCCAACGTCGCCCGGACACGTCAGCTGGATACGCTGAACCGCATGATCAAGCAGGGGTATACGACGAGGGAAGCCGCTGATGCTTCCTTCCAGGAATACTGGGAAAATTACGATTACACCCGCATATCTTCGTCTGCTTACTTCTCCCGTGAGGACAGGGCCCCCTGGTTCAGCGAATATGTACGGAGGCAACTGGAAGGGATGCTGTACGGATCGCTCGACCTGTACACGGACGGCTTTACCGTACACACCACACTGGACCTGAATTTCCAGGCCGCCGCCGACAAGTACGTCGCCCGGGGACTGGAAATGGCCAACGAGGAATACAAGAAAACCCAAGGTTCCCGGCTGGAACAGGCGGAACAGATCTACACCCCCATCGTAGACTTGCTTGCCCTCGTATTCGACCTTGAAGCCATCCAGGTGTCGGAGGCCCAGGTACGGGAGCGGGCACTTTCCCGGTATGTCAAACAAATCAACCCGGTGGTGGACGCGACCGCCTTGCTCTTCGATATTCCGAACCTGAAAACCTTCACCAATGGTGCCTATGCCGCTTTGAAGCAATCGACGGAACGGAATACGGTCGAAGGGGCGCTCATCACCCTGGAAAATGAAACCGGTTATGTGAAGGCCATAGTAGGCGGTTCGAAATACGATCAGTCCAACCAATTGATCCGGGCCATCCAGGGCAAGATCATGCCCGGTAGTTCCTTCAAACCCCTGTACTATTCGGCTGCCATCGATTCCCGCAAATTTACCGCAGCCTCGCTTATTTATGACTCCCCGGTAGTTTTCTACAATGAGGATGGAACCCCCTATATCCCACTCAATTTCAAGGGAGAATGGAAGGGACCTGTCCTGCTCTGGTACGCCCTTGCCCATTCCATGAACGTGCCGGCGCTTAAGGTGCTGGACGGGATAGGATTCGACGCGGCCATCGACCGCGCGGCCCTCCTTTTAGGTATCGAGAATCAGGATCAGATCCAGAAAACCTTTCCCCGCCTGTATCCTCTTGGCCTGGGAGTCATTGCCGTCGCGCCCATCCAGATGGCCAGGGCATTCTCGGTTTTCGCGAATCAGGGCAAGGAAGTGACACCCCTCTCCATACGTTCGGTGGAGGACCGCAACAACCGGGTCATCCTGGACCCCGAAAAGGAATTACGCCTGGCCCAGAAGCGCAAGGCATCCGCCATGCAGATCATCAGTCCCCAAAACGCCTACGCCATGACCTCGCTTCTTAAGAAGACTGTAGAATCCGGCACCCTCGCCTACGCGGCCGGCTGGGGATCCAAGTTTACCTTCCGCGACAAGGACAACAAGAAGTACGTCATCCCGGCTGCAGGAAAGACAGGAACTACCCAGAATTGGGCGGACGCGTGGACGGTAGGCTATACACCGTATTTTACGACCGCAGTCTGGTTCGGTTTCGACCGGCCCGGCAATTCCCTGGGCGTAACCCAGACGGGTGCGCTCATTGCAGGACCGGTCTGGGCAGACTACATGCGCGAGATTCATATGGATGCGGGACCAAAGGATTTCATCCGGCCCCAGACTGGTTTGATCGACGTAAAGGTATGCGCCAAGTCGGGATTGTTGCTGACGGATTCGTGCAACGAAGGATCGGAGACACTGACCTTTCTGGAAGGCACACAACCGGTCAGTTACTGTGACCTGCATGAAAATGCAGCGGCGGACCAGGCAGGCTCCCTGACGCGCATTTGGCAGGATTCGTTGATGCTGGACAGCCAATTGTTGCTGGACGACCTGAAAATGCCGGAATTGAATCTGGATTTGCAGTTCAATCCATATCAGGATAGGGAAAAGGACGACAGGAATGACGACCTGCCCACCTCCGCCTTCAATCCCTTGCTGGACTAACTGAAATCCTTGTCCTGCTTTTTCTCGAAGTGGGAGAACTCCATTGCAAAGGTTGCCCGGCCCTGACTGACCGAGCGCAGGGCGGTCATGAAGCCGAACATCTTGGCCATGGGGGCCTGGGCCTTAACATGGTCTATGGCGGGACGGCTGTCCATGCTCTGCACTATTCCGCCCCTCTGCACTACCAGGCTGATTACCTCTCCCACGAAATCCTTGGGTGAAAGTATGTCCACCGCCATGATGGGTTCCAGAAGTACCGGTGTGGCCTTCCGGCAGGCTTCGTCCAGGCACATGCTGGCGCAGGCCTCGAAGGCGAGTTCGGTACCGGTGAGTTCGGAATAGCGGAGGTCCAGGAGGGTTACGCCGACATCGATGCAGGGATAGCCGAGGATGATGCCTGAAGGAAAGGCGTTGGTGAAACCCCGTTCCACCGCGTCGAAGATGGCCTCCGGGGCGGCGTTCTTCTTGACGGTACTGGAATAACGGTTCCCTGAACCACGCGGGAGGGGTTCCACACGGACGGTGATGGTCGCGGCGTTTTCCTTTCCCGCGATCACCCGCGAGAATGCTTCGGTATGGTCGACGGCGAGGGAGACCGATTCGCGGTAGGTAACCTGGGGTTTTCCCACCTTGGCGGCGACCTTGTAATCCTTGATCATGCGGGTAACCAGCACGTCCAGGTGCAGTTCGCCCATGCCGGAAATGATGAGCTGACCGGTTTCCTCGTTTTCCTTGGTCATGAAGGTAGGATCTTCCTTGGCGAGGATCTCCAGGGTCTCCCTCATTTTCTGCTGTTCCGACTGGGTCTTGGGCTCTATGGCCACCGAGATGACAGGTTCGGGGAAGTGCATGCGTTCCAGCAGGACCGGCCAGCCCTCGCTGCCCACGGTGTCGCCTGTCTGGGCCAACTTCATGCCCACGATGACGGCGATGTCGCCAGCACTCACCTCGTCGATGGGATCCGACTTGTTGGAATGCATCCGCAGGACGCGGTTGGCGCGTTCGCGTTTTTTCTTTCCCACGTTGTACACGACCGAACCGGACTTGATGCTGCCCGAATACATGCGCACATAACACAGGCTGCCGGCCTCGCGGTCATACTGGATCTTGAATACGAGACCCAAAGCCGTGCCCTTGGGGTCGCAGGGTATGGAGATGTCCTCTTCCTTCTTTACGTGGTGGCCCAGGGCGGGGATAACCTCGTCGGGAGCGGGAAGGTAATCTATGACGGCGTCGATGAGGGGCTGGACGCCCATGTTCCGACGGGAAGCGCCGCAGAGTACTGGCACGATCTCGCGGGCGATGACCGCCTTCCGCAGCTCCTTCCGTATCAGGGCGGCAGGAATGTCGCTTCCTGCCAGATAGAGGTCGGTAATTTCTTCCGAACGGGACGAGAGGGTGTCCACCAGTTTGTCGCGCCATTCCTGGACCAGCGCGCGACGTTCGGCATCCACCGGAGAGTACTCCATGTGCTCGCCATCGCTTCCGGCGTCCCAGCGGATTTCCCTGAGTTCGACCAGGTCCACGACGCCCTCGAAGTTTCCTTCCCTGCCGATGGGGATTTGTACGGGAACGGGGACGGCCGCCAGTTTGGTGCGGATCTCTTCCACAACCTCGAAAAAATCGGCGCCGGTGCGGTCCATCTTGTTTATGAAGCCAATGCGCGGGACCTTGTAGCGGTCGGCCTGGTGCCATACGGTTTCTGTTTGGGGCTCGACCCCGCCAACGGCGCAGAAGACGCCCACGGCTCCGTCCAGCACGCGCAGGGAACGTTCGACCTCCGCGGTAAAATCCACGTGACCGGGAGTATCGATGATATTTATCTGGTGATCGCGCCAGTAGGTCGTGGTGGCCGCGCTCTGGATGGTGATGCCCCGTTCCTGCTCCTGTTCCATCCAGTCCATCGTCGCTTCGCCGTCGTCCACCTCGCCAAGCCTGTGGCTCTTTCCCGTATAGAAAAGAATGCGTTCGGTGGTGGTGGTCTTTCCGGCATCGATATGGGCCATAATGCCGATGTTGCGCATGCGGTCGAGCATTCTTCGTGTCTCCTGGACCGCATGATACCGGAAAAAGCCCCTTGTAGGCAACCGCGCTTTTACAGTCTGAACAATTTACGCAACGAGGCACGATCCACAATGCGGTAGTGCAGGTAGAAAAGCAGGGCCGCCGAAGGTACCAGGGCAAAGGCCACGACCACGGACCAATCAGGCGCGAGGGCTTTCAGAGTGTTCAGATCCACGGTAGCCTCGATACCAAAGCAGAACGCCGAGATGCCGCAAAGGACCACACCCAGGGCGTTCAGCCCCTTGCGCCGCAACGATGCGAGGATGGCTCCCGCTCCGGCTGCGGAAGCCTCGAAGGCCAGGCTTATCGGAAGTCCGTAGGTGAGGAACACGAGGGGCGAGGAATCGAAGATCATGAAACAGAATACGGAGACCAAAAGTGAGGGAGCCAGTACCGAAAAGAGTATCCATGGATGCCGGATAAGGATGAGCGGCATGGCCGAGAACAGCCAGGCGCTGATGATGCCGATGCTGGAATAGCGGGACCAGGTGAAACAATGATTCGCGAACAGGTCGACCAGGATGGTGATTACCAGGGCAACACCGAGGGTGACCGACAACAACTCCACCGCAATTCGCCGACGCTCGGCGCTGCTCAGCGCATCGTCATCGGATACTTTCGCACCAGTAGCCTCCGAGGCTCCGCCAGCCTGGCGGGAAAGACCGGACGCGGGGTAACTTGGACCGGAAGCCCCTGAAGAAAGGGGCTTTCTGCTGGCGGCGGGACTTCCGCAAAGCGCACAGCCGGTGTCGGCATCGGAAAGTACCACCCCGCACCGTGGACAGTATTTCATTCCGTAGCTCCTTTTAATGTTTCATTCAACGTTTCATTGCATTCGATCCGCACGGCGAGACCCATACCCGCGAGGCGGGAAAAAAACAGGCGCTCGAAGGAGCGGTCACAGACCAGGCTGCCTATACTGATATACAGGTCGTTCTTCCAGCTTGCAACACCGACATTGGCACCTGTGGAAACCGCCCGGGAAGGCAGGAAGGAAAAACGTACTATCCGTGAGGACCAGGGCTCGGGAACTTCTATCGCCCCCAGATTGGAGAGGGAACCCGAGTAGGAACCCACTCCGATGCTGACGTTGATAAGCCGCATGACAACCGTCTTGATGGGTAGGAGTATAAGGCGGCCGAAGGGATTCCTCTCTCCACCGACATTGCGGCGCAACTGCCTGAGCAATTCCTTTTCCTCCAGGCCAAGACGCAGTTGATGGTGGACCCGCTGGAGTATCTCGTCGAAACCCCAATGGCCCAGGCGCAGATCGATGGAAGGGGCTGCAAAAAGGAAAAAATTACGCAGGGTCCTGGATGGATAGCGCTTCCGCAGGTCCACGGGAACCTGGACGGAGACCCGCTTGCGGGCATACTTCCGGCGCAAGGGTGTAAGGGCCTCGTATAAATCCTGCAGGGTTGCCGTGTGTACCGCGACGAGCAATTCGGTCAGGCTGACCTTGCTGCTTCTAGCGAGGGCGATAGCGTCCTGAAGCGGGATAGTGCCGATGCACTCCCTATAACCCTTTCCACGGCGTTTACCCGGAATCAGGAAGGCCTTGGGTACCGGATCAGGCAGGGGTGACGAGCGTACAAAGTACCGTGAATATGCATCCTCCGCCTCTTCCGGGTCGAAGGCATCCCCGGGCCGGGGTATGCCGGCAAGGTTATCCGTACCAGCCGGACCGGCCACGCCGCGCAGCCTCAGGTATTCCAGCACCAGGGATCGCAGGAAAGCCATGCTGCCCGTACCGTCCGTAAGGGCGTGGTGGAATTCACAGGCAATGCGGGTACCGAACGCGCTTACCCGCATGAGGGGACGATTCCGGCGGTACCGGATTGGTTCGGCAGGGAACGGACTTTCTGCAACCGGTCCGAGCGGTTTTTTAAGGGGATTCAGGTAATGCCAGAAAACACCGTGACCCAGCGCCACGAAGAGGAAGGGAAAGCGGGGCGACAGACGGCACAGGGCCTGGGTAAGAATGTCCAGGCGGATGCTTTCATCAAGATTGCAGGAAAGCCTGAAAACAAAGGGACCCGAAGCCCCCGCGATAGCCGCTGTAAACACAGCGCTATTGTCGAGCCTGTAGAAACGGTCCTGGGGATATGCTTCTCGTTCGTGCTTTCCGGAGCCCATACCTATAGTATAGACCGATGGTGCGTTTTAGGGTTGCGCCTGTAGGGACTATAACGCAGGAAGATCAATAATATATTTGGACCTTTTTACACCAGATGCTTGACACAATTACCCGATCCGAATTATATACGAAGTACCTTACTCTTGGAGTAAGGAAACATGAGGGAGGATGACGCAATGGCCGACAACAACAAGGAAACGGCATTCGGAACCCGCGCCGTGCACGGGGGACAAAAAACCGATCCGACGACTCTTTCGCGGGCAGCACCCATTTACCGGACCAGCGCTTTCGTATTCAAGAGTGCCGAACATGC
Organism: Breznakiellaceae bacterium; assembly: GCA_964202565.1. Lineage (GTDB taxonomy): Bacteria > Spirochaetota > Spirochaetia > Treponematales > Breznakiellaceae > SZUA-426. The sequence goes on along the minus strand of CAXNJE010000038.1, from coordinate 10,165 downwards.
GGCAAACCTGTTCGCACTTAAGGAATTCGGAAATATCTATACCCGTCTGGGAAACCCGACCAACGACATGCTGGAAACCAGGGTAACCGAACTGGAAGGTGGAGCAGCCTCGGTCTCCAGCGCCTCCGGAACCAGCGCCATTTTCAACACAATCATAAACATAGCCAGGGTGGGCGACGAAATCGTCTCCGCCACCAACCTGTACGGCGGTACCTTCACCATGTTCGATGCCATCCTGCCCGACTTCGGGATAACGGCACGCTTTGCGGATATAAACGACCCGTCAACCTTCGAGAAGGCCATCAACGAAAAGACGAGGCTTGTATATATCGAATCCATGGGCAACCCGGGCCTGGACGTTGCGGATATACAAAAAATTGCCGATATCGCCCACAAGCACCGCTTGCCGCTGGTGGTGGACGCCACTTTCACGACCCCGTACCTCCTGCGCGCCATCGAGCACGGCGCGGATATCGTGGTGAATTCGCTTTCCAAGTGGATGGGCGGCCACGGCACCGCCATAGGTGGAATCGTGACCGATTCCGGCAAATTCGACTGGACCGACCCCAAATTCCGCCTCTACACCCAACCGGACAAGAACTACCATGGACTGCGCTGGGCGCTGGACCTGCCGCCGGAGCTGGCAAAAATAGCCTTCGCCCTGCGTTTCAGGACGGTTCCGCTACGCAATCTGGGTGCCTGCCTTGCACCGGACAACGCGTGGATCTTCCTGCAGGGGCTGGAAACCCTGCACGTCCGCATGCCGCGGCACTGCGAGAACACCCTGGCTGTGGCCAAATACCTGAAGAACCACCCCAAGGTTTCCTGGGTGCGGTATCCTGGACTTGAAAGCGACCCGTCCTATGCGACCGCATCAAAGTACCTGAAAAAAGGCTTTGGGGGCATGGTAGTGTTCGGCGCCAAGGGCGGCAGGGCGAAGGGCGAGAAATTCATAGAGAACCTGAGCCTTTTCTCGCACCTGGCCAACGTGGGCGACGCGAAATCCCTGGCCATGCACCCTGCCAGCACCTCCCATTCCCAGCTGAGCGACGAGCAGCAGATCGCCGGAGGCTTGAGTCCGGATCTGGTACGGCTTTCGATAGGGATCGAGGGGATAGAGGACATCATCGCGGACCTGGAAAAGGCCCTCGCTGCGGTCTGACAAACATATAAACGAAGCATTTTGCATCTGACGACAAAACAGAGGGGCAAGCCATCAGCGCTTGCCCTTCTCCATTTTGGTTTAGAGCGGGAGATTCCTCACCGGGGCTCCCAGGGCAGCCGCGGCCTTCCCAGCTTCCGTCTTACCTGCCAGCACGGCTATATAGCCTTCCCGTTTGGCTTCGTACAGGCGTTTTGCGGCTTCGGCAACGGCTTCGCCTGTCATGTCCACGATGGCCTCAAGTTTGTTGCGGCGGGCCAGGGGCTCGATTCCGTAGAGATAACGCATGAAGTCGGACAGGCCCTTTTCAGCGGGAGACCGGGGTCGCACTTCCTTGGAGTAGGTTCCGATGATGGCCTTTTCCAGCTCGCCGTCTTCGATCCTCTCTTTCGAGGCCGACAACAGTGCTGCGGTAAAGGCGTCCAGGGAACGGGCCGGCGCGGGATCCCGATAGGTAGCCAGGGTGAATAGGGGTTCGAGGCCGTCCGGGTGGGCGAAGGCACCGTAGGCGCCGCCTTTCATGCGTATCTCTTCCCACAGGGCACCGGTGGACAGGCGATGGGCCAGCACCAGTTCCGCCGCCTGTTCCGGTCCGGCGAAGGGGGCTGCAGGCAAGGCCAGCGCTCCGAAACCTACCTGCAGCGAGGCGGAGGACCAGGCCTCGTCACCTCGGTCATCCGAGTCCACGAGCTCGAAAAAGTGAGCGCTCTCCGCCGCTTTGGCGGACCGGGGGCGGGGTGCGCCAAAGTCACTGAAGGAGGATCCAATAATTTCGGTAGCCGTGGCAATGGCCGCCGCAGAACCGGTAAGGTTCACCATCAAACCGGCTTGGGACACAAGACGAGCGCGAATCCGCACTAATCCGGCAGCCAACTCGCTTACTTCGCCTTCGGCCAGCTTGTGCATGAATTCGAGCTGGGTAATCCCGCCCCAGAGCTCGTCGATGGCCCGGGAACGTGAAAAACGGCGGCCAGCCCGGGAAGCGGCGAAAGAGTGGCCTCCCGGCGCCAGGGAGGAATCAAGGTCGTTGCGGAATTCCCTTACCAGGTCTTCCAGCCTGACCAAATCACTTAGGTCGGCTTCGACCAAGAGGCGTTTGACGAGGTCCAGCGCTGCGGGAACCTGGGCTTCCAGGGCTTTCAGGCGGAATACAATCCAGTCGCGTCCGCCCAATTCAAGGATGCCCGCAGGGGTTTCACGGGAGCGTGCCCCACCGGGGGCCAGGGACCCGCTTTGGAGCATGGAATAGAAGGCTCCCGTAGTCCGAGCCAGCAGGCTGGAAACCTGGCCCCAGTCCAGACCCGGCAGGCCGGTGGAAACCAGCACCCGCGATAAAAGGGGGAGCCAGAGATAGTCTTCCGGGTCCAGGATGTCCACCGGAAAGGCAAAATCCACGTAGGCGATACCATTGGTGAACAGGTCGTGGGAAAGGGTCGGGATGGTACCGGCGGCACCCACCTCGCGGGGGATGATTTCAACCTCCCGGGATAGGTCCTTGCGGGAAATGTGGGGGATGGTGGCCAGCGCTTCCGGGGTGTCCGCCAGCGCCTGGATGCGCGCCAGTTCTTCGGAAGAGGCCTTCAGGACCGCCTTCGCAGTCTCGTCCATGGCAGCGCTCCGACTTGCGAGGGAGGCGCGCAGTTCGGCTTCCTTCCGCTCGGAAAAGCCTTCCTGTGGATCTATGGACACCAGGGCCCGGTGCGGATTGTCCAGAAAGTAGCGTTTGATGAGGCTTTCGAAATAGCGGGGATCCGCTGCCAGATGTTCCTTGATATAGGCAAGCCGGGGTTCGAACAGGAGCGTATCCCAGGGGGTGCCGCCATGGAGCCAGGCCCGCAGCGAACGGCGCATCCATGCAAGGCTGAAGGGTCCGCCCGAACGGCGGATTTCCCGGTTTGAGAATTCCAGCGACCTGAGCGCGGCGTCGATGTCATCGGCGGCTATCCCGTCGGCCGCGAGGGTGCCCAACACGTCCAGGACCAGCTTTTCGACTTTGGAGGCGGCTACCGCGTCCACACCCCGCAGGCCAACGGCGAAAACCGTTTCGCGCAATTCCCCTTCCAGGCCTGAAGCCGGTGCAAGGTCCTCTCCCAGGCGGGATTCCACCAGGGCCCGCGCCAGGGGAGACCCGTCGTGGCCAAGGAGGATTTCCGTCAGGGCAGCGAGGGCCAGGGTCTCATTGCCATTTGCGGAATCACCGCAGAGCCAGGAAAGCAGTATGGTGGATTTCGCCTCCCCGGAAAGGGGACAGGGCACTTTTATGCGACGGGGCTCGGTCCAACGTTCGGCCTTCTCGGGAGCAGGCAAGGCCTGGCCGGGGTTCAGTTGGGAAAGGAAGCGTTTGTCCAGGAAGGCAAGCTGCCGTTCGGTGGAGATGTTGCCGCACAGGAAGATGCGGCAGTTTGCGGGTGAATACGCATTGGCGTGGAAACGCCTGAGCCCTTCCCAATCGAGCTTGGGGATGTCGTCGGGGTCACCGCCTGAGTCATGGGCATAGGGAGTGCCGGGCAGGACGGAGCGGTAGGACCAGTCTGAGGCGATGGAATCCATGGAGGAATAATTGCCCTTCATCTCGTTGTACACCACGCCCGTCAGGTCCAGCTTGCCTTCTGAGTTGAGCTCGTAGCGCCGACCTTCCTGCAGGAAGGTCCATTCCTCGAGCAGGGGGCGGAAAACCGCATCGCCGTAGACGCCCATCAGATTGAAATAGTCGGCCTCGTTGGTGGAGCTGGCCGGATAGATGGTCTTGTCCGGAAAGGTCATGGCGTTCAGGAAGGTCTGAAGGCTTCCCTGGGCAAGCACGAGGAAGGCATCCTTCAGGGGATGGTTCACGGATCCGCACAGGACCGAGTGCTCCAGGATATGGGCAACGCCGGTGGAGTCGGAAGGTGGAGTGGCAAAGGCGAAGGAAAAGAGGTTCTCCTCGTCATCGTTCAGCAGGTGAAAAAGACTGGCGCCGGTGCGTGAATGCCGGGCGTGTATGCCCGTGGCCTTCAGCTCATCGAAAAAAATGACGTCCAGTATCTCGAAGCCCGCGTACATATCGCCGCGTTTCATTTCAACGTGCAAATCAATCCCCTTCGTACCGCCCCTGGCTGATATCGCCGGGGTCGCTACAGTATCAGATCGGAATCATCGAGCATGACCAGACGGCCCTCGTCCTTTTCGAGACGGAACCAGGCGATGAACTCTTTTGTCAGAGGATCCTGTTCCGAACGGGGAACGGGACCCAGTATCTCGCGTTCTTCCGTTACCAGGACCCTGCGCTGGGCGGATATGTTGGACATGAGCTTTTCCACAAAGGCAGGACGCCGTCCTTTTATCAGCAGGGCGATTTCCTTGTCACTCAGGGAACGCAGCCGTTCCTGAACCTTGCGATCCTCCACCATGATGACATCGTCCAGGGTAAAAAGCCGCTCCTTCAGGTCCATTCCGAGTTCGGGGTCGCTGTCCTTGAGTTCCTCCAGCAGACGGTCCCCCAGCGAGGAGTCGGCCCGCTTCAGGATCTCGGCCAGGGCCGAGCGGCCATCCACGGTCTCGCCGGTCTGCCTGCCGATGTTGCGGGCTTTCTCGCGCAGGGAAGCGGATATGCTTTCAAGTATTTCGGGAGCGACCTTGCCCAGCTTGGCTATGCGTTTGAGGACTTCCAGTTTGACGGAGCTTTCCATGGCGCCGATGGCCGCGGCAGCTGCCTTGGGCGACAGGCGGGACAGGACCAGCGCCGTCGTGCCGGGAGCCTCGTCCTTGAACAACAGGGCTGTCTGGTCACCCTCGAAATCCTCCAGAAAGGCAAAAGGACTCTCCGCCGATTCCGGCACCGCCCGCCTGAGTACTGCGTCTCCCTTTTCTGCTCCGAAGGCGGTGCGCAAAAGCGCACGGGCGGTCTCGATGCCGCCGCTTGCCGCCCGGGGCGCCCCGGCGATGCCGCCGGAAAGCAGGGATTTGAACTCGGCCAGCAAGGATTCCGCTTCCACCGGCTCCACGCGCGTGATGGACGCCAGTTCGCGGGAAACCTTCTCGATCTGATCCGGATCCAGCTTGGCCAGTATCCGGGCTGCCTCGTCCTTGCCTATCAGCACCAGGAATTTCGCGACCTTCCGGTAATTCCTGTCTCCAGCAGCGGTCTTGATGAAACCCTGCGGTGGGGGGACGGACGTGGAGGCAGGTACGAAGGCTGGTGCGGGGGGATTCATGGGCTCGGGAATCCGGGCGGGAAGCGCAGCGATAACAGGATTTTCATTCCGCTGGGTCGGCTCAGGGCGCTTGTGGACCGGCAATTTTGACGGTGCCGGCTTGGCCAAGTCACGGGGTTCAAAACTTGATTTGACGAAGCCCTCACGGGACGCCTTCGCGGGCTCAACTTGCATCCTTTTGGCTGGCGGCGTGGGAAAAACATCAATATCCGCTTTCGTAAGCTGGGGAAAACGCGGAGCCGAGACTGTGGGGGGCTTTATGGGTTCGATTTTTTTGGGTGCTGATTTTTCAATGCCCGGCTTGGGGGGGACAGTATCCCCAGTCGTACCCATAACCCTGGCATAGGCTGCCAGCCGTCGTCCCAGCACGGGAGTACTCGCTTTTGCACGGACCTCATCGTTTTGGGCGGGATCGGCCTCCGCATCCTTGTCGGCATCACCGGGACTCATAGCCTTATAGTACCGGCGAGTTGGCAAAGGGTCAATCTAAACCTGTCGGGCGGACAATCCCGTTTTTCTGGCCATCCAGGCCAGCCTCAACCCGTATTGGGCATCCAGCACCGCGTCCAGGGGCAAGGGATCTGCCCGTGTGGGAGCGCAAGGCGAGCCGTCAGACTTGGTCGCGGAAAGGCCTCCGTTTCCCAATTCCACTGGAATACCATCCGGAACACGTCCGGAATCCAGAAAACCCGCAATCAAGCGGCAGAAAAAGGGCTTGGCCTGGTCCAAAGCGGCCTTATACAGATCAGGAAATGATCGCCTTTCCACTTGCAGTTTCCCCTCCTCCCCATAATCCCGATCCCCAAACCCCTCTCCGCAGGGGTGCATCCAGGGGCTGTGGGCCAGATTCAGGTAATCCGGAGCCAGGGAAAAGTATTCAGGATAGATGAGAGCTACCGACGCCCTCCCCTTTTTGGATAAAAGGTACTGATACCCATCAGATTCGCCCCCACTGAAAGCGGTGCGCAGGGGATTGGTAAAGCGATAATAGGAATGGGCATCCGAAAACGCGTTGAGGATGCGTGTTTCCAGCTTGTCGTCATCCTGGGTACGCTCAGGGAAAGTAAGCTGCAGGGCCTGCACGATGGGGGTGGAAACAAGCTTGGATAAGGGAAGACAAGCCGCGGCCAGCAAGGCATCCTGATCCCAGGACGTTGCGGCCTTCGATCTAAGGAGCTCCAACATTAGCACGTCCAAAACACGCTCGAAAAACACATGGCAACGCGCATACCGTGCGGTTTCCGGTTGCGAAGGAGCCACCCAACCCGCCTTGTACACGATGAACGGGTGCGCAACCCTGTCCAGAAACGCATGGGTCGAGAAGCCCAGCGCGTACGCCGCCACAGGGTCAGGCCCCGGCAGGCAGAGGCGCAGCAGGTTTCCGGTAAATTCGCCAAAAGCACGGCGGTGAAGGAGCGCGCCGTACTCGAGGGCAACTGGACGCGTCCTCTGGTTATGGTAAAAAAGATCCGGCCCCTGGCAACCCAACCTGAAAGCCGCGCCGTGTTCCGCCAATATATGCTCCACGAACCCTTTGATCCTTGCCGAACTACCGGACGAAGGAACGGCACAGGCAGCCCTGAGTACGTCTTCACCGAACAAGGAGTGTGCTATCTGGGCGGGCATATCAAAGAATATACACCAAATCCACCGCATTTGAAGAACTCTCACAAGCTTCGTTCAACTTTCTGCCACAGTCATTTTGCCAATATCCCCTCATGTTGACACGTACTCGCCCTGCGTGTTACTTTTACCGCGTTCCGGCAGCAATGCCAGGACATTCGGGTATTAGCGCAGGTGGTTAGCGTACAAGTCTGGGGGACTTGGGGTCCCCGGTTCGAGTCCGGGATGCCCGATTAAAGTGAAAAGGTCGCCGCAAGGCGGCCTTTTCCTTTTCAGAGAAAGAACCGGACTCGAAGGGTTCGCGCAGCCCCCAAAGTCCGAGACATCGAGGAATTTGGGGGTGAGACGCCATGGATGGCGACGAAAGCGCGAACCCCGGCCCGGAAACCCGAGGCAGGACGCCGAGGGTTGGAGGGCGAGTCCGGGATGCCCGATTAAGTGAAAAGGTCGCCGTCAGGCGGCCTTTTCCTTTTTGGAGATAGGTCCGGACTCGATCGGAGCGAGCGCCGAACGGAGTGAGGAATAGCGCGCAGGAAGCGCGCGACAGCGAGCGAGGCGGCCCGGAGGGAGACGACAGGACGTCGTCGACCGGAGGGCGAGTCCGGGATGCCCGACCAAAAAAAATCCTTAAGTAACCGTGGCGCCAAGTCTGGGGGACGCGCGTCGTGAAGTGTTACGCAGATTATGAAAAAAACGCCAATATTTACTCTAATATCTTGCGATATTCATTTTTAGCTTCAATTGTTCTTAAAGGCTTATGATACCACGAATATTCCCGAACGGGAAAATATTAATGACGGACATACACACATTCCCGATCGGTAATAAACTTATCATCCATGCATTGATTTTCCCGAACGGTAATACTACATTTATTGAAGTATGGACAACGCCATTCAGGATGTATCAAATTTAGGCTCCCTGATCCGGCTTCGCCGAAAGAAGCTGGGTTATACGCAAGCACAAACGGCTGAATTGTGCGGTACAGGCACACGATTCATTTCCGAGCTTGAGAGCGGAAAGGCGACGGTGGAATTCGGCAAGGCCCTTGCTGTCGCCCTGACACTGGGAATAGATATCATCGCCAGGGAACGGGGGAATGACCAATGAGGTTGGCAGTCCTCCAGTTCGGTGAGATTATCGGTGAATTGGAATCCACACCGGATCGGGGTATCGTGTTTCGATATAACACGGAATACATGAACAATCCACAGGCCAGGCACATATCCCAATCCCTTCCTGTCAGGCTCTTGCCCTCATGCCGGAGCGTAAATACCAGACCGATGGAGGACCGGGTTTCCCGGAGATGGCCCTTCTGATCAGGAAAGCGTGTAGAGCACCCCTTGTAGATCTCGAGCGACTGATGGATATCGCCCTGTTCAACGCATTGGTGGGCAATTGCGACGCCCACGGAAAAAATTTCTCCTTGCTGTATCGGGATGGATACGTTGGACTGGCTCCCTTCTACGACCTGTTGTCAACAACGTACTGGCCGGAATTGGACACAGGCTTTCCATGAGGTTCGGGCGTACCTATCGATTGTCGGATCTGGAGGAGGATGACCTTGCCGGTCTCGCCCATGACTTGGGTGTAGCCACAAGGGCAGTCCGCAAACGCCTCGATCGCCTCCGGGAGACCGCACCCGCAGCCTGGGATCTGATTCTGAACCTTACAGGCCTGCAATCCCACATCAACCTGATTGCTTCGATTCGTGCCGGTTGGGAGTCCAGGACAAGGCAAATGTCGGGGATGTGATTTCGTGAATACGTTGCAGGAGAAAGGACATTTGCTTGGTCATCCTTGACATGGCGTACGCTTTGACGTACGCTCATGGGGGAGGCACGAATGTCAGTACTCACTGCAAGCGCTGCGCGGGCAAACCTGTACCGCCTTATCGATCAGACCAATGAATCCCATGAGCCGGTCATCATCGCAGGCAAGCGGAACAATGCGGTGCTCATAGCCGAGGATGATTGGCGAGCCATACAGGAAACCCTATATCTCGAATCAATTCCGGGTATGAGGGAATCCATCCTGGAGGGCATGAAGGAACCCCTTTCCGAAAGCTCAAAAAAAGTGGACTGGTGATGTGGGAAATAGTGTATTCAAAACAGGCTTTGAAAGATTCCAGAAAATTTGCGGAAGCTGGACTGAAAGGGAAAACCATTGCCTTATTGGACTTGATGAGGCTGGACCCTTCCACGAACCATCCACCTTTCGTAAAACTGGTGGGCGATCTGGCAGGTACGTATTCAAGCAGGATCACCTTCAAGCAACGACTTGTTTATCAGCTATTTGGTGATGAAAAAATTATTAGGGTACTGAGAATGTGGACCCATTATGAATAGAAGATACTAACGTGGGAGTTGCCACATTAAAAACCTCCTCCTTTTTTTTCCGGTTTGACGCGCCTGTGCTTCGGGCGTACAATGACGGGAGTTCAATAAGGATAGATATAATGGATTTGGCTGCCCTTGATTCGATCCTCCTCATCCAGCTTACCGTCGCGCGTTTGGGCGAGAAGGAACTCCTGTCCTGGTGGAATACCGACATCTGCTACAAATTGGGCGGGGCGGATTTCCTGAAGCGCCTGGTGGGGCTGGTTCTGAGGTGTGATGGTGGATCTTGTGACCGAATCTGACACGGTTGGGGACTATTCTGTGCCGCATGGACTGCTTTATCTGAGCGCTCTGGACCATTTTGACGGGGTGCGGAGGAAGCCGGCGAAGAATGCCGCCCTGGACAAACTGCACGACGAACTGGCGGCTTTTTCCGGTATCGTCACATGTCTGGCCGAAAAGAGACCATCTCCAGAGATTCAAGAAGTAGAAGTGCCTTATGTCATGGATCTGGACGACGGTGTCATGGTGAATTCGGCGGCGTTATGGGAGTTGGTTGCCCCGCTCTGGAAGGAACCTAAGAAGTGGTGGGAAATACTGTCCAAGCCCGTGGGAAAGAAGGACTACGACTGGTCGCATCTGGCGATGCGGTACTGGCCTGCGCGGGTATTCGAAAAGGTGAAGAAGGATCCGTCGCTGGCGGTGGCGCATTCGGACTACGGTGCGTACAAGGGACAGGACCTGTTTGAGGAACTGCACCCGAAAGCGGCGCAGAAGTGGAGGGAGCAGGAGGGAAAGAAGGGAGGACGGAGGGAGGGGGAGTTGGAGTTTTAGGGGGAGAGATGAAG
>CAXNJE010000037.1:0-24044 GCA_964202565.1 Breznakiellaceae bacterium | reverse complement strand
GGGTGCAGGGTTTCCGCGATGTCATCAAGGGGACCGCCATCGAGGAGGTAGCCTTTCAGGCGAATGACGACAACATGGAAAAAGCCGTCGAGCTGATAAACACCTACCTATCCGCCCATCCCGAGGTGGACGGATATTTCGTGGACGGGGGCTGGCCTTTCTTCGCTCCTCCCGCGAGCCTGCCCGAATTGGTGAAGTTCCGTGCCCGTGGCGGCATCTACGGCACAGTGGACACCTTCTATCCCATGTTCAAGTACCTGGACAGGCCAGATCCGCTGGCGGATTTCATGATAGGGCAGGATTACTCCGCCATGGGCGATTACGGCACCAGGACAATCCTGAAACTGATCAAGGGGGGCACGGTGGACAAAAAGATCTTCTACACGCCCTTGGAATACGTAACAAAAGACAACTTCAAGGAAGTCCTGGCTCGGAAAAAAGCTTGGTGATTTCCACTTGACCCCTCGGGTCCGGCGCGCTTGGGTCGGCTGTGGCCGGTCCATCGCGCCGCGTGAACGATGAAATGGGAACCGACGAAGGTCCAGCACAAAAGGACAGCTGATGCGCCGTCTGAAGAAACTGATGGCCTTGGACGCGATGCGTGTCCTTATGGGCATATTGTTCGTGATTCTTGCCACCTCGATCTTCTCCCGCTATTTCCTCACTTTTTCCAATATCGGATCGGTACTCAAGAGCCAGGCCATCATCGGTATCATGGCCATCGGCGAATTGTTCGTGATCCTGTTGGGCGGGATCGATATTTCCATCGGTGCTGTCTACGGAATCGCGGGCACACTTTCCGCCCTGCTGCTCGATGCGGGCCTGCCTGCGGCGCTCTGCGTGCCTCTGGCCATCGCCTGCGGAATCCTTATCGGCTGGGTGAACGGAATGCTCGTCGCGCGGCTGAGGATGGCTCCCTTCATCGTCACCCTGGGTACCATGGGAATCGTGAGGGGGGTGAACCTCATACTGACCGGAGCCACGTCGCGGAGCATATCCGATCCGTCCTTCCTGGCCATCGATGCCGGGTCCATCCTGTTCATACCCTTGCCCCTCCTGCTGCTTCTTGCCTTCTTCATCCTGTCCGACATATTCCTGAAAGAAACGGTACTGGGAGGCAGGCTGTACGCCATAGGTGGCGATGAAAATGCAGCCCGGATGCTGGGTATCGATGTGAAGGGAATCAAACTGACAGCCTACATGCTTTGCGGTGCCCTGGCTGCGGTTGGCGGGGTCATCGGAGCCTCCAAGGTATCCGCCTCCTACCCACTTGCGGGCAATGGCTACGAATTCGAGGTCATCGCCGCGGTCATCGTGGGTGGAGCCCTCATGTCCGGCGGGAAGGGAACGGTGCTGGGGGCTGTCCTGGGAGCCATTTTTATCGGAATCCTGAAAAACAGCATACTCCAGTTGGGGATATCCCAATATTGGCAACAAGCACTCAGCGGTTTCGCGATCATTTTCGTCCTGATCGTGTCCACCCGGGTCGCCAGGGTCCGTGAATCATGACACCGCCCTTCCTGGAACTCAAAGGCATAACCAAGCGCTTCACCGGAACCCTTGCGCTGGATGGAGTGGATCTGACGGTGCTTCCCGGTGAGGTTTTGGGCATCATAGGCGAAAATGGCGCCGGAAAATCCACCTTGATGAACATCATCTCCGGAGTGTTTCCCGAATACGGAGGGGAAATATTCGTCGATGGGGAAAAGGCTGACATACATGGTCCTCCCGATTCGAAACGCCTGGGCATAGTGACCATCCATCAGGAACTCAGCCTGTTCCCCAATCTGGATATAGGCCGGAATATCTGCATGGGCAACGAACCCCGAAGGCAGGCTTTCTTTCTGGACAAACCGGCAATCTATCGGACAGCGACGGATCTCTGTTCCAGGCTCGGCCTGGATATGGACCCCCATACCTTGGTGAAGGACCTGACGACGGCACAGATGCAGCTGGTCGAGATTGCCCGGGCACTTTCGTACAAGGCTAGGCTCATCATCATGGACGAACCTAGCTCCTCCCTGTCCTCCCACGAGGTCGACATGCTTGGAGGGGTAATCGATTCCCTCAGGAATGATGGGGTTTCCGTCATCTTCATCACCCACAAACTGCACGAGATAGAGCGTTTTACCGATCGGGTCTGCATCCTGCGGGACGGAAAGATGGTAGAGCTGCTCTCAAGGGCGGATTATGGGTACGACCGCTTCATCCAGGGCATGGTAGGAAAACGCCTCGCCGAATTCTACCTGAGGGCGGATCGTTCTCCGTCCCAAGTCATGCTTGAAGTGAAAGGCTTGTGCAGCTCCTTCCTTTCCGATATCAGTTTCCATGTCCGCAAGGGCGAGGTACTTGGACTCGCCGGTCCGGTCGGGTCGGGACGCACGGAGATAATGGAAGCCCTTTTCGGCATAGACCCCATCACGGGGGGAGAAATACTCCTTGGCGGCAGCAGGACGGATGTGTCCGGACCGGTCATGGCCGTGAAATGCGGTATGGCCCTGGTGCCCGAAGACAGGAAATCGAGCGGGCTGGTGCTTGATTTGCCGGTCAGGCAAAACATCGTCCTGTCCATCCTTTCAAGGATGAGCCTCTTCGGTTTTATCCGGACCCGCGAAAGGAATTCCATCGTGGCAGGCCTGATCCGCACCCTGGCCATCAAGGTGTCCGGTCCCGAGCAGGACACCGGCTCGCTTAGCGGCGGCAACCAGCAGAAAGTGGTCCTGTCCAAATGGTTGGCCACCAAGCCTTCAGTTCTTTTTCTGGACGAACCGACCAGGGGTATCGATGTAAACGCGAAGCAGGAAATCTATGCGATCATTAACAGGCTGGCCGGTGAAGGCCTCGCGATTGTCCTCTCCTCCAGCGAGCTGGAAGAGGTCATCAAGATGAGCGACCGGATCCTGGTGCTGTATGAAGGCCGGATAAAGGGCGAGCTCGAAGCCCGCAACACCACCGAGGAAGGTATCCTCGCGATCGCCCATGCGTGACGGGAAGGAATGATGAAGCGGAAACCTTATGATGGCAGGACCGGCAGCCTTCCACAAATGCTGGGTATCCTGATCGTACTCGCCGCCCTTACCTTGTTGTTCTCGGTTTTGAGCGACAAGTTCCTGACCACGAGCAATCTGTTCCGGATACTGCTTAACGTTTCGACCATCGGCATCATGGCTTTGGGTGAGGGTTTGGTGATCATCGTCATGGGGATGGACCTGTCCGTGGGCAGTACCTTCGCCCTTTCCGGAATCGTCGCCGGATTGGGCATCACCCAATTCTCATTGGGTGTACCGGTAAGCATCGCCTTGGGAATCCTGTGCGGAGCCGTCATCGGCGCCCTGAACGGTTTCCTGATCCTGAAAGCCGGGCTGAGCGCCTTCATCGCAACCTTCGGCATGCTAAGCGTCATACGCGGCGTCGCCTATGCCGTCTCCGGAGGCTATACCATCCCTGTCTACACCGAGGCCTTTACGGATCTGGGCCTGGCCTCCCTCGGGCCTGTTCCCGTGCCGGCCCTGATCTTTTTCCTTATTGTCCTATCTTTCAAGGTCATGCTGGACCGCACGACCTTCGGGGCCTCGCTCTACGCCACCGGAGGCAACGAGAGGGCCTCCTTCTATTCGGGCATACGCACCACACGCACGAAGTACATCGCGTACATACTTTGCGGTGCCCTGGCGGCGGTCGCGGGAATACTCAGCACGGCCAAAATGGGCATGGCATCCTCCACTGCCGGCCTGGGCTACGAATTGGACGTCATTACGGCCGTCATACTCGGGGGCGTCAGTCTGAAGGGTGGCAAGGGCAGCGCCTTCGGCATCATGCTCGGCACCCTCATTATGGGTGTCATACGGAACGGACTCCTGATACTCGGCATCTCCGCCTACTATCAGACCACGATAATCGGCTGCATCATCATCATGGTCGCAATGATGGATACGCTGCGCAACAGCGGCGGCTTCCACCTTCCCGGTGGCAGGAAAGCGGTTTGAAAAGATCCCACACTCCACCGCAACGCAGCCTGAGGGTTTCGGATACCGCAAATTCGGTGCTGCAGAACCGGATCAATATTTCAATCATCTTCAATTACCTGCGGGATCACGGAGTATCCTATCGTGCACGGATTGCCCGGGACCTGGGAATCAGCGCGCCCGCGGTGGCCCGGGCCATCGAGAAACTGCTCAACGATGCATATGTGACGGAGTCGGAACGGGTGCAAGTCGAGAACGGGAGGAAAGCCGCGCAGGTATCGGTGAACGCCGGACGGGGGTATATCATAGGTGCGGACCTGTTGTCCGATCCTGTCCGCTTCGCGATAAGCGATTTCTCCGGTACCCTGCATGCAACCTTCTCCGCCCAACCCATGGGCAATCCAGTCGATTTCCTGGACTGTCTCATAGAGTCGGTCGATTCGGGATGGAGCAATTTCCTGAATGACTTCCCGGACAAGGATGCCCGCATACTCGCCCTGGGGGTGGGAGTCCCTGCCGTGGTTGACCCACAGACAGGCACCATACTCTACGCGAACCTCTACGAAAGATTGCTCAGATCCGACTTCTACGCCAAAATAACCGGGCACTACGAGTTCCCGGTATTTATCGAGAACACTTCGAATCTTTCCGCCATCGCTGAATGGAAACGGGGCGCAGGACGCGGAATGCGGAACCTTGTTTTTATCGAGCTGGGTAACGGCATCGGGGCGGGCATAATCCTTGAAGGGGACCTCTACCACGGAGCTCAGGGCGCGGCAGGTGAAATTGGCTATTTCCTGACCGGGCCCGATGGTTTGGGGTACGATGGCAAGAAGGCCGGATACCTCGAGAGCAAGGCCTCACTCATATCCATGCATCGAAGTAGCAACCATCCTGGTGATGATTCTGTCGTACCACACCAGACCCTTCCGGATTTGTTCCGACTGGCCACGTCCGGCGATGGGTCCGCCCTTGGCATCATCGGAGACGCGGTCAGGCATCTCACCGTATCCATTGTGAATATCATGTTATTGCTTAATCCAGAAACGGTCATAATCGGCGGAGCCGCATGTGGTCTGCCGGGAGCGGATGCACTCATCCTTAATCCACTGATCGAAGAGGTGCGTCGCATCTATCCCTTTGCCCCGGCCGCCATCAGGCTTGGGGATTTGGGTGCGGATGCAGGCCTCATAGGGGCTGTCCAATTCGCCCTGGATTCCCTGGTGGTCCATGCGTATCCATACCGCTTGTAGGGGGTGCAGCATGCAGGAAGCTTTGCATTCCCAGCTTTGTATTCCTCTGCGATTCTTCTTGACATTTCCAATCAAAGACAAGAGAATGGGTTATGACTAACACTAAGTTAGTCATGGAGGATTCCGCATGAGAAATATCAGCAAAGTCGCAGAAGGCTGGTGGGATTATACGACCCTCGACCCGGCTATCCTGAATGCTGCGGCCGCATTGACCGTCAAGGACCTGGCCCAGCTCAAGCGTCCCGGGTTCACCATCCAATTTTTCGATACCCTGGAATCCTTCTACGTGGCGGAAGCGCTGGAATACGTACATAGCTGGCAAAAATCCACCGCCAGCAAACCCTGCGGAATTTGCGGACCCATCGGTCCTACCGAACAATTGCCTTTGGTGGCGCAGATCGTCAACGATCTGGGCATAGATGTCCGGGAAGGCCACTTCTGGGGAATGGATGAGTGGTACGTGGACGGCAAGGAAATGTCCAGCTCCAATCCCCTTTCGTTCGCCAAGGCAGACATGGATCTGTGCTTCTCAAGGATACGGAAAGAACTCCGGATGCCGAAGTCAAATCTGCATTTCCTTACCGCAAAAAACCTGAAGGAATATACCGCGTCCTACGACACGTTCAATTGTCTGGTCATGCAGGGTGGCCAGGGCGAGGTAAAGCATTGGGCGTTCAATGATCCGCCCGCCCGCACCGGCGCGTATGCGGACAATCCTCCAACACCCCAGGAATACCGCAAGCAATCCGCGCGCATCGTGAACCTGCATCCCATGACCATCATTCAGAACGCGCGGACCTCCGGAGGCGGGGTCGTGACGGGTATCCCCTCCCAAGCACTCAGCGTGGGTCCGGTAGAAACCTGGAAATCAAAAAAAGTCTCCATCTGGCATGCCGGCAAGCACGACAATCCTTTTGGCTTGCGGCTTACCGCGTTCATGATCTCGAAAAAACTGGCGGATTCCGCGGTTCCCATGTCCCTGCTCTCGGACCATCCTGATGTGCAATTCAATTTCTACACACCCGGGATAGGCACTTGCGAAACGGAAATGCATTAGGAGTCTCATCATGGACAAGACTGTACTGGCGCTGGTGGCGCATCCGGACGATATCGAATTCGTGATGGCGGGTACGCTTTTCCGGCTGAAGGATGCGGGTTTCGAAATCCATTATATGACCATCGCCAACGGCAGCTGTGGTACGGTCCAGTACACAACCGAGGAAATAATCCAAAAAAGGCGTTCGGAGGCTATGACCGCAGCCGCATACCTGGATGCCATCTACCATGAAAGCCTGACCAACGATTTTGAGGTTTTCTACCAGGATGACCTTATCCGGAAAGTCGCCGCGGTGGTACGGAGCGTGAAGCCGGACATGGTGTTCCTCCACTCCCTGGAGGACTACATGGAGGACCACATGAATTCCGCACGGATTGGAGTGACTGCGGCATTCTCCAAGGGCGCCTCAAATTACCTGAGCATTCCACCGGTGCCGGCTATCCAGATGGATGTGGCCTTATACCACGCCATGCCCGCGGGCTTGTGCGACATGATGTGTACCCCGATAATCCCGGACTTTTACGTCGATATCACCGGTGTCATGGAAAGGAAGGCCCACATGCTGTCGCTGCATGAAAGCCAGCGTCACTGGCTGGACTCCAGCCAGGGCATGGATGAATACGTCGCCACCATGGAAAGGACCGCACGACAGGTAGGTACCCTCTCCGGAAAGTTCACTTACGCGGAAGGCTGGCGCCTGCACAGCCATCTTGGTTATTCCAAGGCCAAGCATGATCCCCTGAGGGCTTTTTTCTCCTGAGTGCCTGAGATGGCCCTCCCGTTGCGTCCCCTGATCCTTTAAGCTACCATGTGCGCATCTTTAATCATGCAGGGAGGCCCAGGGTGCGCGTACTCGCCATCAATCCAGGATCTACTTCCACCAAGATAGCCGTGTACCAGGACGACGCGGAACTGCTCCGCAAGTCGGTGGAACACCGGCGGGAAGAGCTGGACGCGTTCGCCCGCATCGCCGACCAGTACGGGCTGCGACGGGATGCCGTACTGGAAACACTCTCCGACGCTGGGATTGGGGTATCGACCCTTTCGGCAGTGGTTGGGAGGGGCGGGTTCCTGCCTCCGGTCCTGTCCGGGGCGTACATCGTCAATGGGGCCATGACCGCGCGTCTGGCTGGGGCACCCGCAGTCGAGCACGCCGCGAACCTGGCTGCACCCATTGCGCTTTCCATCGCGGAGCCCTTGGGGATACCGGCTTACATCTACGACTCCGTCGCGGTGGACGAAATGGACGACATCGCCCGCATTTCCGGCAGTGCCGAAGTGGAAAGGCGCAGTCTCTCCCACGCCCTGAACATGCGCGCCACCGCCATCCGTTGCGCCTCTGACCTGGGCAAGAGCTACCGGGACTGCAATTTCATCGTGGCCCATCTGGGCGGCGGCATCACGCTGAGCGCCCACCGCAAGGGCCGGCTTGTGGACCTGGTCTCCGACGACGAGGGCACCTTTTCTCCCGAACGTGCGGGCTCGGTACCCATCAAGGATGTCATCCGCCTGTGTTATTCCCGCGACGAGGCAGGCGTGCGCGCCATGTTCCGGGGAAAGGGCGGCCTGTATTCCTATCTGGGCACCAGTGATGCCCAGGAAGTCGAACGGCGCGCCGTGTCCGGTGATGCCCGGGCCGCTTTGGTGTACGAAGCCATGGCCTACCAGGTGTCCAAGGGACTGGGCGAACTCGCGACAGTCCTGGAAGGGAAGGTGGATGCGATCATCCTGACCGGCGGGATAGCCTATTCAGCGCTTTTTACCGGCTGGGTGTGCAAGCGTGTGGAATTCATCGCCCCGGTCAGGATCTACCCTGGCGAGAACGAACTCGAATCCCTGGCCCTCGGCGCCCTCCGCGTCCTGCGTGGCGAGGAAAAGGCCCACGAATACCAGGATGTAGAATACAGCGGGAAAGCTTAAGGCGCCCTTGGGGTTGTCAGAGGACAAGTCTGAGGATCGATGTGTACGCGAGGGATATAAGCATGAAAATCGCCGCAGGGGCGAATATTCTTTTCAGCGTATCAGACATGGGCACCGTAAAAAATCCGGAACTCACCGCTGCGCAGACGTGCAGGGGCGAGAGCATCATGCCCGCGAAACCAGATGCGCTGGCCAGCGCGACAGTGGCGGCCAGCGCTGTACCGGCTCCCGCCGGCACCAGCGCGAGGATGATGGGGAATGATACCCCCACGTAACCGAACCCGACCCCGGTGACCAAGCCTGCCAGGAAAGGTAGGACGACGATGAGCACCGACGACCCCACTCCTATGGCCGCCAATTCCCTGGCGATGGAGTCGGCGACGCCGAAATGTTGCAGGGTTCCCGCAAAAGCCTTGATACCCAGCACCATGAGCGCCGTCTTGTATACCGAAGGTGTGAAATATACCCGCCGCAACAAACCCCAGCAGCTTTTTTCCACCCCGGCTGCCGATGCCGAACCCGATGCCTTTCCCGAGTCGGATGCCAGGATGGTAGGGCTGAAAAGTACGAAGGTGGTGCCCCCGGAAATCCCCAGGATGACGGGCAGGTAGTGACCCAGGTCTGCCTGGGGCAGTTGTGGCCAGGCAATTGCCAATCTGCGCCCAAAGAACGCTACCACGGGAGTCAGGACCAAGGAACCGATTATGGTTATCAGTATGGGGGCAAAGGCTTTCAGAAAGTCCCTGAAAGCCTGGGCTTTTTGTGCGGCTGATGTACGCTTTCCGGCGTCAGGGTTTATTGCCGATCGGCTTAGGGGTTTGCGTAGGAGGAAAAAATAACCAAGCAGGAACAATGCCACGGGAGAATACAGGTTCAGGACGATGAGAAAAACCATAGGCAAACCCGAAAGGCTCAAAATGAGCATGAACGAGGGATAAAGGGGCCAAATGAGTTCAATTATATGGCGGAACCAATAATTGGCGGCAGAGCGCTCCGCAGGTGTGAGTTGTCCGCCCGTATCCAGCGCGGCTATGAGGGGTGCCGAGACGCCCGCCCCGCCTGGCATGGGCAGGGCGCCTATGATGGCCGGAAGGGTGGAAAGGGCGAGCATGGGAGAACTTGCCAATGATGAATAGGCCCGGGCTACCCGCTCCATGGCCCCGGCATGTTTCATGAGCGCGCTCAGGCCCAGTATAAGCACCAGCACGAAGGCCAGCAGCAGGGAGTCCAGCGACAGGGCAGCTGCCGCGGGAACCAGTACAGCCTGCAGTGGGCCGTCAGCGCTCCAGAAGGCCATGAAGATGGCAGCCAGAAAAGCTGCAAGACCCAAGTGCACGCCTTTGGAAACGGTGAGTACCAAGAGGACAAAAACGATCAGTATTTTCAGGGAATTGTGGACACCGGCGATGGCGTCCAGCACTGGTATCATCCGTGCCTGCCTAGAGTTCCACCCGGTTGCGACCGGCGGATTTTGCCCTGTACAGGGCTTCGTCCACCCGGCGTATCAGCCGGACCCTATCATCCCCGGTTTCAAAACCCGTAACCCCCGCGCTGATCGTTACGTGTTTTGCGCTCCCGAAGTCGGTGGCATCTATGGTTTCCCTCAGCTTTTCCGCCAGGAGGGCACAACTTTCCTTGTCCGTATCCTCGGTGACGATGAGGAATTCCTCACCCCCCCAACGTCCGGCATAGTCGGATTTTCGGACCTGGGACCGGAGGGTTTCCGCGAGGCGTACCAGCACCTCATCCCCTACCAGATGTCCGTAGGTGTCGTTCACTTCCTTGAAGCGGTCGATATCCAGCATGATGACCGAGAACGCGCGGTTATACCTCCGGGCGGAATAGATGGCGTTTTCCAGCAATTCTTCGATGCGCATGCGGTTGAAGAGGCCGGTAAGGGAATCGGTATTGGAAAGCTTCAGCAGGGTCTTGTTCTTGAGTGCCAGTTCGGCATGGGCCTCGGCCAGACGGTTCTGGGTTTCCTTGAGCTCCGAGATGTCGACAGCAATGGAATACTTTGTAATACGGCCGTCCGGCCAGGTCATGGCCTTTTCCTGGACCTGGTACCAGCGGTCATCTACGGGGTTGAACAGTTCGAAGATTACCGTCCTATCCAGGCTGCGATTCGTCGCCACATCGATAACCTGGTTTATCTTGCAGAAGCGGCAGGGTTGTTCCTCACCGTAGATGCGTTCGTAGCATCGACCGCCTATGAAGTTCCCGCGTCCTTCGATCATTTTGCGGTTCATATAGATGATCTCGTAGTTGGAAATGTCCACCACATAGATATCGAAGGGGATCACGTCGAAAAGGGATTTGAAAAGATCGCCCTCAATCACAATCGCCTCCTCGTCCGGAATCGAATCCGGAGTAGCCGGAATAATTGGCCAACACCTTATCTATGGTTTCTTTCAGGATCTCCGCCTTTACGGGTTTCATGACGTAACCTTTTGCACCGGCGTCGATTGAATCGATCACCATCTGTTCCTGCCCGTGGGAGGTTATCATGATGATCAGCGCGGTGGGATCGATTTCCATGATGCCCTTCACCGTCTCTATGCCGTTCATGCCTGGCAGGGTGATGTCCATGGTAACCAGATCGGGCGACAAGTCCTGGTATTTCGACAGACCATCCTCACCACTGAGGGCTGTTCCCGCGATCTCATGTCCCAAATCCTGGAGGGCCTGGCTTATCTTGCGCACGGTGATGAGCGAATCGTCAACCACCAATATCCTGCATACCTTCATTCCGGCGTCTCGATGTTCAGACGCTTGTCGTAGTATGCACCGGGCGTGATGCAGAGCACGATCATGGTACCACTGTCCGTAGAAATGCGGGCGGTGACGAGTTCCGATTTTTTGTACCTGAGTATGCTTTTGGCTTCGTTGATGATGATGGGTGTTGAAAGCGCGAAGGCATACCCCGGCTTCTGGAAACCGGAAAGCGCGTTGCCCACGACAATGTTGATCATGTCGCCGGCAGTTTCTTCCAAGAGGGCGGTGTATTCGTCGGGGTCGATGCGCAAACCTTCTGCGTATACGCGGAAAATGGTATCCAGCAAGGGCCTTTGGAAGGAAAAGGCCACGATCATCTTGTTGAGGTCCTCCACGGTCAGGATGGATGTGATGCTTTCCAGATCCAGCTTGTCTATCGTGTGGGGATTAAGAGCCACCCCCGTTACGGGTACCTTCACATCCTTTTCCAAAAAAAGGGAGGATCGGTCAACCAAGTCACGAAGGAAACGTTCCCTCTCATCGGGGCTGACGACCAGATGGGGTTTTTTTGGTTCCGAACCGGGAATCATGAAAACACCTCCGTGTCTGGAATGTGGATGAGGATCTCTGTCCCCAAACCGGGACTGGTCCTGACCTCTATGCTGCCGCCAAGGCGGTCCGTCTCGGTTCCGACTGCGCTGAGACCTATACCCCGGCCTCCGTACAGATCCGCATTTTCCTTGGTAGTCAAACCCACCCGGAATAAGATCGCCGCTAAATCCTCTGTCTCTAGTTTCCCCTCATTCATGGAAGAATTCAAGCCTCGCGCTACGACTGTTTTCCTTACCGTATCCATATCTATCCCGGCTCCGTCATCGCTCATGCTGAAGCTCAGGACGCCACCGGAATAGCCTGTACTGAAACTCACCGTCCCCTCTTCTGGTTTTCCCTTTTGCAGGCGGAGCTCCGGTGCCTCGATCCCGTGGACCACGGCATTGCGGAACAGGTGTACCAGGCTCAGCGCAAAGCCTTCGTAGCGGTCGCGCCGTACACGAACGTTTTCGCCCTGGATGGAGAAAGGTTTGATGCGCTTGCCCCGCAACTCTGCCAATTCCAGCGTATGGGCGGGGAAAGAGGCCAGCAGCTCGAAAAGGGGTACGGTACGGAGCCGCCGGATCACCGCAAGCTCGCTTTCAAGATCCAATTCCTGGATTGTCGGAGGCGAGGTGAGGAGCTTTTCTGCCAGGCGCTCCAGGGTTTCGAGGTCTGCGGGCGCGATGGACCACTGTTCTTCCCGGGCAAGGAACGCCGCACCCAGATAGCGTTTGAGTATTTCCTCGTCTGCCCCGAAAGCCGCGTTCAGGGCTTCAAGATCTACAGTCTCCGTCAGACGGAGGCGTAGCGTACCGGAAGCATGATCCATTGCCTCCGCCTCATTACGCAACAACGCCAGTGCTTCCTCGCAGCGGTGCAGGGCGGTGGGAGTCGCCGCAAGATCGAGTTGCAAAAAAAGCCCCTTGAAGGTGTGCAATTGCCGATACAATTCCATGATCGAAGCATGGACATCCGGATCTTCGAGCAATGCGGGGGCTTCTTTTTTGGTAAAACGGGAAAAGGCGTCCGCGACCTCCAGGAATAGATGTCGATTCGTCAACGCATTGACGATGAAGGACACCTTTTTCTGTTCCCTGGAGACTTTTGCCTCCAATTCCTTTTTGCGGGAGATATCATTCAGGATGGCCATCATCCGCCCATTACCCAGGTATTTGAACCGCAACGAAAGATGTTTTTCACCAAGCACGAGCTCGGTAGGAATCAGGGACAGGAACAGGTCCTGCTTGTAGGCATCCTCGGTGGAAAAGGCTTTATCCAAGGCACGTCTGAATAAGGCCGAAACGGTTTCGTCCGCAGGGTACAACAGTCGGTCGATGGGTTGCCCCGCCGGTTCGGTACCCAGAAGCCCTGCACATTCGCGGCTATAGTCTCCGTCCACCAAAAAATCGGTTCCGAAGGAAAGGATTCCCTCCCCGGTGTTGTCCAGCAGGGTCCGCAAATCCCCGGTCCTCTTGCGCACAGTTGCTTCCAGCGACTCGGTATAATTCCGTATCGTGGAGGTCATGGAGTTGAAGGCCTCCGTCAGCACTCCAAGCTCGTCGCCGGACCGGACAGGAATCAGGGCTGTAAGTTTTCCTTCGGAAAAATCCTGGGTGGATTGGGTGAGTTCCCCTATGGGTTTGAGGATGACACGGCGGAGGGCAATCAGAAGCAGCGCGCTGAGCAGGAGCAGGGATAAGGCCGAAGTCACCAGCATCGGTATGAAACGGGACAGGCCGATGATACGGTCATGTTCGAAAAATACCGCCGCATACCAATCGATTTCCGGGATGCGCACCAGCGAGCAGATGCGCTCGCCTTCTGCGGTTCGTATCCAAATCGCCTCTACCTGCGATGTACCCAAAGCCAGCCTTTGAATGGCAGCCTCCAAGGCCCCGCGGTCCTTTTCGTCCCGAAGGAGCTTGGCGAGGGTACTCCGGTCTTCAGGTTTCTTGGAAATGCTGCTCTGGTCGATACGGAGCGGATCGGGATGGGCCTGGATTGCACCCTCGCCATCCAGCAGCATGGGCACTATGCCCGCCGGTTTTCCTGCTATGAAATCACGGATGAAAGTATCTAGGGTAAGTCCGGTCCCGGCCAAACCCAGAATGGTGTTTCCATCGCGTACCAGAACATTAATCCAGAGTTTTGTTTTTTGTATATCCTTGTCGTAATTGACGTTGAGTGCAAAATCACGAACCTTTGTGACAGTGGAGAAATACCAGGCGTCAGCCGGATCGGAGGGTTTCAGCGTGTACCGGAGTTCCTTTCCCGTATACGTTTCCTCCTGGTCGTTGTAGTAATAATTCCCCGAACCGTGGACCACAAAAAACCAGCTGCCATCCTGAAAATGGTTCTTGAAGCTTTCAAGTTCCGTCAGGGCATCTTTCCGCAGTCTGCTGTCATTCTCCGCCTCGGTCCATTTCTTGATGAGCGGCGTATCCGCGAGTTTTCTGGCCAGGGCGATTTCCCGGTTGATGGGCGCGGAAATCACCGCCTTTTCCTTCAGGACGTACTGAACCGCAAAGTCAGTCCCCAGCCGCCGTGCGATTCCGTCCAGGGAGCCGAAAAAGACAAAAAGCGTCACCGCGCTTACCGCAAGGTAGGCCGCGACGATGATTCTGAGGAATTTTCCCTGAAGGCTGCTGCCTGAAACCACTTGTGCCCCTTTTCCCGCCCTGTCGGGTCCCGATTATCCCCGAAGTTCTCCGGAGAGGATCGTTTCGATGAGTCCGTCGTCACTGCGGGTATACACGATGCTGTTCATGGCGTTCTTGACAATGTACAGACCGTACCCCTGTTCGTCCATGGAAAGCACCGAGGGTGTCCTCTCCCTTGCCCAGTCAAAGTCGGTTCCCTGGTATCGGAAGGCTATGTAAAACCATTTTTCAAAACTTTCCAGGCGCAGGCTGAAGGTCTTCGACCCATCCTTGCCCAAGCCGTGCACAATGACGTTGGTGGCTGCCTCGCTTGCGGCAAGCACGGACCCATATTTTGTGTCCTCATCCATTTCGGAGCTGCTGAATAGTTCCAGCATGCCCCGAACCTGAGTCCGAATTTCCTCAAGCACCTTCAGATCGGCGGCATATTCCCGGTCAAGACGGTATCTGGACGGGGGAGGGGCCTTTTCGGCTTTGACGCGGAACGCTGCCAGGGTAAGGTCGTCGAAGGACCTTTTTCCGTCCGAGAAGTCTTCTATCTCACGGAGTAGCTGCTTTACCAGCGCGTCGGTGTCCAGATGTACGTTTTTGCGCAGCGCGGCGAACAGGCGTTCTTCTCCGAATTGCCCGGATTCCGGGGTTCCGGCTTCGGTAGCGCCATCGGAATACACAAGGACGAGATTGCCGGGCTTAAGAGGAATGCGGCAGGCTGAAAATTTCTGGTCTTCGATGAAGCCTATGGGCGGGTTGGTACCCTTGTATGCCCAGCAAGCGTCACCGTCCCAGATGAGGATGGGTGTGTGGCCGCAGTCGACATACTCGAAATAGGATTCTTCCCTGGCGAAGCGCAGATACTGGACCGTGAGGAAGGAATCAAGGCTCATCAGTCTCTTGGCCATGCCCTTGTCGACTTGTTCCACGATCCGCGCCGGGGACGGCAATGTTCCATCGGAGCAACTGGCCCCCAGTTTTGCATGGGCCCTCAAAAAGCGGGTTTTTGCGCCGGCACCTATGAGCGCCGCATGGATGCCCTTACCCATGACGTCGCCAACCACCACATCCAGTACCAGTCCGAAAGAATACATGTCCAGAAAATCACCGTCGATCTTGGTGGAGGGTATTGATACCAGGGTCGAATCGATTCCCGGTACCTGAACGTCCTCCTCGTTCATCAAGAGGCTTCTCTGGATCGTACCTGCCAGATCCTTTTCGTTTTCCAGCGCCTCGATTAGCTGGATTTCCGCTATTTTCCGGTCCGTTATGTCTTCGGCCACACAAACCACATTTCTGGTCGAACCCGTTACCGCCATGTTCGCCCGTGCCCATACCCAGCGTATGGTACCATCTGGCCTGCGGATCCGGAATTCGCTGTTGAACCCCGTTTTTGTGGCGATGCTGTTATGTATAACCTCCAGGAACTTGCCGAGATCCTGGGGATGGACCAGGCTGTTCATAATCGAGAAGGGAGCAGGCAGGTCCGGAATGGAGATGCCGAAAATACGTTCAAACGCCGGATTTGTATAGATGATATTCGACATGGTTTCGTCCAGCAGGATGAAGGCTTCGCCGACACTCTCCGTCAATATGCGGAAACGCTCCTTTTCTTCCGAGAGGATGCGCTCGTAGCGCTGCCGGTCCAGATGGTTGCGAAGGCGGCCGATCAATTCGATGCTGTTGACGGGTTTCGTCAGATAATCCACAGCTCCGGCCTCGAAACCCCGCACGATATCCTCGGGATCGCCCTTGGCAGTAAGGAAAATGACAGGAAGATGCTCGGCGCCGGGTTCGGCATGGATGAGGGTACACACCCCGTATCCGTCGATTCCGGGCATAAGGATATCCAATAGGACGATGTCGGGGCGTTTTTTTCGGAGAACCGGGAGTACCCTGTTTGAATCCCTGACAGGGATTACCACATACCCTGCATCCTCCAGGATGCTCCCCACAAAGTCCAGGCTGTTTTGGTCATCATCGACGACAAGTACGGTTTCAGGAGCTCGTTGTGGGGTATCCATCGATCATAGTATAATTGTGCGAACCCTGTAAGTCCACCTTGGGTTGCTCCCATCACTCACCAGGACCTCAGAGCGCCCCTTCGTAGATCAGCTTGCCGGCTCCGTCCAGGGTTACCATCAGGCGCTCCTCGAAAAGTTCCATCGCCTTCGCGACCTGGGAAACGTATACTATGGAAGGATTTACAGCCTTGATCATTTCCCAGGGCATCTCGGACACACCTTCCAGTACGACACCGTCGACGATGCGCAGGATCGGGATGAAGGATTCGTCGAGAGTGTGGGTGACGAGGATTTCCCCACCACCCTTGCGGAGGGCTGCGGCTGCTTCCTCAAGACTGCGGGCTTTCACGATCCTGCCCGTGCACCTGCCACCGAACCCCCTGTTCCCCCTTCCCAGTACATTCCCGATCACGTGTACGCGGACGCTGTTGGTGAGCAGGGGCGAGTGCAGCGGCAGGCCTGCGACCACGACGACGCGGTCCAGAGCCTTCGCAAACCCATGCTGGATGGATGTGGCTATCGCGCCCTGGATCATGGATTCCGAATCCTTCTGGGGTTCCACCAGGATGGGAACCACGCCCCAATACAGGAGCAGCCGGCGAAGGACGGACTGGTCGGGGGTCGCGGCGATTATCTTGCGGCGTGGGCGAAAACGGCTGACGAGACGGGCCGTGTTGCCGGTCATGGTCGGCACCACCAGGGCGGCGGCACCGATCCGATCGGCGATCAGGGACGCCGATTCCGCGATGGCAAGGTCGATGTCGGAACTGCCCGTTAAAAGCGAACGGCGCGCCTCCGCCCGCCGCGCGTACTCCTCGGACGCTTCCACCTCGCGGGCAATCCTGTCCATCACTTCGACGGCTTCTTCAGGGTAGGCTCCGTTGGCAGTCTCCCCCGAAAGCATCACGCAGTCCGTGCCGTCGAAGATCGCGTTGGCGACGTCCCCCGCCTCGGCGCGCGTGGGACGCGGATTCTTGATCATCGATTCGAGCATCTGCGTCGCGGTGATCACGGGCTTTCCCGCAGCGTTGCAGAGGGAAATGATGCGCTTCTGCTCGATCGGCACCCGTTCAACGGGAATCTGGACGCCCAGGTCACCCCGGGCGACCATGATGCCCGAGGACACGCGGATTATTTCCTCTATATTGTGAAGGCCCTCCGCGTCCTCGATCTTGGAGATCACCGGAATGTCCGCGCCGATATCCGAAAGGAAGCGGAGGATGGAGGTGACGTCCGACGCCTTCCTGACGAAGGATGCGGCGATGAAGTCCACTTCCTGCTCCGCGCCGAAGCGCAGATCCTCCTTATCCTGGTCTGAAAGGGCAGGCAGGCGCGTCCTCACGCCCAACAGGTTCACGTTCTTGCGGCTGCCGAACTCCCCGCCGTCAAGGACGACGCAATCCAGGTTCGGGCCGTCCACGGAGGTGACCTCCAGGGCAACGAGACCGTCCGCGATAAGTATCCGCACACCGGGCCGGGCATCGGCGGCGAGTTCCGCGTAGGAGATGGTGATGCGCCCTGCGTCCGAAAGGGCATCGCCGCCCGAGTCGAGCGCAGCGGCTTCGGCGATGACGAGGACAGGATCTCCCCGCTTGAGTCGTACCGTGCCATTCCCGCGGACCATCCCCGTCCGGATTTCCGGACCTTTGGTATCAAGCAGGAGGGCGACGGGAATTCCCTCCAGCCGGGAAGCTGTCCGCACGCGATCCATGGCGGCTCCGTGGGAAGCATGGTCACCGTGGGAAAAATTGAAACGGGCGATGTTCATCCCAAGGCGCACGAGGGAACGAACCTTTCCCGGATCTGCCATCGAGGGACCCATCGTGCAGATGATCCGTGTATTCCTGCCATACGGAACCGCAGCCAAATCATCAAGAGCGTGAATTGATTTCCTACAGATATTTGTTGCCCACCTTGTGGACAGTATCGTACATGGCCATTATGTTTGCCAACGGGGTATTGGGTTGCAGGTTATGGCAGGAGGCGGTGATGTAGCCGCCACCCTGGCCCAGGGTTCGCAGACAGGTCTCTGTCTCCTTTCGGACATCGGCGGGGGTGCCGAAGGGCAGGACGTTCTGGTTTTCAACCGCTCCGTGGAAGATGACCCTGTCGCCGTACAGGGCTTTCAGGCGTTCCCGTTCCATGCCGGGACAGACGTGCTGGATGGGATTCAGTATGTCGATACCCAGGTCCATCAGGCGGTCCACGATCCCGGGGGCGGAGCCGTCGGTATGGTAGAAGAGCTTCTTGCCCTCCCGGTGCACCAGCTCGATGATGCGTTCCGCCCGGGGTGCGATGAATTCTTCCCAGATTTCCGTGCCGAAAAGCTGCCGGTCCTGCATGCCCATATCATCGGAAAAGTAGACGATATCGATGCCGTCCCCCGCGGCAGCCAGCGACCTCTTTATATACTCCAGCTGTATCGAGCAGATGCGTTCCAGCCCCGCGTGGGCCAGTTCCTTTTCCACGTACAGGTCCATCAGGGCTGTCTCGTAGGAACGCATTGCGGTATACACCTCGAAAAGGCTGATGAAATTGAGCATTATCGGGCGGCCTTGGTGCATGCGTACCTTGGTGGCCAGGGCAGGGTAGTCGAAGCGGCCAGGATCTGGCCAGTTAAAAGCCTCGAAGTCAGCTACTTTTTCCATGCATGCCAGAGGTGCAAATACGGTTTCCAGATAGGTGCCGTCGTTGTACTTCTGTTCCCGGTACTGCACGCCCCACTCGTTCAGCCTGTCTGTGTCTGCGGGCCTGGGCGGCAGGTCCAGGTAGGGCGCGTCCACCCAGATAATCTTGTCGATACCCAGCTTGTCGTACATTTCCAGCTCGTTGGCCGCGCCTGTGTGGGCCACCAATTTTTGCACCACCTCGGCAGTAGCCCACATATCGCAGGCCGGGCGGTCCACAGG
Source organism: Breznakiellaceae bacterium (assembly GCA_964202565.1). Taxonomy (GTDB): domain Bacteria; phylum Spirochaetota; class Spirochaetia; order Treponematales; family Breznakiellaceae; genus SZUA-426. The sequence goes on along the minus strand of CAXNJE010000037.1, from coordinate 4,956 downwards.
CTTTCGGTCCAGGGTGTTGCGTATACGTTCGTATCCGGTCATGGGTGGCTCCTGCGTCGTGTATTAGGTGTCATTTCCTTGTCAGGATACCCATTCTAAGCGAGGATGGTGATAATATATAGATGAAATAACGTCAAAATAGTGTATATTATCGTCAAATGAACCATATATTACGAGCTGAAGATTATCTCCTGGACGAGACGATCCCGTTGGCCATCCACGAAATCTGCCACGGAGAACGCCGCTATGCCATCCACGGCCACGAATTCACCGAATTCGCCGTCGTGGTTTCCGGTCGGGGCAGGCATATCCTGGATGGCCAGGCCACCGACTTGCGCGTGGGAGATTGCTACGTGATAGCTCCCGGGCGCACCCATGGTTTTGAGGGCCTTGAGGATTTCTCGGTGATAAATGTGCTTTTTCTTGAGAGGGCCATCCTGGGCCGCCTGCCCGAGCTTGCGGGGGTAAGCGGGTACCGCGGCCTGCTCCATTGGGAAGTCACATCCCGTGCCAGGAGCAGCGGTGAAACGGCCAGGTTAGTAAGTTCCGTCAGCGGAAATGCCGCCAAGGGCTTGCCAGTCCGTCTGGATGAAGGCTCTTTTGATTTTATCGTCCTGCAACTGCGCCGCATCGCACGGGAACTGGAATCCGCTTTGCCCGGTGCGGTAAGCTGTTCCGTTTTTGCCCTGGGACAGGTCATGGTCGAACTGTGCCGGGCCTTCGCCACGGCCGATGCCGCCAGCTCGGGACGCTTTGGTTCATTGGAACGCGCCATACTCTGGGTCGAGCAGCATTACGGCGAACGCTTTTCCCTGGGCGAGCTGGCCCGTGCCGCCGCTCTTTCCCCGGCCACCCTCAACCGCCGCTTCCGCGAGATCATGGCCTGCACCCCCATGGAATACGTCCAAAAGGAACGGCTGCGGCGGGCGACTCTGCTACTCGGGGACCGCTCCCTGGCACTGGGACTGGCAGAGATTGCCGGGCGCTGCGGCTTTGTCGACGCCCCGCATTTTTCAAGGCTCTTCAGGCAAGCCTGCGGCCTGAGCCCCCGGGAGTGGCGGCGCGGGGTTCCTACCGCAAAACCGCCCAGGTAGCGGCATTTTCCTGCAAGCGGTCGCCTCTGCAACCCGCGCTTTCGAGCCCTCGACTGCGGCCTTGAATGGTATCAATTACTCACCCGGCAACTATAAATCTTACAGCTGCATAACGTATTGCAGGATCTTCCAGATTTTTTTCCATTCGTGTTGGCGTCGCTTGCAACATGGCTATATGCTCATCAGCAGCCTGCTTCAGCTTGTTTTTTGTCCTGACCGTCGCTCGTGGGCAAACACCATACATCAAATCAGCATTCACCTGTTCATCCGGATTCAGATCAGTACTGTGTGCTGAAAGGTAGAAAAGTTCGATTTTGCCTTTTAGCGGCTTTACCTATTCCTGCACCAGCATCCCGTGGTGGACTTTGAGATTATCCAGGATAAGGAAAACCTTTCGACCGGTATCGTAGAGGATGCATTCCAGAAACTCGATGAATCGCTCTAGGTTCACACTGCTGTCCACCATCATCCAGCTGATCTTGCCTTTTTTGGTTATCACCGAGACCATGTTGAGGTTCTGGTACGTCGCCATCGCTTGAACTACAGGAGTCTGTCCTTTCAAGGAGAATCCCCTTCCGCGTATGACAGACACCCGCAGGCCTGTTTCATCCCCCCAGTAATTAATGGCTCCTTAAGATTTTGCACGCTTTGAAGTCTTTGGATATGTATCAGCAAGCCATTCACGAACCTTGCAGGGTTTCGTTCATAGGCAATTCTCACTGGCTCCTGCGGAGTGAAGCCGCACTGCCCCACGTGTCCAAAGGGCAAAATCAAGCTTGAGCTGTTCAGGATATTGGTTGATTATATGCCTGTGGATATGAAGCTCCTGATCTGGACTCAGATGGCGGCAATCTCCATACTTGTGCCCTTTTGGTCAGACAGTTATCGCATTTTTCCCTTCAGCCTTGAACCGCCACCAAATTGAATACACAGAGATGCAACATGCCCCAGATACCGCAACTATTTTTGAAACAGTGGCATTGGCTTGCCACATCCGAACCACAAACCGCCTGCGTTTTTCTAGGGCTGCAATGGGAATCATCCGTCCATCTTCCCTGTATATGCCATGATCATATCATGGAAGTATGATCCGGCTTCGGATACCGTCATTTGGACAGTATCCCCCAAGGGATTCTATAGGAGAAAACAAGGGTTCCGACAAAACACCGCCAGAATCCTTACATGAGAGTCCTAATCGGTCCATTTCCCTTGATACGATCCGTTCGTCAGGCGGCGTCCCGCGGAAGTCCTGCAGGCTGTCACAAGTCGCGTGACCGATTGTTCGACAGCCTGCCGAACCAGCCCTATTTCGGCTCTACCCAGTAGTTGAGGACGAGGAAGTTGTTGCTGGTGGCCATGTATTGATCCGTGACGGCTAGTTCCGAACTAATGGGCGCGTCAAGCGAATGGGGATAGACGAAAAATACCCCAGTCGTATTTGTAGCCAGTGGTGTAGAAATCGGATACGAGACCGCCGACCGCGCCTCCTATGGAGGTTTCCGCGTTCAGTTCCGTCGAGACATGGCCTTCGATCTTCACCAAGGCCGAGGCGCCGACTAGACCGATGAACGAGCATTCCTGCTCGTACTTAACCTCGCCGAATATGCTGAACGAGGAACCCACGGATCCGCCGACGGTGTAAACCAAGGATGTGTAGCCTGCGCCCTGCGGAACGCCGGGGACGATCATGCTGGATCCTTCTTGCAGCTTCTTGATGAGGAAAGAGGCGCCAGGAAGGGCGTCGAATAGGCTCGTAGCGTCCGCGAGCCGAGGATAGCTGTAGGGATTGCCGATTGTGTGGCTCTTCAGGGCCACCGCGTCGATATCTGGGTAATCGCCATTGTAGGCGTTGTACCAATCGACGTCGACATATTGCATTTCCGCCCTACGAGGCTCTTTGATATAGAATATATCTGCCGGGTTATTCACGTTCTCGTACTCCCATACGTCGATGGGGACGGAGAAGAACATAACCTTGTCCACTCCCGAAGGGCAGGAATAGGAAACCTCGATGCTCCCTGACAATGTAGCATCGAAGGAAGCAGCGAAGCCCCCGGTGATTTCCACAGTTGCCTTCGCTTCACCGTTAGCGGCGACGGGGAGGACTCCACCGACGCCCACCTTGCCGCTTACGGCCACTTCTACGCTCCCGCCAATACCTACTGAAGCGCCCGTCGTGATGCCGAAGGACGTCGCCATATTACTAGTGTCCTGGATGAGTACTCCGGGGTTCTTGGGGTCCTCGACATTCCAGTAGGGAGGCCCCGAGATGACGCCCATGATGACCGGCGCGGAGAACATCAATGCATGCCCGTTGTATTTATATTGGGCGCCGTCGTTGTTCACGTCCGCCAGGCAGAGGTACTTGCAGAAGTTGCTTGAGTTGACGTCATCAGTCGTGAGGACGATGTCCGAGTTCTTGTTGATAAGGCCGTTGCCGTAAGAGTATGTCCTAAGGCGGGCTCGTTGGTAATCGAGGACGACGATCTCCTCCTTGCCGTCCCCGTTGAGGTCCCCCACCTTGACTTGGTTGTAGTAGGCCGTATCGGGGTAGCGGTCGTTGGCTGCGTCCACGCTTCCATTGACGAAATCCCCCCAAATCCCGCCCCAGCCGGGGAGGTAGGCGCCTACGAGGTCCTTGCGCAGGATAGTCTCTCCGTTGCTGAAGGCGAAACCGATCGAATAATTGCCTGAGGCTACCGTGACGGCGAGAACATCGTCGTTCGCCACGATCTCGTCCGTACCGTTCCCGTCGAGATCCCCCACCGCCAGGATGGGAACCATGGCATCGTATTCTTGGGCGCTCCACCAGGCTCCCGACCAGTAATTGTGAACTTGGCTCTTGAGAGGGCTCTCCTTTACAATGTTCAAGAAGGAGTCTGTCCAGACACCCGAAGTCATCTGGACCTTCATGACCATGGTGACGCACATTCCTGCGTTGTCTCTCAGCCCCGCCAGGACAACTTCCGGTTGCTTGTCTCCATCGACGTCCCCAATAGCTATCTCGGCTGTGCGCAGGTTCGTGGACGCGGCACTCGCCGAGCGAACGCCGCTTAAGAGGCTGGTCAGGCTCCCCGCCAGCTCATATCCATAGACATAGATCTCCGCGGTCTTGAGGGTATCCATGGTCCCGTTGCTCACGGCGACCTCGGCCTTGCCGTCGTCGTTCAAGTCCCCGATCTCAACTCTGAGTATCTGGTTATTCGAATTCGATCCGACGATCGGCAGGAAGTCCTTCTGCATTTTGAGGGAGAGGTCGTCATCCAGGACGTAGAGGGTGGCCTCGGAGGCGATGACTATCTCGTCCTTGCCGTCGGCGTCGATATCGCCTGAGGCCACGTCGATCATGTGGTTCCAATCGCGGGTGCCGTTCAGGCTCGAATCCCACCCAATTTCGATGCCGAAGAGCCACGCGGTCGGATAACTAAAGTAATCCCTGATGTCGGTCCAGCTCCTCGTGGTTTTCCAGGTAATGGTCGATCCTGCGTTCTGGATCGTATAGCTCGTGCCATTATCGATCGTGAAAAATGCAATCGTTTTGGCGGAAGGGTTGAAATTCGCCATGACGATCTCCTGCTTACCGTCCCCATCGATATCAGCGGCTACGGGACGCTTTATCTGCCCGCTGGTACCTTGTAGGCTATCTGAGCTTACCACAAGGTCCGTCGCCGTTCCCGCATATACGCCAGGAATGTTCAAGAGCTTGACTTTGTTGTCTTTGGAGATCGTGAAGATCTCGTTGATGACTTTCGCAGCTATGAGTCTCTTTCCGAATGGGTTGTCGGTATCCTGCATCAGGGTCCCATCGGCATTGGGCCTTCCGCCCAGCTCCGTAGGTACGCCAAGCTTGGCCAGGACGGCC
>CAXNJE010000036.1:0-24139 GCA_964202565.1 Breznakiellaceae bacterium | reverse complement strand
GTGGAAAGGGAAATCGAACCGGAGTGTAAATATAGGGAACAATACGGCCGCTTGTTTGAAGCCTATGGCCGCATCTACGGAAAAGTTCGGGAAGAGATGAAAATACTCGCTGAGGAAAGGAGCATTGTATGAGACGGATGGACAAGATTTTTGGGAAAGACGGACGCACGGTTATCGTCGCGATGGATCATGGAACTGGTTTGAATGTATTGCCGGACCTGAATGACACCGGGAGCGTGCTGGAAAAAATAGTCAGGGGCGGAGCCGATGCGGTGCTCACCAGTTATGGCATCGCCTCGCGCTATGAGAAGGAACTTTCGGGAACCGGTCTGATACTCAGGCTGGATGGGGGCAATTCGTCGCTTACCTCCAACCCCGCAGGCAACGCCGTGCTCTCCCCCGAAGACGCGCTCAGGATGGGTTGCGACGGCTGCGCCTGTATGGGCTTTCCCGGCGCCTCCAACGAAGTGGCAAACCTCACCCAGCTTTCCCGCTACGCTGTTGAGGCCCACGGCTGGGGCATGCCCCTTCTGGCGGAGATGCTGCCCGGCGGTTTTGGTCCCGAGCCGGCCAAGACTGTGGAGAACATGCGCCTTTCTGCCAGGATAGGCGCGGAATGCGGCGCGGACATCATCAAGACCATCTACATCGGAAGCGTCAAGGAATTCAGGACCGTTGTGGATGGCTGCTTCCGTCCGCTCATCATTTTGGGCGGTGAAAAATCCTCGGACCTGGCCGGGCTGTTTCTGGTGATCGAGCAGGCGATGCAGGCGGGTGCCGCAGGCGTGGCCATTGGCCGCAATGTCTGGAAGCACAAGGACCCCATGGGCGTCGTGCAGGCCCTGGTCGAGCTGGTCCACCTGGGAAAGAGCGCCCGCGAAACGGGGGCCAACCTGTGAGCGGCAACGAGAAGACCATGAAAGCCGTCGTCGTCACCGGCGACAACCAGACCGCCATCCTGGACGTGCCCCGTCCGGAAGCGCTACCCGGCGAAGTGCTCATCCGCATCGACACCTGCCTTATCTGCACCTGGGAACAGCGCATATTTTCCGGCAAGGCCGGCATGACGCTTCCCTTCCTGCCGGGACACGAGGCTTCGGGGACCATCGCGGAAATTCCGGCGAATACGGTTACCTCCTTCAAGACCGGGGATCGGGTCGTGTTCAAGACCCTGGATCATTGCGGACATTGTTCCTTCTGCTACCAGGGTGACACCAACCAGTGCAGCGGCACCTTCCGCAAGCGTGTCTACGGTTCACTTGCCGCCAGCGGTGGCATGGCAGAATACATAGCCCTGGAAGTGTCGAAGGTGCTGCCCGTCCGGCAGGATCTTGACCTGGTAGTGGCGGCTTTTGCCGAACCGCTCGCCTGCTGTCTGCACAGCATCGAACGGGTGGAGCTGAACATGGGCGACACGGTGGCCATAATAGGTGCCGGCATCATGGGTCAGCTGCACGCCATCCTTGCCCGCCTGCGCGGTTGCAGGGTACTCGTCGTGGAGCCGGACCCCGTAAGACGCGAACTTGCCCTGAGCCTGGGCGCACATGTCGGCATCGACCCAATGGCTGGGGACCCAGTGGAACATGTACGCAAGCTTACAGGTGGCCAATGCGTGGAAGCCGTGTTCAGCACCGTTACCAAAAGCGCCGTCGCGGCCTCGACCGTGGGCATGCTCCGCAAAATGGGCGCCCTCGTGCTTTACGGATCGTTCCACCCCAACGACCCCATCCCCACGGATCCCAACGCCGTCCATTACAAGGAATATATCATCACCGGTTCCTACAGCCCCTCTACCAGGGACTTTTATCGCGCCACCAGGTTGCTTTCCAACGGTTTGGTGGATCCCTCGCCCTTCATCTCAAAAACCTTTCCCATGGAGAAAGCCCAAGAGGCTTTCCTAGCGTCGCTTCGACCGGACACCTACAGAGTGGCGATCCGTATCGATAGTTTGATCAGGAGGTAGCGATGAATCAGAAACGGATGACGGGAATGGCGGCTCTCATGCTGCTGTCGGCGACACTGCTTTTCGCGGCAGGAAAACAGGAAAGCGCGGCACCCGCCGCAAGCGCGGACAAGGCTCCGGCGGCCATGCCCTACAAGGGTGTCGAACTGCGTTTCGCCGTCATGGCAGACCAGTTTGCCGACTACACGAAGGTTCTCGCCAAAGACTTCGAGGCGAAGACCGGTGCCAAGGTGACGGTGGACATTCTGGGTTACGTGGAACTGTACCAGAAACTTACCCAGGACTTCGCGACCAAGACCGCCCAGTACGATCTGAGCACCGTGGACATAGTCTGGTCCGGCGAGTTCGCCAAGAACGCCTGGACGGTGGATCTGACCTCCTGGACCAACCGGGACAAGGCCGAGATCGACTATGACGACATACTCCCCGTGACTTGGACCCTGGGCAACTGGGAAGGCAAGCAGATGTCTTTCCCCATGGCCGGCTACGCGAACAGCCTCATCTATCGCAAGGACCTGTTCGAGGACGCCAAGGAAAAGGCTAACTTCAAGGCCAAGTACGGCTATGAGCTCGCACCGCCTGTCACCATGGACCAGCTGCGCGACATTGCCACCTTCTTCACCCGCCCCGACCAGAACCTGTACGGATTGGTGGCCAACGGTGCAAGGGGATCGGCGGTTGCCCAGGATTGGATGGAATATATGCGCGGCTTCGGCGGACAGGTCGTAGACAAGAAGGGCATTGTCAGTGTAGACAGCCCCGAAGCCCTGGCATCGCTTAAATTCTTCGTGGACATCTTTGACAAGTGGGCTCCGAAAGGCGCTATCGGCTACTGGTGGGACGACCGCGAAACCGCGTACCGCACCGGCCAGGCCGTCATGCAGTCTTCCTGGAGCATCGCCCGTGCGGGCTACGAGAACAAGGAAATTAGCCTGGTGGCGGGCAAGACCGGTATCGCGGTTACTCCCCGTGTGGCCGGCAGCAAGGCCCTGTACGGCTTTGGAGGCTGGGGCGTCGGAATCAACGCCAGTTCCTCCGCCGCCAAGCAGGAAGCGGCCTGGGCCTTCATAAAGTACATCACCGGCAAGGAAGCCCAGAAAGCCTGGATGCTCCATGACGGCGCTCCCATCAGGAAGTCCACCCTGAAGGATCCCGAGCTGAACAAGGCCATGCCCTGGCTCGCCGACATCCTGACCGTGTTCGAGAACGGCGACGGCGACTATCGCCCCCGCGACCCGAACGCCACCCAGATCCAGTCCATCCTTGGACTCAGGGTCAACCAGGCCATCACCCATGAACTGAGCGCTGAAGAGGCGATCAGGGAAGCTGCCAAAGAGATACGCGCCCTGTACTGAAAAGTGTGCATCACGTAATTCAGGAGGAGGCAGCCGCAAGGCCGTCTCCTCCTCATTCGAATACAAGGAGAGCGGAGATGGGCACGATCGCGCCTTTCATCAAGACCAAAAAGAACCGTTCGCTGATCTGGTTCCTGCTGCCCATCACCGTCTATCTCCTGGTGTTTTTCCTGTACCCAGTGATCTACGATATCTATATCAGCTTTTTCAGCTTCAAGCTGGGGGAAAAGGCAGTTTTTGTCGGCTTGGGAAATTACCGGGCCATGCTGGAGGATTTCCAGTACCTGGGATCCCTCAAGACAACCCTGGTCTTCGTGGTTTGCACGGTGAGCGCCGAACTGCTGTTGGGCATGATCATCGCGTTGCTGCTCAACAACGAGCACCGGCTGGCGGAAGGCATCCGCACCATCATCCTCATACCCACTGTTTTTACGCCCCTTGTCGCCGGGCTCGTCTGGAAGGCCCTGTACCATCCAGACCTGGGCATGTTCACCTATTACCTCAGGCAATTCGGCATGGATATCGGACGGGGTCTCACCGTGGAACGGCATTTGGCGCTTTTTTCGGTCATCCTGGTGGACGTGTGGGAATGGACTCCCCTGATGGTCATCATCCTGCTGGCAGGGCTCAAAAGCATCCCCTCCGAACCCTACGAGGCGGCCATGCTCGACGGCGCCTCGCCCGTGCAGGTCTTCTTCATGATCACCCTGCCCTTACTTCGCCCCACCGCTGTCGTCGCGTTGCTAATCCGTACCCTGGATGCCCTCAAGATCTTTGACATTATCTGGGCCATCACCGGCGGAGGCCCGGGTACGGTCACGACGGTGGCAAACCTGCGTATCTACGAGGTGGGCATGCAACACCTCAGGATAGGCTATGCAGCGGCCCTCTCCAACGTCCTCCTGGTTGCGGGCGTCGTGGCGGGAATCATATTCATCCAACTGCTGTACAAAGAGAAGAAGGTGTAGCCATGGCTGCTGTAGGTTCAAAACCAGGGGTGCGATTCACTGTCGGAACGCTGCGGGCAATCCTGGTCCTGCTCATCGTGTCGTTCTTCATGTTTCCGGTCGTCTGGATACTCACGACGAGCCTTGCCCAACGCATCGCCATGTTCAAGCTGCCACCCCAGCTGTTCAACCAGCCAACCTTCAAGAATTTTATCTATATATTCACCCAGATGCCGGTACTTTCCTGGACCATGAACAGCATCATCATCTCGTTGGGAACCATGATCCTTTCCTTGTTGATAGGAGTCCCCGCTGGCTATACCTTCTCGCGGGTCAATTTTACCGGGAAAAAAGTCCTGCTCATGGTTATCCTGCTCACCCGGGCGCTACCAACCATAGTCATAGCCCTTCCTTTCAGGGTCATCATGCAGAACTTCGGCATCCTTGGCACCCATCTGGCTGTCATCCTCATCGATACGGTGTACAACGCGGCTTTCACCTTCTGGCTCATGACAGGCATCTTCGAGTCCATTCCTGAAGAACTGGAGGAAGCGGCCAAGATTGATGGCTGTTCCCCCGCACAGGCCTTCCTGCTCGTCGCGGTGCCCCTGAGCAAGCCCGGCCTTGTCACCTCCGCACTTTTCGCCTTCATTTTTTCCTGGAACGATTTCCTGTTCGCCCTGACCCTTACCAGTCCCGACTCGGCCACCCTTCCCTTGGGCATGCTGAGCACCTACGGCATCATGCAGCAAGGCTGGACCTACATGGCCGCCATGGGCGTCGTCGCCATCATCCCCGTGGTACTCCTCTCAATGCTCCTGCAAAGGTATTATGTCAGCGGATTGACTTTTGGCGGGGTGAAATAGACAGGAGCCGCGAAGGTCGGAGATCCTTTCGCTTCGCGGCCTTGGTTTCCCTATGCAATAGTTACGTGGCACATTTATAAATGTGGTGTTTTGTTGCATAAATCTAAAAAACGGTTAATAATACACAGGTAACGGGCAATTTCGGGAAACCAAAGGACTCTACATGATCAATACCCTTACGCTCAATCCTGCCATTGACAAGGTTATTTACCTCGATTCGCTCAGGAAAAACCTTACCAACCGCATCGAGGGCATCACGGAAGTCATCGGAGGCAAGGGGACCCACGTTTCCATCAATCTGAAGCTGCTGGGGCTAAAGAATCGGGCTTTTGGCATCTGCCACGGAGAATCTGGCAGACGCATAATGCGCTACCTGGCGGAACACGGGGTGGATGTGGAATTCCTCCACAAGGAGGGGGCTGTCAGCAGGACCAATTACCTCTTTGTGGAAAAATCAAATGACTGTACCATTGTGGCGGAAAAAGGCGTTCCGCTGTCGGTGGAGGATCTAGCCGAAGTCATCGCGTCCATGGATGGTAAAATAGGGGAGGGCGATTTCCTGGTACTTTCCGGTGATGCCGGCAATTGTCCCAATCCCTTCGTATATAATGAGATGATTACCAGATTTCGTGAAAAGAACTTGCGCGTGTTCATCGATACGAGCGGACCGGCCTTGGCTAAATGTGTCGAAAGCGCGCCTTTCCTGATCAAGCCGAACCTGAACGAGCTTTCGTTTCTCTGTGGCAGGGAGGTTTCCAGCGAGGACAACGCCGTGCGCCGCGCCCTCGACTCGCTGGAGAAGTACGGAATCGGGATCATCGCCGTTTCCCTAGGCAAGGACGGTTCCATCGTCAAGTGCCCGCAAGGTCTGTACAAGGCGGTTCCGCCGCCGGTAAGGGTACGCAATACCATCGGGTGCGGTGATTGCTACCTTGCGGGTCTCGTCTACGGAATCAGCGAGGGCAAGTCCATGGAGGAAACGCTCAGGATCGCGACGGCCGCCTCCGCAGCGACGGCGGAATCGGCCCTCTCTGTTGGATTTGATACCGCCAGGGCGAAAGCCCTTGAGGCGGACTGTACGATACGTAAGCTGGGGTGAAAGGTCCCCCGACAGGAAAAGGGCACCGGGTCTGATGTAAGGAGCGAAGCGAAATGAGCGGACTTTCATATATGGAAATGCGGACGGAGATGGTAAAGGTAGCAAGAATGATGTGGGAACGCAGGCTCACCAACGCGGCGGGGGGGAATTTTGCGGTCAAGGTAGCACCGGGACTCATGCTCGTCAGCCCATCCCTGATGTCGGAACGCAAGCACTGCGAACTCGAGGTCTCAGACTTCCTCCTGGTCGATTCGGACCAGAATATCCTGGAAGGCACGGGAAAACTGTCCCGTGAAAGCTATATGCACCACCTGATACTGAACAACTTCGACAATATCGGCTGTACCATCCATGCCCATCCCTTCTACTGCATGGTGTACGTTTCCCAGGGCAAGCCCATCCCGAACATCACCGAAGCCACCATGGGACGGGGTGCGGTGGAGTGCATTCCCTACACAAAGGCCTATACGAAGGAGTTGTCTGAAAACGTCTACAAGTACTTCGAGGAGCGGCGCGCCATCGCGGTCAAGAAGCCCATAGGGTGCATCCTTCCCCTGCACGGGGTGGTCGTTTCCGGGGACGATATCTACATGGCCTACAGCATGCTCGAACGGATCGAGTGCGATGCCATGTGCGGCATTTTCAAGAACAGCATCTGAGCGGCGCGGCAATGCTGGGTTTCGAGAGAAAAGCCGAGATCGCCGACCTTCTGGAGCGCGCCGGCAAGATGGATGTCGCCTCGTTGTCGGAGCGTTTTGACGTCTGCAAGGAAACCATCCGGCGCGACCTGCGCGGGCTGGAAAAGGAAGGGATCATAAAGCGGGCCCATGGAGGCGCGGTCCTGGACCTCAGTTCCTCCAAGGTACGCCCGGAATTCCCGGTCTCGGTAAGGGAAATCCAGAGGCAGGAAGAAAAACAGGCGATCTGCAGGGTGGCAGCCTCGTTCATCAGCCATGGAGATACGGTCTTCATGGACAACAGCTCTACGACGCTCTACCTCCTCCGCTTCATTCCACGGGAAATGGAGGTCTGCATCGTCACAAATTCCCTAAAACTGCTGCTGGAAGCAGTACGGGTGCAGAATCCCCGCTTGCGTTTCGTCTGCCTTGGCGGGGACTTCAAGGAGAGCAACATGTCCTTTTCCGGCGCCATTCCCCAAAGGATTGGCCGGGAATATGTTCCGAACAAGGCCTTCATGTCCTGTGCGAGCATCAGCGAGAAGCATATGCTGACCGACTCGAGCGCCGACGAGGTTGAAGTGAAACGACTCATGATAGAGCGTTCGCAGGAGGTGACCATCCTGGCCGACCACACCAAATTCACCCGGCTGGGGCAGGTGTTCCTGGGTGCGTTCTCATCCATCGACCGCATCGTCACCGACCCGGAAACCGCCCTCCAGCCCCTCGACTATCTGAAGGCCTTTGACCTGAAGCTAGTCGTGGCTGGATGAGGAGCCGTGCATGAACTATCTGGCATTCGATCTGGGCGGTAGTGGCGGGAAGCTGAACCTTTGCCGCTTTGACGGTGAGCGCCTTTTCCTTGAGGATATCCTCCGGTTTGGAAACGAACCGATCGCCGTCGGCGATTGCCTGTATTGGGACTTCCTGAACATCCATAGCCGGATGAACCAGGGCATACGCAAGGCGGCCTCGATAGCGGAAGGTCCCATCAGGTCGATAGGCATGGATTCCTTCTCCAACGATTTCTCGTTGATAGACGCCCGTGGAGAGATGCTGACTCCGCTACGAAGTTACCGGGACAAGCGTACGGAACGGCACAAGGCGGCAATCTATGCGAAATTGTCTCCCCGGAAACTATACGAGCTTACGGGAAACCAGGTGGCGCCCTTCAACACGCTCATGCAACTGGCCGCGATGCGCGAGGCCGGTCAGGGATTCCTGCTGGACAACGCGCACAAGCTGCTGTTCACCCCGGACCTGCTCGCTTATTACCTGACAGGGGAGGCGTCGTCGGAATACACCATCGCCTCGGTCAGCCAGATGTTCGATTTCTCGACCGGCGACTGGAGCGACGAGATTCTGAAGGCCTTCGGCATACCCAGAAAACTTCTCTGCGGGATAGTCAAACCCGGAACGGTCGTGGGAAGGTCGAGGGCTGCCTATAACCGGGAACAGGGAATCCAGGGCTTCGACGTCGTCTCCGTCTGCGAGCACGATACGGCCTCGGCCTTCCTTGCAGCCGTTTCGGCGGGTGACCGGGCCATCATCAGTAGCGGCACCTGGTCGCTGGTAGGCACCGAGGTTCCCGCACCCATCATCGACAGCTTCGGGTATCGGCACAATATCGCGAACGAGGGAGGACTCGGGAACAGGCATAGGCTGGTACGCAACGTGATGGGCCTGTGGATAGTCCAGGAACTCGGCCGGCTGTATAAGTCCCGGGGGCAGGATATCGGCTTTGAGGACATGGAAACCGCCGCCGAGGCCTCGGCACCCTTCGCGTACCGGATCGACCCGGATGACCCAGTCTTCTTTTCTCCGGATAACATGGAAGATGCCATTTTCGGGCATTGCCGTGAGAGGGGAGGGGCGGTTCCGCAGAGCATGGGTCAGACAATCCGCTGCGTGCTGGAGAGCCTGGCTTTCAAGTACCGCTGGGCAATCGAGAAGATGGAAGGTCTCACAGGCCGACCCTTGCCTTTGGTAAATATCGTGGGTGGCGGGTCCCGAAACAGGCTGCTATGCCGCTTTACCGCGAACGCTTGCGGGCGGCCCGTTCTGGCCGGGCCCAGCGACGCGACTGTGCTGGGAAACGTACTCGTGCAATTGCTCGCGGACCGGAGCATCTCCTCCATCGAGGATGGAAAGGCGTTGGTCAGAAATTCCTTCCCCATCGAGGAGTACCTCCCCTTGGAGCAGAAACTCTGGGAAGAGAAGTACCTGGATTTCAAGGACCATTTCAATCTGGATTGAGGCGACGCCGGAACAGCCCTGCCAGTCCGGCAAGGCTGTTCGGCGGCGTCGATGTTGCGGAGCGTCCTCTTACCAGGCGCAATAACCGCCGTCGATGATGATGTCCGCAGCGGTCATATAATCCGAAGCCTCGCTCGCCAGGTACACCACAGCGCCCTGGAGGTCGGTCACGTCGGCCATCCTGCCCATGGGCACCCGCGCCATCCACTCGGGCATTATCTTCTTGCCCTCCGGCGTTTCCAGCAATTTCTCCACGAGGTTGGTGCGCGTATACCCCGGGCTGATGCTGTTCACCCTGATTCCCCGGGTAGCCCATTCGGTGCCTAGGCTTTTCGTCAGGTGCAGGACGCCGGCCTTGGACACGTTGTAGGCGCTCTGATTCTGCGGAAGGTTGACGATGTGTCCCGACATGGACGCAGTGTTTATTATTTTGCCGTAACCCTTCTTGAACATGGCCTTGGCTTCGGCCTGGGCGCAGTAGAACACGCCATCCAGGTTGAGGGCCATCATGGCGCGCCACGCCTTTTCCGTCATTTCCTCGGCGGCAACCCAGTTGCCCATACCAGCGTTGTTCACACCGATGGTGAGTTCCCCCCAGGCATCCACTACTGCCGTGACCATGCGGGCCGCCTCCGCCGGTTTCGTCACGTCCGCGACGATGGCCATGGATTTTACACCCTTCGCCCTTATCTCTTCCGCCGTCTGCTCCGCGAGCGCCTTGTCGATGTCGACTATCGCCACGGAAGCCCCCGCGTCCGCGAGGGCATGCGCGAAGGCGCGGCCGATTCCCTGAGCGGCCCCGGTCACGAGGGCGGTCTTGCCTTTAAGGCTGAACCTTTTAAGTATCGATTTCGCATTGAGCACCGAATCTTTCATGCTTTCTCCTTTTCCCTTATCTGCGCGCCCGCGCGGGATTCTGCACTTTGAGCATACCGCCATCGACGCCAATGATCTCGCCGTTGATGTAGTCAGCAGCTGGCGAACACAGGAATGTAACCAGGTTTGCGACATCCGCTGTCTCACCGAATTTTCCTACGGGGATTTGTTTTACCTGCTCGGTTCCCCGGGTCTCGATCATTTCCCTCGTCATCTCCGTGGCTATGATTCCGGGGGCGTAGGCATTGACGGTGATGCCGAAAGGAGCCAGTTCTGCCGATGCTATCCGCGTGAGCATGTCCACACCCGCCTTGGAACAGCCGTACGCAACCAGGCCTACATCGGCGAGTTTTCCGGATATCGAGCTGGCATTCACGATACGTCCACGTCCGCTTTTTTTGAGCCAGGGCAGGGCGTGTTTGATCATGAAGGTCATACCTTTCAGGTTGACGTCGAAAAGGGAATCGTAGAACGCCTCGTCCATTTCCTCGATGAAGGCGAAATCGAACAAGCCCGCATTGTTGATGAGGATGTCGATCCTGCCCCATTCGCGAACGACTTCCTCGACAACCCGGGAAGTATCCCGGTATTTTCCCACGTCGGCTTTCACTATCATCGCGGTGCCGCCAGCCTTCCGTATCTTCTGGACGGCTTCGTTTGCGGCCTTTTCATTGTCCCGGTATACCATCGCCACCGCGCACCCGTCGGAGGCAAGGGCTTCGCAAATGCCAAGCCCGATTCCCCTGCTGCCGCCGGTCACTATGGCAACCCGTTTAGCAATCATTTCGTTCATGTCTCCCTCCATCGCTTCATCGCGTCAGGCAGTTCTCTGCTTTTCTTCCAGGGTAAGGTTCATTATCCTGACCTGATCCGCGTCTTTATGGGAAAGGATCCCCTTGATCTCACCGTGGTGCATGACCATGATCCTGTCGCACAGATTGAGCACCTCAGGTAGTTCCGATGACAGCAGGATCACCGCGACACCCCGTTTGGACATTTCGTCGATGATGCGGTATATCTCGGCTTTGGCACCTATATCGATTCCGTGGGTCGGTTCGTCCAGGAACAGTATCTTGGGACTATGCATCAGCCACCGGGCTATGACCGTCTTCTGTTGGTTGCCGCCACTCAGGTTCTGGGATATCTGCGCAAGGCTCGGCGTCTTTATCGCCAGGTCGTTCAGGTACTTTTCGGAGATCTTCTGGGTTTTCTTTTTGTTGATCAACTCGAGCATGTTGGAAAGTGCGCGCAGGTGCACCATGACCATGTTGTCCATGACGCTCAGCTTCAGGAACATACCCTGCTCTTTCCTGTTTTCGGGCACCATTCCTATTCCCAGCTTAATCGCATCCGCCGGATGCCGTATTCTGGCTTCCTTGCCGAACACGCGAACGGTCCCTGAAGAAATCTGATCCATGCCCAGGATGCCCTGTAGCAGTTCCGTCCGGCCCGCGCCTACGAGGCCGGTCAGCCCCAGTACCTCACCCTCGTACAATTTGAAGGAAGCGTTCCTGACCCGGTTGCCAATATTCAGCCCCTCGACCTCCAAGGCCACGTTCCTGCCCTCGTAGTCCTGGATGAAATTACGGTGCGCCTTGCGCTCAAATTCCCGGCCCACCATAAGCGAGACAAGCTGGTCTATACTGGTGTCCCTGGTCTTGAGTGTGTCGATGAAGGCACCGTCGCGCAGGACCGTGATTCGGTCGGCAACCTCCAGGATCTCCTCCAGCTTGTGGGTGATGAAAATGATGGATACGTTGTTGGCCCTCAAGGATTTCATGATGGAAAGGAGGACGGAGATCTCGCCCGTAGTCAGGGAGGAGGTCGGCTCATCCATGATCAGCAGTCTTGCGTTCAGGGACACGGCCTTCGCGATTTCGACCAGTTGCATCTGCGACACGCTCAGGTTCCGCACCAGCGTCTTGGGATCGATGTCCTCTACTTTCAGGCTGCTCAGATAGGCTTTGGATTCCTTCACCATCCGTTTCTGGTCGATGAATCCGAATTTGTTCTTGAGCATCCGGCCCTGGAAAATATTCTCCGCCACGCTCATGTGGCGGGACAGGGAAAGTTCCTGATGGATCATGGCTATGCCGATGCTCTGGGCATGGCGTGTATCCTTGAGTCTGACCGGGCTGCCGTCAAACTCGAGGGTTCCCGAATCCGGGTGGAATACGCCGGAAAGTACGTTCATCAGGGTCGATTTGCCCGCCCCGTTCTCCCCGATTATTCCGTGTATTTCGCCCTTGGCGATCTCCAGGTTGATATTCCTGAGCGCGACGACTCCTATGAAAGTCTTGGTCACGTTCGATATTCCGCAAATAGTTTCGCTGCCCATCCCGATACCTCCGGTGATCGTAGGCCTGCCGCGCGGACCGGCTGGGCCGGCCGCTGGAAGGCTATTTTTTGCTTCTGAGGCTGTCGATGGAAACGGCGCCTATGATGACCACTCCGACCGCCACGGTTTGCCAATACCCGGGAACCGCGAGCAGCACGAAGGCGTTCTTGAGCACGCCCATCAATCCGGCGCCTACGACTATTCCGATCAGGTTGCCTACACCGCCAGAGAGGCTGATACCGCCGATTACCGCTGCGGCTATGACGTCCATCTCGTAGCCGTTCCCGTAGAACGCGTCGGAGCTTTCCAGTTGGCCCATCAGGATGAGGCCGCAGACGCCCGCCAGGAAACCCGTTATAGTGAACACTATGATCTTTATGCGGTCAACGCGGATACCCGAAAGCTTCGCGGCTTTCTCGCTGTTTCCGACCGCGTAGATGTTCCTGCCGGTGACGGTCTTGTTAGCGAAGATGACCCCTACGGTGACTATTCCCGCCATCACGATCACGGATACCGGCACTATGCCGATATGGCTTCCGCCGAAAACGGATATCCAGGTATTGTCGTAGTGGATGGGGCTGCCCATCGTTATGAGCAGGGAAAAACCCTTCACGATGCTCATCATGCCCAAGGTAGCTATGAATGGAGGCAGGCCAACCTTGGTGACGAGCAGGCCGTTGAGGAAGCCTACCAGGGTTCCAATGCCGAGTATGACCAGTAGGGTAAGCGACGGAGATGCCCCCGCCCTGGCGACAGCCGCGCCCAGACAGGCGCTCAGCCCCACCAATGCGCCCACCGAAAGATCTATGCCCGCAGTTATGATGATCATGCCCATTCCGATGGCCAGGATGGCGATCAACGAGAATTGCCTTAGCACATTCATTATATTCCTGAAGGTCAGGAAATACGGACTGGCGATGGACATAAGCACACAAAGGACAAGGAGTGCCATCAATACGCTGACTTCCGGCCGCGCGAAGAAGTCTCCAAGGCTCCTCAGTTTAGGATTGCTCGATTTCATCATTCCTCCCCAATAGCTTGAAGTTTTGTCAACATGGTGCCGAGCGTGGATTGGCTCTGCCTCAGGGTCTCGAAGGCCGGTAATAGCGCGGAATAGCGCTTTGAATTACCCGGTATGGGTTTCCTGACATCCTGAATCTGATGTATCTCGTCAATCTTTGCGAAGTCCTTCCAGAGACCCGTGCCTACCGCGGCCACCGCCGCCGCTCCCAAGGCGCCAGCCTCCATCCCGATATTCGTCTTGAGTATATCCATACCGTAGACGTCCGCAAAAATCTGCCGCCAGAACGGACTGACGCTTCCTCCTCCAACCATGAGCATCTCATCGCTAAGCTTGCAATAGGAGCGGAGTTCGTTCAGGGCCAATCCAAGGTTCAGGGCGATGCCTTCCATTGCGGACCTCAACAGGTCTGCCCTCGTGTGGCCCAGATCCAATCCGGCAAAGGCGCCGCGGATATTCGGTGATGGATCGAGTCCCGATCCACCGGCAAGGCTCGGATTGAACAGGAGGTTTTTCGAACCCGCAGGCGCGCTGGCGGCCTCAGCCGCCATCAGGTCGTATACATCGGTGCCGCTGCGGCTTGCCTGTTCCTTAAGGTCCCGGCACATGACGTCCCGTACCCAGCGGAACGCGCTGCCACCCGAGAAGATGCTCACCGCGGAGGTGAACATTCCGGGGACTACGTGGGCGAATACGTACGGTCTTGTCCTTGCGTCGAGTACGGGTTCCGCGGAGGAGACTGCAATCCACGACGAGGATCCCAGCGAGGTATACACCCTTCCTTCGGCGAACGCCCTGGCACCCAGGGCCATGCACGAATTGTCAACGCCTCCGCAGACGACCTGGACCTTTTGCGGCAAATTCAGCGCTTTGGCTGCCTGTTCGGTCAGTCCGCCCAGAATATGCGTTGAGGGGAATATCTCCGGCAACAAACCGGCCGGCACCCCGCTGGCCTCGATGAGTTCGGGGGAATAGCGCCCTTTCTTCAGATCATATACACCGCTTCCGGAAGCATAGGAATGGTCTGTCGCCATCCTTCCGGTAAGCCGGTAGTTGATGTAGTCCTTGGTGCCCAGGATTTTGTAGGTTCCACGATACATGGCGGGCTCTTCCGACGCATACCACATGACCTTGAAAATCGTGTACAAGGCTGCGGGAAAACCATTGCCCGTAGTCATGTACCAGGCTATCTCGTCGTTTTTCCCGAAGAAGGCGGCTGCCTGGGCCACTGCCCTGGAATCGGACCAGATCGGCGTGGCCTCCCGGAGGACGCGCCCATCGGCATCGACAGGCACCGCACCCAGGCTGTGACCCGACAGGGCCAGACAGGAGACCCCCTCACGTTCGCGTTCGTCTGTAAGGAGACGGTTCGTGCTTTCCGCGACCGCCTTCCACCAGGTTTCGGGACTCTGTTCATGGTAGCCCGCAGCGGGGTAGGTCGTATCATAGGAGATGAAAACGCTTTTAAGGCAACGGCCGTCCCTGTCGTAGAGCGAAGCCTTTACGCCACCAGTCCCAAGGTCAAAAGAAAGTATATTCGTGCCCACGGAATCGCCCCCAAGCCGCTCAGATTTCTATACATTTTCCGGGCATGGCCGAAACCTCGTTATGGATACTCATCGACGCCTGGGCGTTTATACCGAACCGGCTGACGCCCATCTTGTACATGGCGACGAGGGTGTCCAGATTCCTGATCCCGCCGGAAACCTTTACCTGTATGGCATCGCCCACGAAGGACGTGATCAGCTCGACCACCTCAAGACTCGTGCTGATGCCCGTCCAACCAGTCGAGGTCTTTACGAATTGCGCCCCCGCGCGGATGCATATCTCGCAGGCTTTCTTGATCTCTGTCTTGGTGAGATACTGGACTTCAAGGATGACCTTGACAGGAATCGGCACCGCCTTTACCACTGCCGAGATTTCGTTCTCGACGTACGCGAAATCCTTGGATTTGAGCTTGCCGACGTTGATCATCATGTCCATCTCATCGACTCCATCGATCACGAGCCGTTTCGCCTCGGCCACCTTTATCTCGGTGGTATGTCCTCCCGAAGGGAATCCGACCGGAGCACCGATCATGATGCCGGAATCATAGGGAAGATGGGCACTCACGAAGGGTACCCAGCAGGGAAGTACGTGTATCGCAACGAAGCCGTACGTGCAGGCAATCCCGATCAGTTCGTTTATTTCCTTTTCTCCATGTGAAGTCTGCACCGCGCTGATATCAATCATTTTCGCGATATCGTTGACTCCCAATTTCATTTTAGACGCTCCTCTCAGTAGTATTGTGTGACCTTGGAGGACGATCCTTGGTATACACACTGTATTCGTACCTGTTCGCGACTATTCTCAGGTAGGCCAGTTCAATGGGCTTGGCGTTACGGTAACTCACGCGCCGTACCGTAACCAGCGGAGCTCCGGCAAGCATCCCCGTAAGCTCAACGTCCTTCTCGGAAGTTACGTCGGCGCTTATGAAATCCTTCGCGGAGTCTATGAAAATCGAATACTCGTCCTCCAGGAAATGGTAGAGGGATTTTATCATCCCGGCTTTTTTTTCAATTCCGGGTACATAATCGGCGACCAGAAAATTCGTCATGATGGCTATGGGCATCTTGTCGGCATAGGCGACGCGTTCGATGCGAACGATCGAATCGTCCTTGGTGATTCCCAAATTCGCGGCGACGTTCGAGTTGGGGTGTTCCGTCCGGATCGATATGAGACGGTGATCTACTACATAACCCCGCTCTTGCAGGGTTTCGGAGAAGGAAGTAACGAATTGGAGGTTCTGGGTAGCCTTGTAATCGAGCACGCTGGTACCACGGCCCTGCTGTATATGTACGAATCCCTGTCGCGCCAAAAGCTCGATGGCCTTCCGCACCGTTACGCGGCTCACGCCGAACTGCTTTTGCAGTTCCGGTTCCGGTGGAAGAAGATCGCCGATGGCGTATTCCAAATTCTCGATTTGTTTCCTGATCGAAGAATACACCAGAACGTACCTAAGAGTCACCCGCGTCATTGCTTACCTCAATGTGGTAGAAGTCTAACATTACTATGTATAATCGTCAAGGATGATTGAATCTCCAAAATTGCATGACTTTGGCACAAGCAGCCCGCTTGATGGACTTGGTCGCGCAATGGAGGTGCCTCCTTGGGAGTCCCCTGTTCAGGGCTGTGGAGGCAAGCGGAATACGGCTCCACATTAATTGGTCCCCATCCCATGTATAAATAATAAATATATATATTATAAATATATAAAAGTTTTCATGCTTAGTGGCAGTCATTTGGTAAGGCTTTGGGAAGTCAATGGGTGTTTCCCGTTTAAGCCTTGGGGGCTGCCTAACCCGTTGGTAGACCGGTAGGGAACAGGCCATCAATCAAGATTATGCATAAAATTAATTGACGATTCAAACATTATGATGTTAGAATGTATTTGGAATCAATAACCGCGTAACATGATAGCTTGGACAACTGGCCCGATACGCGGAGAAATGATGCGCGGGGTCTTTCCGTGATCTCGCATAAGCTGAATCCAAAGGAGGAACTTTCAAGTTGAACGAGCTGTTCTGGAAAATCAACTACTAAGGAGTACGAACATGAGTCGAAGATTTTTACTGGGTAGCGCCATAGCGGCAACTTTCTTGACGGTTTCCATTTCCGCTTTTGCGGCGGGAGCATCCGACAGTGCGGCGGGCAAATTCACACCCGCCAAAGATATCAAGGCGCCACCGGCAGTTACGCTGATGGGTTTGCCTGCAGATGTGGTCGCTCCCAAGCAGATCAGGATCGCGACGATAATGGTACAGAACAATCCCTTCGGCATGGCAGTCATGCAGGGTACGAATTTCGCGAAGGAAATACTCAAGGACAGGAATTGCAAGGTTGACTGGATTTCCGTTCCTGACTTCGATCCGCAGAAATTCGAGGCCGCCATGCAGAATTGCATTACGGCGCAATATGATGCGATCACGCTCTTCGGTCTTTCCGATGCATTGACCCCGGTAGTCGACAAGGCAGTCGCCGCCGGCATCCTGGTCTATTCATTCAATACCGAACCCGGCATGAACTCCAAGCGCCAAGCCTATTGGGGCCAGGACGGATTCGCCGGCGGAAAAACCTGCGGACAATTGCTCTCCGACGCCATGGGCGGATCGGGCAAGTTCGCCATCATAACCGGCTCCTTCAATGTTCTGGGCCATGAACTCCGCCGCAAGGGCGCCCGCTCGGTGTTCGATGCGAATTCAAAACTCACCCTTATCGGCGAGTTCGAGAATCAGGACAAGGCTGAGGAAGCGTACAACATCACCCAGAACCTGCTGACTTCCAACCCCGACATCAAAGGTATCTACGTGACCGCAGGCGGACCCTTCGGTGCAGCGAAAGCCATCAAGGACGCCGGACTTACCGGAAAGGTCAAACTCGTATGCCATGACTGGATGCAGGAGACTGTCGGCTACGTCAGGTCCGGTGAAGTAACCGCCGTACTCGACCAGAGCCCCTTCAACCAAGGCTACGCACCCGTAGTCGCGGCGTTCAACAAGCTTGCAGCGAAGATCGAACCCAAAGAGATCAACTGGTTCGATGGCGATATCGCTACCCCGGCAAACGTCGATCAGAAGATCCCCAAGTAATTGAATAGTCGCATCCCGTGATCTACGGATGCGATAAAGGAAGGGGTTGCCACTTGGTCACCCCTTCCTTGCTCGGATGAATGTAGGGCCCGCTCTTTGTGGACTAATTGACAAATACAACATAACGTCATAATGTTTATTGGTGAAACGATTTGGCCGACGAGACCATACTGGGAGCCAATCGAGGTAATCGTGGAGGCACAAGTGGTCATGCAACCTGGGGAAGTCGCCAAACTTATAGATATCAGTGTACTTCAAACCTTCAATACCGAACAGGATGTCAATCAACTTATACGGATCGCCCGCGAATACCGCTTCATCTGCGTATTCGCGTTGCCCTGTTACTCGCCGATGTTGGTCGAGGCATTCAAGGATGAGGAAACCCTTGTCGGTGCGCCAATCGGGTTTCCGACCGGTGGAGAGACAACGGAAGTAAAGGCATTCCAGGCTCGCAAAGCCTTCGAATTGGGTTGTGACGAATTTGACATGGTCATGAATGTCGGGCAGTTGAAATCCAAACGCTTGCGCGAAGTAGCAAGCGACATTAACGCGGTGTATGGGCAAATCGGCGGTAAACCCCTGAAGGTGATAGTCGAGGCACCCTACCTGACCGACGAGGAATTGGAAACCGCCTGCAGGATCGTCATGGACAGCGGAGCGGATTTTGTGAAGTCAGGTACCGGCTGGGCAAGCAAGCCGACTGAATTGCATCACATCGAGATAATGGCCAGGACCGTTGCGGGAAAAATTAAAATGAAAGCCGCCGGAGGCGTCCGCGATTATAAGACCTTGCTGCGTATGAAGGAAATGGGCGTCTCGAGATTCGGTATCGGTCTTGCCTCGGCTGTCACTATCATGAAGGATGCCGAAAGGGAAGTAGCGAAAACGTAAGTGGAGGTATTGGAAATATCACCCTTGTGATCCTGAGCGTTTCGGTTTACCATAACGTGCACGAGAGGGCGCGTTATGGCTGAAATGGATCCAGACCTTTTTCCGGTAGCGGATTATGCGGATGTGGTGCGGAAGCTGAGGCAAATCACCCAGGACTTC
This sequence comes from Breznakiellaceae bacterium, assembly GCA_964202565.1. Taxonomy (GTDB): domain Bacteria; phylum Spirochaetota; class Spirochaetia; order Treponematales; family Breznakiellaceae; genus SZUA-426. The sequence continues at coordinate 5,063 of CAXNJE010000036.1, read as the reverse complement.
CGGTGCAGCCTTGCCCGTCTGGTGACCGAGACCGAGCTTTCCGGCGATTTCCTGCTGGAGGAGCTTTCCAGCAACACCACCAATATGGCCGCCTCCAGAGCCGGAGAGGCCGAACTTAAAGCCCTGGCATCCAGCGCCTCGCAGATCGCGTCCTTCCTGGAAAGATCCGAGGGGGAACTTTTCCGTTCCACCGAGGCGTCCCGAAAGGCCCAGCAGGGGTTCAAGGAGATCGTACGCCTGTATGGCGAGATCGACGTGCTTTTTGGCGCCTTTCTGCGTCTGTTTGGCCAGGTCCGCGATTCGACCCTCCGTATAACCGAAACCATCGCCGAGATCGAGGATATCGCCGAGCGCACCAATCTGCTCTCGCTGAACGCAGCCATCGAGGCGGCCAGGGCGGGCGAGAAGGGCAAGGGTTTCAAGGTGGTAGCCGGTGAGGTCAAACGCCTGGCGGAACGCAGCCGCACCCTTACCGAAGGCATCCGGGTAAATCTGGGTGGTCTCAAATCGGGTCTCCAGAATACGGACGGCACCCTTGAGGCCTACGAACAGGGGAAGGTGCGCTTCTCTGCCCAGATCGAGCAAGCCCAGGGCGACCAGGAACTATCCATGGAAGCCCTTGAATCCACCAGGAACCATATACAGTCCATAACGGGAGAGCTCAAGGAACTATCCCAGAGCGGCAAGCGTGTGACCGAACAGCAGGCCAAGCTGGGAAAATCGATAGAGATGCTTTCCGAAAGCTCGAAGTATATCGAGGAAAACGTCCAGCGGCAAAAATCCGCCACCGGCGGCATGCTGGAAATTGAGAATGGTCTGATTACCGTCCTGCGCGAGGCATCGGTCATCGAGGAGCGCTTTGGTTCTTCAGGCTCTTCGGGATCAGTCCAGGCTCAGGTTATCCGCATCGGCCACGACGCCGCGTACCCGCCCTGGGTATATATAGGTTCAACAGGCGCCGCGGGTTTCACGGTGGACATCCTCAGACTGGTGGGAGAAAAGCTAGGCGAATGCTTCGAATTCGTACCGGACCAGTTCGTCAAGGTGATGGAGGATCTGGACGCCGGCCGCGTACGCATCGCCGCCAACATCGGCTGGCCCAACTCGATCCTGGCTGCGCTTCCTGTGGTAGCGACCCGTCCCTTCGCGCGTTTCGAGCCAGTCCTGTTCATGCGCAAGGCGGAGGTATCCAAGGTCAGGAAATTGGACCACGCCTGCATAGATGGCCTGCGCATCGCCGTACAGAAGGGTTCCTACGTGCGGGAATGCCTGGATGGTTTTGACTGTACTTTCGTGGAAACGGACAACGATATTCTCGGTTTCACCAAACTCATATGGAAGCAGGTGGACGCCGTCATCACCGAACGCAAGGTTGGTGAATTCACTTCCCGCAGTTATTTCCGCAATGACGTGGTCATAGGCTTCGAGACCGGCATATCCCGCGACGTGGTCTGCCTGCTCCACAAGCGCGATACAGAACTCCGGGACCGCATCGACAAGGCCCTCTCCGAGGAGGGCACCAAAGGGGATATCAGGAAGATTATGGGGCGGTAGGGGAGGGGGGGAGAAGTGGAAAGGCCGGTCAGATGTAGTCTTCTTCCTTACATATATTGATCTTGAATTTCAATAGTTTGGCCAGCTCTGCCATTCCCCTATCAAAGGTGTAAAGATGGAAGTCAGATGCAGGAATTAATTTGCCGAATTCCAAAGCTGTTGCAATATGAATGGCATCGAGGGTCTTGCATTTGGCAATCTCCTTCCTAAGGAATACGATCGTTTCAATATCCCCATCAATTATTCTTACGTTAATTTCTTTTAGGTATTCCTGTAGCTCTTCGGCTTTTTTTGTCATCCAACCAGGATCGAGTTTTTTCTTATTTTGTTCGTAGGTTCTCCTCAGGACAGTTATCGCTTCCAATTTTAGCAGGATGGAACTTACCCTTACGGTTGCCTCATCCCATAATTTTTTGGCTTCATCTTTTCGTTTCTCATCCAATAAGATAGCCAGTAGTATACTCGAATCAAAATAATACAGCATCCTACTCTGCCCTGTTTTCTTGGTAGACGGATATCCAATCAACTTTAATTGGAGACTCAGTATTATACAGTATTGAATTATTCCTTACTGCCTTGATCAGCTTTCCCGTAGCTACTAACTTTTCAAGCTCCATATCGATATCAGAACTGGAAACCTTATCCTGTGGAAGGGATATCTCTGCAATGACCTTATTGTGTTCCGTGATAAACACTTTTTCACCCTGTTTAACGAGCTGAAGATATTGGGAAAGCTGATTCTTCAAGTTTCTCACACCAACTGCAATCATATATTAATAATATGGCTACAGTAGCTATTTTGTCAATGATGCATCTGCAGCCGAAAGATCGATTTCCGCAGGAAATGTGAGCCTCAAGCCCCCATCGCCTCTCTGGAAGGTTTGGCTTTTTCCTGTCTTGAATTTGTAATATCTACATGTATACCGGTTATCCTGATGGCCCGGCCATTCTCGTCCCTACCTTCGCACTTGCCTTGGCTCAGGATCCAGCGCCATTCGCCGTTTTCAGCCAGCATCCTGTATTCCAGCCTGAAAAACTCGCTTCGTCCCTTGATGCAGTTCGTCTTTATGTACATGGCCCATTCCAGATCGTCCATATGCAACAGCCCCATCCAGGACAGCAGATTGTCGGTGAAATCGGTTTCGTCGTAGCCCAGCATCCTGAAATATTCGGGGCTGAATTTCATTTCGCCTGTTTTGACATTCCATTCCCAATGGCCTACACGCTTTGTTTTCATGAACCGAGTATATAACGAACAGTTCAAAAGGGGGCTGATAGGATGCGGGAATGAGTCCCCCGTGTTGTAGATTCTTGTCTAAACGCGGGGTTATTACCGTTTTCCCTAATGAATCAAGGGACCATGTTTCCCTTGCGCCCGTAAGGCGTTTCTGCTACCGTTCTGGCCTATCAACCCACTAGCGGAAAGGAGGGAAGGCGATGAATTTTTGCGCAGATGAGCGGATCAGACTGACGTCGATGTGCTCCGCGGCCGGTTGAGCGGCAAAAATGGGTCCTGAGACCCTGGCGCAGGTTCTGCGTCCATTGGCCGGTCTGGTACCGCCCGAGCGTTCCGCTTCCCTCCTCGCCGGACTCGAAGAGGGAGATGACGCGGCGGTGTACCGGGTCGACGAAGAGAAATGCATCATTTTCACGGCCGACTTCTTTACGCCCATAGTCGATGATCCCTACGACTTTGGTGCCATAGCGGCGGCCAACGCGTTGTCGGACGTCTACGCCACCGGGGGAGAGCCCATTCTGGCGCTCAACCTGGCTGCTTTTCCGCCGGATCTGTCGGCGGCGGCCATGGCGGATATCGTTCGCGGCGGAGCCGAGAAGGCTGCCGAAGCGGGCTGCGCCGTGGTGGGCGGCCACACGATCATGGATCCGGAGCCCAAATTCGGCATGGCCGTGATAGGGTTTGCCCACCCGGACCGGGTGCTGCTCAAATCGGGTGCAAGGCCCGGCGACGCGCTGATCCTGACCAAGGCGCTTGGAACCGGGGCGATAACGACGGCCGCCAAGGAAGAAGCCTGCCCCGCGGACGTACTGGCGTTGGCGGTGGAGTCCATGAAACGGCTGAACCGGGATGCTCTGCGGGTTCTGGTGAGGCACGGGGTGCGGGCCTGTACCGATGTTACCGGCTTTTCCTTTGCCGGGCACGCGCTGGAGCTGGCGGAAAAGGGCGGGGTTGGCCTGCGAATTTTCGCCCGCGCCCTGCCCTACCTGGACGGAGCGGCCACGTTGGCGGCTGCGGGGCACCTGCCCGGAGGCGCCATCAGGAATCGCGCTTTCTACAGCGCTCAGCTTGCCTTTGAATCCGGTTTGGACGAGGCCTTCCGGGGCTTGTACTTCATTCCGGAGACCTCCGGCGGTCTCTTGGCCGCCGTACCCGGTGACCAGGCGGATGCCTGCCTCGCCGGACTGCGGGCGGTCGGCCTGGTGGCCGCCATCGCGGGAATAGTGACTGAAAGCGGGACTGAACCGGCCATGCGCGTCGTCGACGCTACCTCACCCTAATACCTTGCCCAAAAACGCCGCCGGGGGTTCCCAGGCGCGCTCGCCGTAACCGCCGGACATGATCCAGGCGGACGGTATTTTCCGTGCCCGCAGGAAGCCGAGCACCAGTTCGTCCCGTTCCACGCATTGGTCCAGGCTGAGGGCGAGGTCCGTGCTGGACTCCAGCCCGTCATGGACGTAGGGATCGGCGCCGTCCACGACGATGGCCAGGTCGGGCTGGCGTTCTGCGGATAGGGCTTCCAGGCGGGCGAGGCCTTCAGCGAGCCTTTCCAGGTACACGCCGTCCTCGCCCCGGGCTATAGGTATGTCAACGTCGCTCGGTGCGAGGGGAGCGCAACGCAGGGGATCAAGACGCTGGTGGTCGCTCACATAGCCGCTTTTACCAAAGCCATTATTGGCAAACCGGCTTTCGCGATGCGCCGCTTCCAGGCTGGCCGGGTCTAGGGGCCAGCTTGAGGCCATGTGGATGGATAGGGTGAGGGTGTCCGGGTCGTGCAGGGCGATTTCCGCAGTGCCGTCGCCCTTGTGGGCGTCGGTGTCTATGATCCAGACGGTGTGCACCCGCCTCTCGGCACGGAGCCTGGCGACGGCTATCATGGAATCGTTGAGGGGACAGAAGCCGGAGCCGGAATCACGCCGGGCGTGGTGCATGCCGCCGCCCAGGAAAAAGCAGAAGCCCGTATCAAGGGCGATAAGACCCGCCTCGTAGGTTCCGGCGACCTGGGCGAGTATGGTTCCGAACAGGGCTGTCAGCGGGCGGATTGCGCTTTCCGGCTCGTAACGGTGGGGCTTTCCGTCGGGGTCCACCAATTCGTAGGTTTTGAGCAGTTCGGATTCCAGACTCTTTCCACCACCGAACAAACGGGCGGTAAAGCCTGAATCGTGGACGCGCTCGACATCCTGGCGCGTTATACGTTCCGAGATGCCCCGACGCAGCCATTTTCCTTCCGATAACCCAGGTATTGCCGAAAGGGCGGTCACGATCCGGTCTG
>CAXNJE010000035.1:0-24413 GCA_964202565.1 Breznakiellaceae bacterium | reverse complement strand
AATATCCATGTGTACAGAACGGGAGAGCCAACCCATGGTCTGGGGGCAGGCATCCGGATCGTAAACCGGGGATGGACCGCTTTCCGCACAATTGAAGGGGCAACCTTTTTTGGTGGGCATCATTTTATCAATCAGCATCTTCCAATGGGGGTACATATGCCAATCGGGGACACCTTTGTTGTATATTCCACCGGCTTCCACGCCTTCCGCATGGAGGGCGGTGACAAAATCCTCAACCTGTTCTGCCTTGGGAAGATAGAATACAAGACAGAGGGCTGAATCCCCGGCAGCGTCGGTCACTTCACGGAATTCCAGGCCCTTCAGATCGAGAAGTTTGTCCTTGATAAGCTTTTTGTTGCGCCTCATCCTTGCAAGGATTCCAGTCAGTTTCTTGAACTGGGCCAAGCCTACCGCACCGGTGAGTTCGCTCATACGGTAGTTCTGACCGAAGAATATTTCGCCTTCAAACTCCGGTGGCGCGAAACGGTCTTTCCGCCAGCAGGCAGCGACATCGTGGTAAGCCTGAGCCCTCGTATAGAGGAGATCCGAATTGGTGACCAGCATGCCACCCTCACCGGTGGTGATTGTCTTATGGAACTGCAGTGAGAAGCAGCCGATATCTCCGAATGAACCGAGAGGTTTGCCTTTGTAGCTGCCGCCATTCGCCTGGGCTACATCCTCGATGACGATCAGCTTGTGTTTTCTGGCTATCTCAACGATTCGATCGATTTTGGCGGGCATACCGCGCATGTGCACAGGTATGACTGCTTTTGTCCGCTTGGTGATCTTCCTTTCGAAGTCGGCGGGATCCATGGTCAGAGATTTGTCAACCTCCGCGACAACGGGTATCGCACGGGCGGCCACGACAGCGGCGCAGGTGGCAAAGAACGTGTAAGCCGGCACGATCACTTCATCCCCGGGACCAACTCCTGCGGCAACCAAGGCGGAAATGAGCGCTGAAGTACAGGAATTCAGGGCGAGACTATGCTTGCTACCGGTGAATCCCGCATATTGGTCTTCGAAAGCCTTGACCTTGGAGGGAAAATCCTTGGGTCCGTAATAGCGGAAGAGGTATTTCCGGTCGAGCACTTCCATGACTTCCCGCTTTTCCTCTTCGCCTATCTCCAGTCCTCCGGGAAACATGGGCAGGTTTTCCGTCGTTTTTGCCTTGGGACCGCCATTGATGGCCAAATCCTTTTTCGAGTAATTCATGAGTATACTCCTTATGCGCTTGGGTCTTGTATTCGGCTCATTGTAAGCCTATATACAGGTTAAGTCAATATTTTATTGGTTATTTAAGCTTATCTTGGGCCTTATTGACTTTTCTGGAAATATCATCATTAATTGGTTGATGCATAAACGCAAGGCGCTGCACGGTATAAACCATATCGACAACGCGGAACGCAACCGGCTCGTGTTGCTCGCATCGGCCCGGGAGCATGGCAACCTCTCCAGGACGGAATTATCCCGCATCAGCGGGTTGAGCCTCGCGACTACAAAACGCCTCGTGGAGGAGTTGTTGGGTCAAGGCCTGCTCGACGAAGGTGAGCGCCCCTTTGGACGCTTTGGTAGGGGAAGGAAGCCCTCAGTCCTTGATCTGGGAAAACGTGGAGGATACGCGATAGGACTGGACCTGGAGCCGGAATCCCTGGTTGTCACCGGCCTGGGACTTAATGGAGAAGCCCTGTACCGAAAAGCGCTCCGGCCAGAAACCCGGGGTATCACAGGTATGGAAGAACTACTGGTTGCGGAAGCCCGCAAAGCCATAGGATTCTGCTCGTCCGAAGGCCGCGGTGCTCTTCTGGGTGTCGGTGCCGGAATCGCGGGTCTTGTGGACGCACGGACAGGAAAGGTGCTTTTCTGCCCAGGCCTACCTGGTTGGGAGAACGTGGACCTGGGTGATCTGCTGCACAAGGAACTCGGAACAGATATCATCGTGGATGACGGTGTACGTTGCATGGCCTTGGCGGAAAAACGTTACGGCTCGGCTCGGGGACTTGACACCTTCCTCTATATTTATATCGGCCTGGGAGTTGGATCGGGAATCATCCTCGACAATCGCATCTATCGGGGCAAGAACGGCGTGAGTGGTGAGTTTGGACACATAACGGTGAGGGAGGATGGCCCCCTCTGCAGTTGCGGAAACCGCGGGTGTCTGGAGGCCATGACATCCACCCGCGCGATATTAGCCAGAACCGGCGAGCTCCTGTCGGCGGATGTACACTCATCGCTCCGTCGTACAGCTGCAAGTGGGGAATTGACGCTCGCAGACATCAATACCGCAGCAATCGCGGGTGACAAACTCGCGGCTATGGTGATTGATGAGACAGAGGAAAGCCTTGGGCTCGGCATCGCGAGCCTGATCAATATCTTCGACCCTGGAACCGTCATTCTCGCCGGCGAGGTAGTGGAACTCCTTGAAAAATACATCCTCGAAGGCGTGCAGAAAGTGGTGCGCCTGCGTTCCCTTCATACCATTTCGCAGAGGACAGAAATCAGGAAAGGTGCTTTCGATGTAGGCACCGCGTCCATCGGTGCCGCCACGATGATCCTGGAACGTTTTCTGGAGAACGAGATACTCAATCTATAGCCACGCGCGCCGAAGTGGGTTTGATTACTGCGGATGACACCCGAAACAGGGTATCTGTTAAACGGGCCTGTTGGAAAAATGGAATATCCCGCCTTGAGGATAATGGATTCAGGGCACAATAATCGCGTCCCAGAGGTCAAGCAGCCATGAACAGAACCATGCATTCCCCCGATCGAGATGTTTTCGATTTTTCCCGCCTGCCCGGATTGATCCCCCAAGGCTTTCCGCTTTCACCGGACGAATGCCGGAAAGCGCTGGAACTCGCCGCCGGTCAATCGCCTTTCGAGACGCGCGTGCTGCTGTCCCGGCTTATATGGCTCGTCGGGTCATCGGCCGAAGGCGGTATCCGCATGCTGGATCACCACCCCCGGGCCACCGCCGAAGAGCTCGCCCACGCAATCATTTTTCCCCGTGATTATGTGTTCGAGGCCATTCGTCAGAAATCCGGGTTGGACGTGGATTTCCTGTCCCAGGTGCACGAGGAAATCAACACGAAGGGAAATGCGGGAAACATGACCCAGATCGCGGACATCGCGGAGGAACGCATACTCCAGGAAATGAAATGGTGGCTGACGGACCTGAGTTTCCCCGAATACTACTTCAGCAATACCTCCCCAGCCCTCATAGCCCGGCAGATCCTCCTAAACCGGGCGTACGAACTGGCGGGAGTCGACTCCGAGGCCTATTCGCGAATGAAGGTTTCATCCACCGCGTCGGATGGAACGGCGATGCACTGGGTCCACCGCGACCGGAGCGTCGAGGTCGAGGAAGAGATCGAACGCGATTATTACATGGGTGACGACCTGTACGACATAAGCGCATACGCCCCCCTCAAGAACCTCCTGCTGTACACCGTGTACCACCACAACGCCCAAACCGATGCTGAAGGGTTCGAGGCGGCGGCTCCCCGAAGCTTCATCGGGCAGTCGGACGCGGCGGCAAGGAAGCGGTACGAGGAATTCCGCGGAAAGGTGATATCGTCGGAAAACATCATGGTTGAACGAACCTTCAAGGCGGAGACCGGCGAGCACCGCGTGATGATCGGTTTCCCCCGCGGTTTCATCAAGCATTTCCAGGCGAACATCAGCAGGGTGATGGCGCGGAACGGATTGGAAGTCACCCGGAAATACACCGTCACCTTCGGAGGCCCCAGACCGGTCATCATCGCGTCGCTGTATTCCTCCCGGGAATTCCCGGCGGACCTGCTCAGCCAGCTCGTGGAAGTCAGCCTGTATCCACCGGGACAGTTCGCGGCCTTGGTCGAACGCGGGGCCATCACGCCGGAGCAGGCCAACCTCATCGCCGCGATCTCCATCTTCGTGCACCAGTTCATAACCGTTCCCAACCCCGACCTCGGGTTCCTCGCGGACCGTTTCCGCACCGACCCGGAGCTTTCGAGCGTACTCTCGATCCTCCAGTCACGCCTCGATCACGACACCTACCGGATAAGCGTGATCAACAATGCTTTCGCCGAGCGACCCGATATCATCCGCGACCTCTGGGTTCTATTCGCCCGCCAATTCGCCCCGGACCATGATTCCCGGGGAAAGCCCGATGGGAGCATCGCAGCTGCCGCGAGGAATCGCCTGGAAACGATCATCTCGTCCCAACAACTGGCCGTGGAGGAATCCAACATCGTCGCATGGGCGCTGCGATTCCTGGATTCGGTCGAACGAACCAATTTTTTCCTTCCCATCAAAGGTGCCCTCTCGTTCAAGATCGCCAATACCTTCTTCACCGGCCGAAATCAGGGGGAAGCTCCCTTCGGCGTCTTTTTCATCGCAGGCCGCGATTTCCACGGCTTCCACGTGCGTTTCAAGGATATCGCCCGCGGTGGCATCCGGCTCGTGCGTTCGCGCGCTTGGGACGACTGGATCCGCAACTGCGATTCGCTATTCGAGGAATGCTACAATCTTGCCAACACGCAGAACAAGAAGAACAAGGATATCCCCGAAGGTGGTTCCAAGGGCGTCATCCTGGCCGCGGTGGGCGCATCCGACGCCGATGCTGAGCAGGCATTCTGCCGCTACGTCGATGCCCTGCTGGACCTAATCCTTCCCGCACAGGCCGCTTCAATCGTTGACTGGAAAGAGGAAATCCTTTTCCTGGGACCAGACGAGGGAACCGCGGACCTGATGGATTGGGCCTGCCGGCGATCCCGCGAGCGGGGCTACAGGTACTGGAAAGGGTTCACGACGGGCAAGAGCGCCGACCTCGGGGGGATTTCCCACAAGGAATACGGCATGACCACCCATGGCATACACCGTTACGTGCTCGGGATACTCGAACGCTGCGGGATCGCCGAGGATTCCATCACGAAGGCACAGACCGGCGGTCCCGACGGCGACCTCGGAGGGAACGAAATACTTGTCTCACGGGACCGCACCATCGCGGTCGTGGACGGGGGCGGCGTCATCCACGATCCCGCGGGCCTCGACAGGACCGAGCTGGCTAGGCTCGCAAGGATAGGCGCGCTGTCATCCGCCTTCGACGAGACACGTCTGGGGCCGGAGGGTTTCAAGGTCACGGTGGCAGACAGGGACAAGCAACTCCCGGACGGCGGGATCGTCCCCTCCGGCCTCGGGTTCCGGAACAGCTTCCACCTGGACAGGCGCATGAAAGCCGACCTCTTCCTTCCCTGCGGGGGAAGGCCCAAGTCGATCAACCTGAACAACTGGCGCTCGCTCCTGGACGAGAACGGACTGCCCCGCTACAAGTGGATAGTGGAGGGGGCGAACCTGTTCATCACCCAGGAGGCCCGCCTGAAGCTGGAGGAGAAGGGGGTGCTCCTGTTCAAGGACAGCTCGACGAACAAGGGTGGCGTGATATCGTCGTCCTTCGAGGTGCTCGCGGGCCTGGCGCTCACCGACGCGGAATATGATGACCTGATGGTGGTACGGAAGGGCGGGGTAATCCCCCGGTTCCGCGAAAACTATATAAACGAGGTCATGGCGACTATTGCCCACCGGGCAGACCAGGAATTCAAGCTCCTGTGGGATACGCACCAGGAGCGGAACATTCCGATATCGCTGCTCTCAGAGACGGTCAGCCAGAAAATAAACGAGATCACCAAAGCTATCGAGTCATCGACCCTTTTCGAGGTGGAGGCTGTCCGCAGAAGCGCCTTCCGCCAGCACGTACCGTCGGTCCTCCTGGAGCTCATCGGGATGGACGCTATTCTTGAGCGCGTGCCGGCAAGCTACCAAAGGGCCATTTTTGCCCGCTCCATAGCCAGCGGCTTCATATACCGTTTCGGAATCGATGTGGGTTTCGAGGACTACCGCAGGTACATCGAGGAGTTGGGTTTGGAAGGACGGGTTTGAGGAACCCGATGCCCCCCTGCGACTACTCCTCTCCCAGCGGGAGATCCTTGCCAAGACTCTCCCAGAAGCGCCGCTCCGCGATCTTTGCAGCACCTATGGCCTCATCATTTGGCTCGTGGGGCGCATACTTCAGCTCCAGATCGTTCAGCATTTCCGGCAGTACACGCTGCCTCAGACGCAGATTGATGGGGTCATCGAAGAATTCGCCGAGTACACCTACCGATCCACCGATGAGGAGTGTGCTCGGATTGTAAAGTTCGACGAGAGTGGCACAGGTTTCACCAAGGAAAAGCCCGAGGTCATACAGAGTGGACCGGGCAAGCCGGTCGCCGGATTTGGCGGCGTCATATATTGCAAGTATGTCCAGATTTTCAGGAAGGATACGTCCAAGGGTGGAGATGACTCCTTCAGCGAGCCGACGCTGGAAGTTCCGCAGTATGCTGGGCTCGGAAACCACAGTCTCAAGGCACCCGATATTGCCGCAGGGGCATCTATCGCCATCCTCGGTCACATGAAGATGTCCAATCTCACCAGCCAAGCCTCCGGCACCCCGATAGAGTTTTCCGTCGATCACAATGCCGGCACCCACTCCGCTTCCCAAATAGAGGAGCACGAATGGTTCCTTCATGTCAGCACCTTTCCGGGTGAGCTCGCGCCAGGAAATACAGCGCGTAGGATCCTCCACCGAAACCGGTATGGAGAACTTACGCTCGAGAATGTCGCGCAAGTGTATATGGCCGATGCCTGAAACCCTGAATCCAGTGAGCCAAACGCCGCGTTCCGTATCCACCATGCCAGGCAAGGACATACCCATTGCCAGCATCCGCTCCCTTTCGACCAAACCCGACGCAAACAGGCTCTCGAGTTCCTTTCCGAGCTGGCGAATGATATCTGCCAGATGCTCACCCGGATCGGGGGACAGGATAAGTGGCCGTTCCCTGTCAACGAGTATAAGTTGCCCGGAATCGATGGCGACAAGGCGTATACTGTTTGTCTCGATGGACACACCGATGAAATAACCGAAATCAGGTGAAATATCGTACAGAACAGATGGTCGTCCGCTTCGGCTTTCTGTCTTGCCCGATTTTGTGATCCGTCCGTCTTCGATCAGACGGTTGAGAAGAGTGGTGACCGAAACGGTGCTGATGCCAGTACGATGGGCGATCTCATAGCGTGAGTGCTCCTTGAGGAAGTGGAGAGCCTGTAAAATCCTGATCTCTTTGGATGTAAGCTGCATAGATTCAAGGAAAAAATAGACTGAAATCGAGTATTTTACAAGGTTTATGAGGCAGTAATACAAGAAAATTCTAAAATATACGGATATGATGATAATAATCAAAAGGAACAGCATAATAATGTGAAATATATTCTTAACTAAAAGAACATTCCCCCTTTACTCTCAATACTTCCAGATTATTTTTATATAACCATTGACAATCTACATATCTCTAGTATGATTCTTTGAGAATTCAATGCAAGGGGGTATCCCAATGCCAGGACCAGGTTTTGAATTTTTCGGCAAAGCCGAAGAAGATGAAGTCCTCGATGTTCTCCGCGGTGGGTGGCTTTTCCGTTACGGCGATGAAAAGGATCCAGCCTTCAAACGGAAGGTCCGGAACCTTGAAGAACTTGTGGAAAAAGATTTTGGTATCAAGCATGCACTTGCGGTTTCTTCAGGTACCGCTGCGCTGATAACTGCACTATCAGCCTTGAATATCGGACCTGGAGACGAGGTCATCGTCCCCGGTTACACTTTCATCGCGTCGATTTCCTCGATAATAATCGCGCGGGCCGTACCAGTCCTGGCGGAAGTTGATGAAAGCCTCACCCTTGATCCCATGGATGTGGAAAGAAAGATCACACCCCGAACCAAGGCAATCATGGCAGTACACATGCTGGGCAATTCCTGCAATCTGGACAAGCTGGAAGCCATTGCCAAAAAGCATAAGCTCATCCTCATCGAGGATAGTGCCCAGGCCTTCGGCGGAAAATGGAAGGGAAAGAGGCTCGGAACCCTCGGCAGGATAGGCATTTATTCCTTCAACATCTTCAAGACCATAAATGCCGGTGATGGTGGGATGGTCGTAACCGACGATGACAATCTCTATTTCCGCGCGTTCGGTTATCACGATCAAGGGCATTTCCCAAGCCGCTCCAGCGTCGAGATCGGCAACCGCTCCATCATTGGTCAGAATTACCGCATGAACGAACTGACCGGCGCAGTGCTCATTGCCCAGTACCGTAAGCTCGACACAATCATCAACACCCTTAGCCATGTGAAGACGGAGTTCAAGAGACGCATAGCAGGTACTCCCGGACTGGAGTTTAGACGGATCAACGACCCGGCGGGCGATTGCAACACCCTCTGCGTTGTCTACCTCCCCAACAAGGATATTGCGGAAAAAACCGCGGCCAAGTTAGGTACTGTCACGATGAACAAATCTGGTTGGCACGTGTACAACAACATGGAACAGATCCTGGGAAAAAAGATGATCACGGAAACGGGGTGCCCCTACAACTGCGAGTCCCATCCCTGCATGCAGGAATACAGAAAAGGGATGCTCCCCATCACGGATTCGCTCCTTGAACGGGCAATCAATGTTTCAATTGGTGTCGTCGACAAAGGTCTGGGGGCGGGTTTTGGCCTGCACCCCCTTGCCACAGATAAGGAAATCGACGAAAAAGCCGCGCGTCTGATCGCCGCAGTACGGGAATCGATATAGGAGCAGAATGATGGTGCATGTCGCAGTCATAGGAACAGGTTATATTGGTCCGGTGCATATCGAAGCGCTCCGCCGCATAGGCGGGGTGAAAGTGAAAGGCGTTACCGACACGAACGCGGAACTGGCTAAGAATACTGCGGAGCGCTACGGCATTGGTAAAGTGTACAAGGATTATCGAGAGGTTCTGGACGATCCGGAAATCGATGCGGTACACATCTGCTCGCCCAACCGTTTCCATTATTCGATGAACAAGGAAGCCATCGAGAGTGGCAAGCATATACTGTCGGAAAAACCACTGGCGATGAGTGCCGGGGAGGCTGAGGAGCTTGCGTCGTTGGCGGAGAGGAAGGGCGTTGTCACTGGCATTGATTTCTGCTACCGCTACTATCCGGTCGTGCTTGAGATGGCCCTTCGCCTTAGGCGAGGGGATGCGGGACAGGTTCGCATGGCGACAGGGAGCTGGTTCCAGGATTGGTTGGGACGCATGACCGACTATTCCTGGCGGCTCGAACGATCCCAAAGCGGTGAATCCAACATCGCGGCCGATTTGGGCAGCCACTGGTTCGACCTTGTGCAGTTCGCCACGGGGCTGAAAATAACCGAGGTCATGGCGGATTTCTCGACTCTTATCCCCGTACGGAGAAAACCAACCCGGCCAACTTTGGCTTTCGAGAAAGTCAGCGATGTGCCCTACGATGAGGTGAAAGTGGAGCTGGAGGATTATTCGGCCATACTTTTCCGACTCTCCAACGGAGCGCCTGGATCGTTCACGACCTGCCAGGCGGCTATCGGCCGAAGATCGGACACGGAATTCCAGATATACGGAAGCGAATGCTCCTACGCCTGGAACCACAAGCGTACCAATGAACTCTGGATAGGCCACCGGGATAGTGCAAACGAAACACTTATAGAGAGCCCTGTCCTGCAGGATCCCGTCAGTGGGGCATATACGTCTCTTCCCTCGGGCCATCCCATGGGTTACCATGACGCCGTACTCAATCTTTTCAGGGATTTCTACGATGTCGTGAAGATGGGGGGAAAGGAAAAACAGAACGGCCTGCCCCGCCCCACATTCCGCACCGGAGCCGATGAGATGGTAATCCTGAAAGCAGTTGTCGAATCGCAGAAAAAACGGACTTGGGTAAAAGTCGGATGATGCAGGTGCCCCGAAAAAAGCGGGCGGCAACTTGACTTGAATCGAAATTCCGTTATTCTGGGGCTCACAGATGAATAAAAGACCGCGTATCGTGATGTTTGGCATCGCATCATTGTTGACAATTGGCTTGGCGGTATCCGGTATATCATGGTTGGGAACCAAAGCATCCCTGGAGTTGCGGATTCGTGATTCAGTGAGCAAGCGCTGGGTTTGGGACTTGACGATGAGAATCCAGGACCGTGGAATACGGGGTTATTACCAATCCGAATCAGGCGATTTCCTCTATCGGTTCACCGGCCTGCGACCGGGGGCGTCAACCTTGGACATCTCCGCTCCAGGCTATGCCCCAAAGTCGATCTCCTTACGACTGGATCGTGGGCACAACGCACTGCCTGAGACGGTCGAGCTTACCGGATTAGGCATCCCCGATCTCAGCCAATTCTTTATCTTCGAACGCTTCGAGAATGGTGGTATTGCCTGCGAACTCCGGCCGGTGGGGTCCACGGGCATGGCCGTACTCAACCACCCCTGCATGGACCTCTGGATCGGTTGCAGTGTCTATGTACAACTTCAGGACGGTGCGCCCGCCCTCGAGGCGGCAGAGGAAGGCGCCGTCCGGGGCCGCGAGTTGTTCCGGGGCGAAATACCCTGGAGCTGGGACGCGGCTCCCGAGACCCAGTTCCGATATACTGCGCATATACCCTTTTCCAGCATCAAGGATGATCCATCGTTGTACCGTATAATCGACTACCTCATCGTCGTCCCGAATCCACTCGCCATTACCCGCGCGGAACTGGACGGGCTTATGGATCGGGTATTTGCGCTTGGAGATCCGGTAGCGGTGGCAACCGCCTTGGAAGCGGAGAAAGACCGTCTGAGCTTTTTTATGGACACGTCCCTTAACGTGGATGCGAGACAGGAATGATCAGCACGACGGGCTTGGTGAAACGGTACGGCTCCTTCACAGCGGTGGATTCGCTCAACCTGAATATTCCCCGCGGCGAGATATATGGTTTCCTTGGACCCAATGGCGCCGGAAAAACCTCGACCATATTGATGCTCCTTGGTATCACACGGCCCAGTGCGGGCGAGATACGTCTTTTCGGCGAACCGTACACTCCGGACAGGCTCGACCTGCGCAGGAGGATAGGGGTCGTACCAGAAAAGCACCCAAGGGGTGTCTGGCGCTGGATGAGTGCGAGGGACTACCTGGGGCTTTTCGCTGACATCTTCGAAGTCCCCGACGCGCAGGCCCGGATGGATTACCTCCTTGAAAGGGTCGATCTCGCGCGTTACGGCTCCAGACGCATAGGTGATTTCTCGCATGGAATGCTCCAGAAGCTGAGCATCATACGTTCCCTGCTGCACGATCCCGACATCCTGTTTCTCGACGAGCCCATCTCCGGACTCGACCCGATTGGTATCAAGCAAGTACGTGATCTGATTCTGTCAGAGAACCGGGAGGGGCGCACCATATTCATATCGAGCCACCAACTCTCGGAGATGGAAAAGCTGTGCCACCGGGTAGCCATCATCTCCCACGGCAAGCTCCTGGCAGAGGATACGATGCAGGCTCTGCTGGGGCGCATGACAGTTGACCGCGAGATACACGTCGAACTCGAAAGCGTACCCGAAGGGCTACAATCCAAGCTCGGGGAACTCCGATTCGTGCAGGAAGTCCTAATCCAGGGAAATACGCTTGTCGTGAAGGTTTCCAAGGAAGGCGACCACCGCAAGGAGCTTTCCCAGCGGCTGATCAAGCTTGAATTGGTGCCATTGCGCATAGCCGAGAAAACACCTTCCCTTGAAGAAGCCTTCGTCACTATAACACAGGATAACATCGATCTGCTCGCGGGTGGAGGCATGAAATGAGAAAGGGGCTCCGCGTGGCCATGGCTATAGCCCGTCGCCAGATACATGAAACAACCATCTCGCCGGCTTTCCACATCGCCATGACACTGGGTTTGCTCGCCTCATCCTTCATTGTGAACGCATTCTCGGTCTCCATCGATACTTCGGGTTTCGCCCCCGCTCTCCATCCATTCTATGACACCCTAGCACGGTTGCTGGGTGGTCTCTTCGGCGATGCCTTCACCGCAGAACTTTTCGCCGAGGGACCGTTCCTCTTTGCCCTCGCATGCGGTTTCCTGCCGATGGCGCTTTTCCTTTCAATCGGTTCAGTGTTCCGCTTTGGGCAAGAAAAATCAGCGGGAGCAATCGAATTGCTGTGCTATGGACCCGCAGACGGAACATCCTATCTAATGGCATCCTTTTTCAAGGACACATTCCTGTCCGCGGTTTCCCTGGTTGTGTTTACCACCTTCCTGTTCGTAGCCACCCTCGTCCACAATCTGGTACTTGGACCTATGTTCCTCCTTGCCCTCCCGGTACTTTTTTTTCTTTCACTCGCGGTTTTCGCCTGGGGAATCCTATGTGCTACCCTGGTACCCAGTGCTGCCTCGGCAATGGCATTGTTCCTCTGCACCCAGAGTGCTTTTATATTTGTTCTGATCGCCTCTTTTTCCATTGCCAGCCAAACAGTGAGGACTGCAGCCACAGCAGTGGCCGCACTCTTGAAGTGGTTCTCCCCATTCTTCTATTCCTCCATATATTTTGGTGCCGCGCGGGGTGGCAATCCAGCGGGCATCCTCGGCGGCATCGGGCTTCTCCTCGTGCTGACAGCCGTATTGCTGGTCGCCAGCAGCACACTCATGAAACAGAGGGGAACCCGCGCATGAAAAAAACACTTTGGTTAGCCGGCATTGCCCTCACCATAGCCCTGCCCTGCTCCGCCGAGGTACCAGTCCGCGCAGAACAAACGGTATGGACCATTCTATCCTCCAACGGCTTCGACTATTCGCCAACCTTCATCCCCGAGTCTTCAGACACCCTCTACCTCATCGCTGATTCCGACAATTTTCTGGCTGCCCGAAAAACATTGGTTTATTGGTGGCCTATCACGTCCGAATGGAAGACAGACCCCCAATCCCTCAACATACAGTTCGACGGTGAACTCGAATTGCGCGACACGAGGGGGAAGCCAAGCAGGATTCCACAACAGGAATACACATATTTCAACGTCCGCGGAGAGTATGAACTGAATTGGCAAATCGCCACCGGGGATGATGCTAGGGTGGAGCTGGAAAAATACGAAGCCCTCTACGATTCATTCTTCAAGGCAACCCAGGATTACCAGCGCGAAAGCCTAGCCTTCGACGCCGAGATGCAATCCCTCGCTGCCCGCATAGGGGATCTCAAAAAGGAAGGCAGGGATTACAGCACCCTCCTCGACCGTATGAAAACCTTGCCGCGACCAACGCCCCCATCGGCCCCCTCATACTACGAAGTCCCTCCAGCAGGCATGCAGCAAGCCTTTATCCTCAACCTTCCCAAAGGTAGGTATACGATCCACCTCATAAATTCGGATGGTTCAATTCTGGAGGGTAGTGAGAAATCCGTCGTTGTACACAGTGCGTCCGACCGAAAGGGCATCGGCTATTCCGTGATGCCCAGCGACAAATGGACCAGACCAGTGGATTCGGTGACCCCCTCCTCGGTGCTGTATGTCAACGGAAAGGCAGACCTCTATATCAGACCATTTTTCGAAAGCGAATATAATGACCTCCATTACAGCAAGACGGTCGACAATGCGGCTTCCGGCAATCCATCCATGATGAGGTGGGTGCACATCCAGCAAGTTCCCAAAGCCACTATTCACGTGAGAAGGCGCGGGACAGACGACTCAGTCGTCCCTGAAAGCCCATACTTGGTTGAACAGTCGAAGGGATCGGGGCTGGGCTATACCATCCGCTCCTGGGATCCGGAATCCGACAAGGACAAGACAGCCAACCTCATCGCTTTCAGGATACCTATGAACGAATCGGATCGCGTTATC
This sequence comes from Breznakiellaceae bacterium, assembly GCA_964202565.1. GTDB lineage: Bacteria > Spirochaetota > Spirochaetia > Treponematales > Breznakiellaceae > SZUA-426. Next base: position 10,726 of record CAXNJE010000035.1, on the reverse strand, counting down.
AACATCGTGGCCCGCGACAGCGGGGGCAAGGTCCTGCCCGGTAGTGAACGGCGGATCAGGGTTGTGCGCGCTTCGCCCTTGGCTCATCTGCTTACTGGCCTCTCGTTCCTTCCGCTGCTTGTCGTGGGCCTGACATTGATCCGTCGCAAGGACGGGGATGGCATCGATACGCGGTGAGATGCCGACACGCCCTGACTGACCCTCGAAAGGAGATATACGGATGGAATACATCGCATCAGCCTTGAAAGCGTTTTTCGCTTTCAAGGCCTACGTCATGCTGCCTATGCTCATCCTGCTTATCGGCCTGGCGGTGCGAATGAAGGTAAAAGATGTACTTTTCGCTACACTCACTCTGGCTGCAGGTTTTGCCGGTGTATTCGTGGCCTTCAATTTTTTCGTTACCCGCATCGGCCCGGCAGTCAAGGCGATAGCCGACATCCGTGGCCTCCATTATCCCGTTATGGACATCGGCTGGCCACCATTGGCAGCGATAACCTGGGCTTGGAAAATGGCGCCTGCCAGCATAATTGCGATAGGAGCCCTGAACATCGCGATGATCGCGCTCAGAATGACAAAAGTGCTCTATATCGATATCTGGAACTACTGGCATCTGGCATTGATCGGAGCATTGCTCCATTCATCGGGTACAAATCCATTTCTTTCCTCTATAGCCGTGTTCCTTATTGCTGCCTATAATTTCAAGACCGCTGAATGGAGCGTTCCGTATATGACCAGAGAATGTCATATCGAAGGAGTAGCTCTAAGCCCCTTGTCAGTTGCCGGTCTGTTGCCTTATGCCGTCGCAGCCGATAGATTTCTCAACCTGATACCTGGCCTGCGCCGATTGAATCTGGACCCATCCCGGGCGAGATCAAAAGGAACCAGCCTTCTTGCGGATCCCATGGTGATTGGTTTTGCGGTGGGATTGTTCCTGGGTATCCTCGCCGGATACACCTTGAAAGGAATCCTCGAGATTTCCGTCGAGATCGCAGCCGTCATGTTCATCCTGCCCCGTTGCGGAGAAGCCATAGGCAAAGCAATGGGGGAAGTATCGGGAGCGCTCAGGTCCAAGCTGGAAGTAAGATTCTCCGGATATAAAGGGCTATCCATCGCCATGGATTCGGAAGTGGTAATGGGCAATCCTTCTGTCGTCGCGACGGGGCTTATCCTGATACCGATTTCATTGGGGATTGCTTTTATCCTACCCGGCAACAAAGTTATACCCCTCGGAGATCTTCCCAACCTGATATCCATCATGTCGCTCATAGTGCTCGTCATGCGCGGCAACGTCATCCGGGCTGTCCTCGCCGGGATTCCGCTTGTGGCAGCTTTCCTGCTGATCGCCGGCAAGCTCGCGCCTCTTTTCACCACCCTCGCATCCAACACCGGTATGGATTTTGGCGCTGGAAGCTCACCAATCACCGCCTTCACCGATGGTGGTAATATCGTGCGGTACTGGTTCCTGTGGTTGTTCCGGGGGAACATCATCGCCCTGATACTCATCCCCGTCGTTGCCTTTCTGCTGTGGCTGGCATGGAGGGATCATCGTCGTGTATCAGAAGTGTTACGAAACTTAGGGTGATTAATTCCCCTGTATTATCACAACATACTACTGTGGTGGCACAGATAAGCACTCACAATCCTTGTACATCTGTCTGTCTATGATACATAGAGGTTCTTCCTGATCCTTAACTTCATTGCGTTCCTGTCTTGACCACAGTAGACCGGAAACCTCGCTCAGTGGAACACTGAGGGTACGACCGACAGTATCAGCAGCGAGGCCATGGTCCAGTTGAAGATGCGCAGGCGGATGGGATTGGCGAGCCAGGCTTTGACGAAGGTACCAAAAAGGGTCCAAGAGGAAACGGCCGAAAAGGCCAGGACCGCGTTGGCCGAAGCCCCGATAGCCATGCTGGTCCAGAACGCATCAGGGTTGGTGAAGGATGTGACCACGGTGATCGACGCTATCCAGGCTTTGGGGTTGATCCACTGGAAGGCGACCGAACCCAGGAAGGTTAAGGGCTTGGATTTCCTGTCACCCTCGCCTATCCCCTTGGAGAAGGCGATCTTGGAGGCCAGGTAGACCAGGTACGCCAGTGCCGCATATTTCAGGATGGTATAGGCCAGGGGAAAGGCAGTAAAAAGGCTGCCCAGCCCCGCTCCCACCAGCAGGAACATGAGGGTGAAGCCCACGCACACCCCGAGGATATGGGGAAGCGTAAGCCTGAAACCGTAGTTCGCCCCCGAGGCAAGGGCCAACAGGTTGTTGGGACCCGGGGTGAAGGCGGCGACGGATGAAAACAGCAGGAGTCCGGCGAAAAGGGTCCACGTCATACGGGGATCATACCTGAAAATGTTCAGGAAATAAAGGGGACTCAGGATTGAGGGTGATGGACCCTGTCTACCGGCCCTTTATCCCGACTCCTTCCATCACCCCGGCCAACAGCTCCTGTGCTGCGCCGAAATCGAAGGCCCGAATACGGGACTTCAGTTCCTGGAACTCCAGGGGAAAGGCAGTACTGAACAAGTCTTCATTGGAACTGAAAATATTATAGGCCGCCAGGTCGTCATCCCGCAGCAGCGCCGCCAGATTCCGGCAGGCATCTACCAGTGTGGCCGGATCCACCACCAGGACAGGCTTCTCATCCGGTGCCACACCCGCGGCCTCGTTCTGTAAAACCACGCTTCCCGCTGCCCCATCAGACGGAACTTTCGGGTAAGCGGTTTCAAGGAATAGTTCCCCCTGAAGATCGGAAATGGAAAGGCACGCGTCCCCCTCGCCACGGTCGACCTTCACGGTGAACCAGAAGCGGCTTCCTACCCCGAAGGTACTTTCCACCCCCACATTGCCGCCCATAAGCTGGGCAAGGAGCTTGCTGTTCACCAGCCCCAGGCCCACTCCGCCGTACTTGCGCGTACCGGCCATATCGGCCTGGTGGAAACTGCTGAATAAGAAGGTTCGCTGTTCCTCGGTGAGGCCAATCCCGGTGTCGCCCACGGTAAAACGCAGCATGAGGTGTTTTTCGGAACGCTCGGCGATGGCCACGGAAACGGTAATTTCTCCCCGATCGGTGAACTTGACGGCGTTGGACGCATAATGCCGCAGGATCTGGGAGATGAAACGCGGGTCTCCCACCAGGGCGCGTGGGACCTTGTCCTCGGTCCCGAAGCGCACGGCCAGGCCTTTCCCGCTGGCCTTTACGGTGAGATAGCCCGCAAAGGACACCATCAGTTCTTCCAGGTCGAAGGGGACAGACCTCACCGCCATCCGGCCTTCCTCAAGGCTCGTGATGTCCAGGATATCGTTGATGATGCCCAGCAGGTGCTGGCCGGCGGCGTGTATCTTACCCATATATTCTTTTTGAACCGCCTGCAGGCCGGAAGCCACCACCAAGTGGGAATAGCCGACGATGGCATTCATGGGCGTGCGCAGCTCGTGGCTTACGGTGGCCAGGAAATTACTCTTGGCGCGGCTGGTGGCTTCGGCGGTATCCTTGGCGGCTTCGAGCTGGAAGGTGCGTTCCCGTACCAGTCCTTCCAGCTGGTTCTGGTAGCGCAGCAGTTCGGCTTCGGCCTTTTTTCGCTGTTCGATCTCCATGGAAAGCGAGTGGACCGTCTTCTCCAGCTCCCGGCCCTTGCGGATATTTTCCCGTGACAGGACGGCCAGCTGGTTGTTAAGCTGGAACAGCTCGTCCTGCAGGGCATGCTCGTTTTCGGGCATCGGTTCCGCCACGACAATGACACCCGTATCGATGGGAATCAGGGAACAGCGGAGGGTGCGTATATCCGTCGCGTTCAGAAGGAAATTGACCAAGGCTCCGCTTTCGGGGGCCCTTTCCTTTCCGGTCAGACAGGCCCTGAACATGGCCACATCCAGGTTCGTCAGGAACGTGGTAAAATCACGGCCTTCCAGGGCTTTGGTATCAGCCCCAAGCAGGCCGGCCATGGTCCCATTCGTCCAGATGATGGTCCCGTCGCGGGCAAGCAGGGCAAGGTGCAGGGTTGCCGATCTTTCCAGGACGTGCACGAGCGCCGGGTACGACGTGGAAAGGGCTGCCAACAATGAACTCACGCTTCACTTCCTTTCTCACTGGAGACCCCACCCTGGCTGAAGGTCCGTGTCAGGGTGAGCGCGTCCTTCAGGTCCCGCACGACCAGGCATCCTTCCAATTCCGGCGGAAGCACGGAAAGTCCGCTGAATGCCCCGCCGCCCAGCAGGATCCTCGGGCTTTTTTCGCCGAATTCCTGTCGCACCATACCTACAAGCTGGACCACCTCGGGAAGGCTGGCGTACATGGTAGCCGAGATGCCCAGTAGGTCGGCCCTGTGTTCCCGCACTGCCTTGATGATGTCCCTGGGAGGGACGTTGGCGCCCAGGAAGCGTACATCCCAGCCGTCGGCCTCCAGTACATCCGCGATCATGTTCGCTCCCACCTGGTGCAGTTCTCCCTGCACACCGCTTACTACCAGACGGCCGTGGACTACATCGGTTATTTCAAGGTACTGGTACAGATTGGACATGACGAACTGGGTGATGGCCGTTCCCATATGCTCGTCGGCGACGCTGATCCGGTTCGATTCCCACAGACGTCCCAACTCGTAGAGCGACTCCTGGAATATTTCGATATAGATGTCCGGAATGGCGTAGCCGCTCCGGTACGCTGCCATGATCCTCTTCAGCGCGTCCATCCGCCTGGCTCCAAGGATGTCTGCAAGGTATTCCTTACGCAAACCAAGCGTGTCCTGAGGTCTGGTTGAATTTTGATCGATATTATCCATTTTGGCTCCCTAAATCCGCGCTTCCATGCAGGTCATGGCCTTGACCAGGCTGAAACCTTCCGAACGGTATAGCGCGAGGGGTCCCTCATTATCGGCGTTCACCGAAAGGAAGGCCTGCCGGAATCCATTCTGCCTCGAGATCCCAAGCGCGGTACGTACAAGCGCCCGGCCTAGCCCTTGTCCGCGCCGTTCCCTGTCCACCGAGATAGTACCGATGAAACCGGAGTCGGGTTCGTCATCGTGTTCCCGCTCCACCCGGAGTGTGCCGCAGGGTGCTCCTTCGGGGGAGAGCACGAGCAGCAGGCCGCCGGGCAGGTATTCCCCGCTGGCCATGAAGGCGAGGAGATCTTCCGGCCGGGTATCCACCGATCCTTTCAGCTCCCTGAAATTCCGGTTCCGGACAGCGACGAAATCCGCGATGGCCCTTTCATCGTCGGGACCGACGCTTTTTAGTCTGTATCCAGGGGGCAGGGAGTCCATGGCAACCTTCAGGTTGGCGTCAGAGCCTATGTCCGCCCGCATGAGGTACGCAGTGCGCTCGAAACGGAACCCCAGCCCCTCCAGTATGCTACGGAGAACGGGCAAGATTTCCGGAAAAAACAGGTAGCAGCTGTCCGCATGCCCCCGGAGCGCTTCGAAGGCTGCATCAACCAGTGCCCGGTAGCCCGCGACATCCCCGGTATCCGCCACGTGCAGGACGGCCACCCGCGCCCTGCGCGCCGCCCGATAGGAAGGGCCAAACATGAAAGCCGCGACACCTCGAACCTCACCGGCATCGTCCGTGAGGGTGAAGGAAGGAAAATCTGCGCCAAATGCCCAAGTCGCGCCAGGAACAAAGGACTCGTCGTGCTCCCTGCCATGGGCTGCGCAGTACGCCAGAAAAGCCGGGACCAGCGGGTGCGCCGGCTCCCCAATCGTGGTGATCATGCCTTAGGATACGACGATTTCCGTTGAGTGCATAGGGAATCAAAGATTCCAAGGAATCATAGATTCCAATTGACACCATCCCCCCCGTTTGAATAATGGGGCCTTCTGTGGTTTGGACTTCCTATGGTAAAAGGTGGCAAGGGCACTCATGGACAACAACAAGGACCCGGTGACGATCTCCTCCCGCTTTTCCGCGCTCAATACGCGCATCGAAACGCTCATGCCCGTCCTCACGCCTTCCAGCGTGCTTCTGGGGTTCCTTCTTTCCTCGACCCTCGTCCAACTGAAACCTTTCGTGCCCTGGTTCTTCGCCCTGATGACCCTCTCGGGTTCCCTCAAGCTGCGCGTCCGCGACCTGGGTACCGTCGTCAGGAATCCCCTGCCCGTCCTCGCATTCTTCGTATCGGCCCACGTGCTCATGCCCCTGGCTGCCCTGGGTATTTCGAAACTTTTCCTTCCCGGGGATGCGGACACCACCGCCGGCTTTGTCCTTTTGTTTGCAACACCCACAGCAGTCTCCGCCTTCATCTGGGTTTCCATGTTCAACGGGGACGGCGCGCTCGCCCTCGCCATCATCCTTCTGGATACCCTGGTATCCCCCTTTGTCGTACCCTTCACCACGTCCCTCCTGCTCGGAGCGGACATAACCATGGATGGCTCCGCCATGGCGGCTTCCCTTTTACAGATGATCGTCGCTCCCACCATACTGGGAGTCGCCCTGCACGAACTTACCCGCGGCGCCGCACCGAAATTGGCAGGCCCCTTCCTGGGACCAATCTCAAAGCTCTGCATCATCGTTGTTGTCTCGGCAAACGCGGCCGCCATAGCCCCCCAAGTGAGCCTTGGCGGTGCAAGGACCTGGATCATCGGGGCCATCGGCATGCTGCTGGTTTCCATCGGCTTTGTGTTGGGCAGGCTGATCGGCTTCTTGCCCCATCTGGGGGGCGCACGCTCGAGAACCCTCGTCTTCAGCGTGGGCCTGCGGAACAGCGTCAGCGCCGCGACCCTGGCTACCTCGTACTTCCCCGAGGCGGCTGCCCTCCCCGCCATCCTGGCCATGATCTTCCAGCAGAGCCTGGCCGCGGTCTACGGCAGGCTGTTGCTGGGAAAACAGGCACCCAAAGATGCCGGCGTCTGAGGGGTATCCCCGGAAGCCCGTCCCCGGATTCCCGGGGTACGGTGCGGGACGGACAGTACAGGTGACAGGGCGGGGCGTACGGTTCAGGAGACGGTGTTTTTTGGTGATCCATCCAGGAAAGCGCGAAGGTTCTCCACGGCTATGTCCATAAGCCGTATCCGCGATTCCCGGGGCGCCCAGGCTATATGGGGCGTGATCAGGATGTTGCGCGCCTTCAGCAGGGGATTATCCGACTGTATCGGCTCAGTGGAGACGACATCGACAGCGGCGCCCAAAAGCTTCCCGGCATCGAGTGCCTCGGCGAGGGCTGACTCGTCGACGAGGGGTCCCCGGGAAGTGTTGATGAGCATGGCTCCATCCTTCATCCGGCGGATGCTGTCCTTATTGATCATGCCCTTGGTCTTGTCTGTCAGCGGGCAATGCAGGGATACGACGTCCGATTCCGCCAGGAGCCGGTCCAGGGTCGTGTAGGAGAGACCTTCCTTTTCCAGGGTCTTGTTCGGGTATTCGTCGTAGGCCAGCACCCGCAGGCCAAAGGCCCGCGCGATTTCGGCGGTGCGCTGGCCTATGCGCCCGAACCCTATGAAGCCCATGGTCTTGCCCGCGAGTTCGATGAGCGGGTGGTGCCAGTAGCAGAAATCCTGGCACTTCGACCACTCGCCGTCCCGTACCGTTTGAGCATGGTGACCGACATGGTGGCAAAGCTCGAGGAGCAGGGCGAAGGCGAACTGGGCCACCGCGTCGGTCCCGTAGGTGGGGATGTTGGTCACGATGACCCCGGAGGACTTCGCGGCCGCCACATCCACCACATTGTAGCCGGTCGCGAGCACGCCGATGTATTTCAGGTTTTTGCGACCCCGTATGATTTCCGCGCTTAGGGGCGTCTTGTTGGTAAAAACGATTTCCGCGTCCCCCATGCGTTCGGCGATGAGGGCAGCCTCCGTCCTGTCATGGACAGTAAGTTCCCCCATCGCCGCAAGTATTTTCCAGTCAAGATCCCCGGGATTCAGCGTGTAGCCATCGAGTACGACAATTTTCATGCAATTTCTCCGTAATCAGACTAGGGCCCAAGCCCTGTTCAGGGTGCGCTTGGCGTTTGCAATCACCAGTTCCGGATCCTCATCTCCCCAGGGTTTCACTTCAAAGCTGAGGAAGGGCGGATCATCCTTGCGGAGGACCCCGGCGAAGAGCAGCACCCGCAGGAACTCAACCAGCTGTGGGACATCATTTTCCCCACCCTCGAAGCCGAAGCGGGGATGGGTGTCGCCATAGGCCGTGAACGCAGGATCCTTGATGACCGTGTTGCCGATATGCACATGGCGGATCAGGTCGCGGATGGGCAGTATGGCAGCCTCCGCTGATTCACGGTACATGGGAATGTGGCTCAGGTCCACCATCAGTCCGAAATTGTCGAATTCTTTCCTGATCTCGTTGGTAAAGCGGAGGGCCAGGGCAGTCGGACCGATCAGGGACTTCTTGTCGATATCGTAGTCGAAAATCTCGAGGTTCACGGGCATCGATCCCTTGGAGGCCGCATAGGCACAAATTTCCCGGGTGGACTTGACCAGCGCCTCGTAGGAATCTGCCTTCGTCGCCTCGGCGTACTTACCGCTCAGATAGGCAAAGCCCGAAGCTCCAAGCTCGTACGCCTCGTCGATGCCCTCCTTCAGGGTAGCCACCGCCTTGAGCCGGCCTTCCTCGTTGAGGTCGTTGATGTTCAGTCCGGTCGTCAGGAGCCTGGGCTGGGCACCATAACCGACGGCGAGCTTCGCACAGCGCGCCATTTTCCCCACCTGGGCACGAACGGCCCCGTCCTTTATCCAGGTCAGTTCGATCGCGTCGAAGTAGTCGTCGGTGGCTATGCGCCTGACTGTTTCCAGGATCGGCCCCTCGCCCTTGATCGTCGAGGGCCAGGCCATGAAATGCACGATCCCCACCTTCATGTACGCATGCAATGATTCCTTCATACAAATACTCCTTGATATGGCATTACATTCCGGCCAGTTCCCGGCGCAGGTTTTCCAGACGGCCGTTCTTATCCCGGACAAAGTTCCTGATTCCCGTAAAAATCCATTCAGGGGAGAGATGGGCCTCGTCCAGCACTTCTTCCAGACTGCCGCCGGTGCGCCACCTGTTGTCCCAGTCGGGGCATACGGTGTATTGCTCCGCGGTCTTGTTGAACAACCAGTGGTGCATGGTCATACGGCCGGCGGTGGTGACGATCATGGAATTCGCCCTGTCGCTGGGTGTCAGCACGGCGTCCCTGTAGCTCTCCGGCTGCCTTTGGAAAAGCTCCGCGCTCGCGGCATACACGATTTTTACGTTCAGCCCCTCCGACTCCATCCTTGGCAGTAGCTCCACGATGCCGGCCATCGCGCTGGTTCCCTGCACGATCACCGTACCATCCTTCCCCTTGCCCGGCTTGTAGTCCCGGACAAGGTAGGCGCCTTTTGCCGCCTCGAAATGGGAAGGCATGCCGAGAGCCTTCCTGTCCGGAATATCGATGGCCGGCCGGGTAAGGTGAAGGGCGATGATCGGCACCTCCGTTTTCAGCGCCGCGGCGAGTAGCACGGGAACTTCGTTGTACTCCCAGGGGTGAAGGTTTATCGCGTGGCCATCAGGGAAGAGTTGGGTTACCGCCGGTGAGAAGATTCCGAAGTGGGTTCGTGAATCGTCCGCCGTCTCGGGACCCGAGTGGCCGACCACCCAGATCACCTTGCCCATCTTCAGCTCGCAATCCTGGACGAGCTGGCTGAACAGGCGCATCGGGCCATACTTCAGATAGGAGAAGGATCCGTAGGTGGATGTGGCTCCCCAGAAACCATCGAAGGCCCCTTCAGGATCCGGTGCGAAATTGACCGAAGCTGCCCCGGCCAGGATTCCCATATTCGCGAATTCCGTTATCTCCTGGGGCAACAGTACGCCTTCCGCAGTACCTACCCGTTCATACCAACCATAGCCCTTGAAAGCTCCGTACCCGGCGGCGAAGCCATTGATATTGGTCGAGCCGGCCAGGTCGGCGGAACACGCCAAAAATAACGGCCTTCCATACTCCTTCGCTCCAAAGGCATTCACCCAGGCTCCCCATTGGGCAAGGGCGTTCCTGTTGGCCAGCTTCGCGCCGGGCGCGGCGTAGAGATCCCCTGGATACTTCTCATAGTCGTAGAGCCGCTGATCGGCGAAGGGATTGCTCCCCTGGGCAAGCCTGAAACCTGCTATCTTGTCGGGAACGCTGTCCCCGATCTCCACCAGCCGGTCGGCCAGATAATCGACCAGGCCCTGGTCCTTGCGGATGACATCCACAACGGCTTTTAGGTTCGCCTTGAACTCGGCGGCGATCCCCTCCTTGCTTGCCGGGGCCGCTCCGCCAAAATTGGCAAAAGCAGCTCCGTACTTGTCGGCAAAGCCTTGTTTCGTTTTCCAGTACAGGTCGCTGTCCATCGCATGGGGGGCCCCGTGGGAGGCATTGTCGTATTTCAGGTACTCCCTGCCCTTGCGGGTCCTCACCCAGGTTACGCTGGGTACCCGGTCCGGGTTTTCGGAAAGGGCCATTTCCCAGAGCGCTTTGTTCACCTGCACCCAGTCACTGCCGTTTTCCGCCCCGAAGACTTTCCAGCCGTGGGACCCGAACCACTCTTCGGGTCCGCCGTACACGACTTCGCTGGCTTTATGGTCGTCTATGCCGAAGTCGTTCCAGTCCACAAGGAAGTGAAGATTGTCCAGGGCCAATCCGTACGCAGAGTTGGCCGTCTCGTGGGTGGCGCCTGGGGTCAGGCCTCCCTCGCCCTCCAGAATGAATACTGTCACTCCGTCGGCTCCGGCCCGTTTCAGGGCGAAAGCGATACCGGCGGCGGCGGGACTGCCGTGTCCGGAGGGTCCGGT
>CAXNJE010000034.1:0-24832 GCA_964202565.1 Breznakiellaceae bacterium | reverse complement strand
TCCTCCCGGTTCCATAACCGGAAACGATTCTCCATTCCAGATCCGTAAGGGTGGGAAAGGAAAGAATGCTTCGTCCGCCTTCGGAGCCATATTAAGGCAGGCCCGCGCCGTTCTGGAATCCGCCAAATCCATAACCGGGGATCCCTCATCGGAGGGTGCCGTGGTGAAGCGTAACCGAACCCTGGCGGCTGGCGGCCCGAATTCCGGTACTGAAGCCGCTTTCGTGAAGCCCGGTACCGTTTTAGGAGCAAAGGCACCAGTTCCGGACGGAAACTTGGGTGTCCAGTCATTGGATGAGAATAAACGGGACGCGGAAGTGAAAAAAGCTTCTTTGGCCACTCGTTCAAAAAAATCGCCCCAGGAAGGCGAAAACCCCAGCCCAGTCTCCAACAAGGATGATGCGGGCAAAAATATTGCCGGCGGCACATTGCGTCCCACAGATGCCGAAGCCCGCAAGGTGCTTGCGTTTCAGGATGGGCTCAGGGTAGGCAGGGAAGCCCAAGAAAACGAGGGCGGAACGGAAGCCTCCGGGACGGCCATGAAGGGTTCGGACCGCAAAAAAAACGGCAGCCGGATCGACGGGGAAGCCACGCGTTCCGCAGGTGATGCTTCGGCCGAAAGCGCCATGCTTCTTGGTGGCTCCGCTTTCCAGGCTTCGGCAACAATGGTACGGAAGTCAACGGGCGTAAAAAACGAGACCGGGGAAGAGAATTCCCGGGTCGAGGGAAGCGATCCCAAAAAAAAAGACAAGCGCAAGGAACGGATCGACCTGGAAGTGTACGACCAGCGTAGTTCCACTTTGGCCCTGTCCGACAAGACCCAGGCGGTTTCGGGCATGAAAGGCGCCGGCGAAGGTTCCGCTACGCCCAAGGATGGAGGCGATGCTGCCGAATTGGTGGTACGCCTGCACGGGAAGGGTGGCGAGACGGGCGGCGAAGATGCCCGTACCAGCCAAGGCGCGAAAGCCTCCACTGGAAGTTTCGCCGATTCGCTGGCCCGCGAGTTGAGGGAAAACTATAACAGCGACATTGTCAAAAGGGCTTCGGTGGTACTAAAGGACGGCGGAGACGGGTTAATCCGCCTCTCGCTCAAGCCCGAAGCGCTGGGAGCGGTAAAGATAAGTCTCGAGCTGGCCGACAACAGAATAGCGGGGCACATCATCGTCGAGAGCGAGGAAGCCCTGCAGGCTTTTGAAAAGGAACTTGCGTCCCTCGAACAGGCGTTCAGGGACGGCGGTTTTGACGGTGCGAGCCTGGAATTATCCCTGGCTTCGGGAGATTCCGGTTCGGGATCGGGTGCAGGGCACCGTGACGGAGCCGAAGGGATGAAACCCTTCTATTCGGAGCGGACGGTAGCGGGCGGCTACGATGCTGCCGTGGCCCGGGAAGAAAACGCCGGGTTCGTAAACGCAGGAACGCGCGTAAATGCGCTGGTCGATATGTTGGCCTAGGAGGAATCGTATATGGATCTGAGCTCCGTCATGAATTCGCAGGATCAGGCCAAACTTCGCATGCAGGTGGATTCCTTCAATGCGGCCATCGAACAGGGCAAGAAGCCCTCGCAACAACTGGGCAAGGACGATTTCATCAAGATCCTGATCACCCAGCTGACGCATCAGGACCCCACAGCGCCCATGGAGGATAAGGAATTCATTTCCCAGATGGCCCAATTCTCGAGTCTTGAACAGATGACGAACATGGCCCAGGATTTTTCGAAACTGGCTGGCATGCTGGCAGGCGGCGAAGCGACAGCAGCCTTGGGAAAACGGGTTGACCTGACCGAAGGCGAGACCGGTGTGACCGGAGTCGTGACAGCCATAACCCGCGGCGCGGTACCCCAGGTCATGGTGAACGGACAATATTATGCGTGGGATCAGGTTTCCACGGTTTATGAGGAATAAGGACTCGTCAAGGAGTAGCCCGATATGATGCGATCATTGTTTTCCGGCGTGGCCGGACTCCAGAACCACCAGGTCCGAATGGACGTAGTAGGCAATAACATTGCCAACGTGAACACGACGGGTTTCAAGAAGGGAAGGGTGAATTTTCAGGACTTGCTGTACCAACAGATGTCCGGATCGGCCCGTCCCACCGATGAGGTGGGCGGAGTGAACCCCAAGGAAGTCGGTTTGGGCATGTCCATCGCTTCCATTGATACGATCCATACCCAGGGTTCCCTGCAGACCACCGGCGTGGGCACCGACCTTGCCATCCAGGGTTCAGGCTTTTTCATGCTCAAGAACGGTGAGAAATCCTTTTTTACCCGGGCAGGTGCTTTCGGCCTGGACAACGAGGGCACCCTCGTTAACCCGGCGAATGGCCTGCGCGTACAGGGGTGGGCCGCCCGCACCGTCGAAGGCAACACGCGTATCGATACTGCCCGGGACGTGGAAGATCTGATCGTTCCCGTAGGATCAAAAGACCCGGCAAAAGCCACCCAATCCGTGAATTTTGCATGCAATCTGGACAAGCGTACTCCGGAAATAGCCGAGGGTGCCGGCCAACAGGCCCGTCTTGATGGTACCTGGGGGACTGATTTCAAGATTTACGATTCTTTCGGGCAGGAACACACCCTCCGGGTCGATTTCACCCGAACCCAGGGTACAACCAATAGCTGGCAGGCTAATGTAGTGGTGGATCCTGAAAGTGCGATTCCCACCAATGCCGCTGTCGTTGTCGGGGGCGAGGATGCTCCGGCGGCCGGTGCCGGAAACGCGTTTACCATCAATTTCTCCAACCTGGGCACCTTGCAGGGTGTAAGCGATGCGGCGGGTAACCTTTCCGCCATCGAGGGTGATGTGGCCGTCCGCGTGGCCTTCGATGTGCTTGGAGCCACTCCCGGAGAAGGCGGGGCTGCGGAGCGTCAGGAATTCTCCATCAATCTGGGCAGGATTGGCAGCGTCGTGAACACTGTTACCCAATTTGCGGAAAAAAGCTCCACCAAGGCCTTCATGCAGAATGGCTATCCCATGGGCTATCTCGAGAATTTCAAGATCGACCAGTCCGGCGTCATCACCGGCGTATACTCGAACGGGACCAACCGGCTCCTTGGGCAGGTCGCCATGGCCAGCTTCACGAACCCCGGCGGCCTTGAGAAGGCAGGCGAGAATACCTTCACCGTATCGAACAACTCGGGACTCGCCAATGTCAGTCCGTCGGGTGTTTCCGGCAAGGGCAAACTCATTGCCGGAGCTCTGGAAATGTCCAATGTGGACCTTGCCGAACAATTCACCGACATGATTGTGACCCAGCGTGGTTTCCAGGCAAATTCCAAGACCATACAGACCTCGGACCAGATGCTTCAGGAGCTCTTAACGCTCAAGCGTTAATATGATATGAAGTAAGGACCTGATTCGGGGATGATTACCGGGTCAGGTCCTTGTGAGAGGGCGGCATGATTATCGTCACCAGGCTGGACGGAAGTGAATATTTCATAAATCCTCACCAGATCGAATCCATGGAAGCACTCCCCGATACAACCCTTCTCATGCTGTCCGGCAAGCGGGTCGTCGTTTGCGAAAAACCGGAGCTCGTTCTGGAACGCATAATCGAATATAGGGGCCGCATTGGCGGCTTCAAGAACGAGGAGTAGGTTCAATGGATTTAGCGACCATAATCGGTTTAGTCGGCGCATTTGCCATGATCGTCATGTCCATCCTCTCGTCGGGTGGATCGATGCTCACCTACTTTGACGTTCCATCCATTTTCATGACCATCATCGGGTCATATCTTGTGCTTTTTGTCCAGGTGAGCATGTCCGAAGCCTTGGGCGTTTTCAATGTCATCGGCCTGGCTTTCAATATTCCCAAATTTGGCGAGCAGGCAATCATCACGAAGCTCATGTCCTTTTCCGACAAGGCCCGCCGGGAAGGCTTGCTGGCACTTGAGGAGGAATTGGAAGATCTGGACGACGAATTCATGAAAAAAGGCCTGCGACTGGTTGTCGACGGCACGGACGCTGAAATAATCCGTACACTCATGGATACCGAGCTTAACCAGATGCAGACCAGACACGCCGCAAAAATAAACATCGTTGACGCATGGTCCAAATTAGCCCCCGGTATGGGTATGTTGGGAACCGTATCAGGCCTTATAGCGATGATGAAAAACCTTGAAGACAAGAGCCAGATAGGTCCGAACATGGCAGTCGCACTCATTACCACCTTTTATGGCGCCATCATGGCGAACGTCATCCTGATTCCTGTGTGCGGCAAGCTCAAATCCCAGGACGCGACGGAAGCGAAGGTTAAGGAATTGATAATTGAGGGCGTGCTTTCCATCCAGGCTGGTGATAATCCCCGCATCCTGGCCCTCAAGCTGCTTTCTTTCCTGACACCAAGAGACCGCAAGGCTGTCGAAGCCGAAATCTTGAAGGATTGATGCCATGGCCAAGGAGAAGAAGTGCGAATGTCCGGCCGGTGCGCCGGAGTGGATGGTTACCTATTCGGACATGGTTACCCTGCTGTTGTGCTTTTTTGCCGCCCTGTTCAACGTATCCGAAGTTGACGAGGTCCAGCTCCAGCAGATGATATCTTCCCTGAACAATATTGGTATGGGTGCCAGCGAGGGCGGTTCCACCCTCACTGCGGGACGGAATGCGGATTTGGGAAACACCATCATGGCCCTGCCTTCCATGGAACGGGGCCGATCCATGTCTACAGCCAAAAAAAAGGCCACAAGCCTGTTCTCACCCGAAGTTAAATCCAATAAGGTGCGTATAAGCTCCGATGAAAGGGGGCTTGTCATCAGTCTGGCATCGGATGCCTTTTTCGGACCTGCCAGCGCACAGGTGAACATTGAGGAAACCCGGGATATCCTGTTGCGCCTGGGCGGTTTGCTTACCTCCGATGATGTGGCTGGACGTAAATTCCGCATCGAAGGTCATACGGATGCGGAAGGAGTCGACCCCAGGGGACCTTGGGAATCGAATTGGGAATTATCCGCCGCGAGGTCCATCAACATACTTCATTATCTTGCGGACCTGGGTGTGGATGAAAAGCGTTTTCAGGTGGCGGGTTTCGCCGATACAGTACCCATAGCCGCCAACGACACGCCCGAAGGCAGGGCGTACAACCGTAGGGTGGATATAATCATACTCGACGAGGGGCATCTGTGATTTTCCAGTCCCTGTTTGCATCGGGCGACATTTTCGTGTACTATAGCGTTGATTCGGAGGAGATACGGTATGGCTGACAATCCTGACGACCTGGATCTTGAAGGCTCCGAACCCGTTGGAACCGATGCGCCCTCCAAAAAAGCTTCCGGCTTGGTCGCATTGCTTCCCAATCTGCTCAAATTCGCAGCCATCGGTTTGGGCGCCCTCGTATTCATCGTTACCGTTTCCGTAATTACCTACCGCCTGCTAAGCGGTTCCGGAGCATCCCAAACCGTCGTTTCCGTTACCGAAGCATATCAACCCAAGCGACCCCAGCTTTCCTGGTTTACTGCCATTGGAGTGATCCGGACCCGCACGAAGGATCCTACACCGTATTCGGTGGTGGTGAACGTCCTGTTGGGTTACGATTTGGACAGCAAGGTAGCCCAGAACGAGCTGACCAACCGCCTGTACGAGCTGAAGGATTTTGTCCGTACTTTTTTCAGTCTTAAAACCGCTGCGGAACTCAAACCGGAAAATGAGAGCCAGCTTAAACTTGAAATAAAAACCATGCTCAACGAGCGTCTGTTGATTGACGCCAGAATTCGGGAGATACTCTTCCAGCAACTCGACGTAGTCGAGATGTAGGCCGGAAGGGAAGGGGCCATGACCGAAGTATTATCGCAGGAAGAAATAGATCAACTTCTCACTGCAATCAACGCAGGTGACGCGGAACCGGAAGATTTCCGTCCCGCCGCGGATACCAGAAAGATCAAGATCTATGACTTCAAGCGACCGGACAAGTTCTCCAAGGAACAAATCCGCACGGTTTCGATCATGCACGAAACCTTCGCCCGGCTCACCACCACCTCGCTCTCCGCCAACCTTCGCAGCATGGTCCACGTACACGTCGCTTCGGTAGATCAGCTTACCTATGAGGAATTCATCCGGTCCATTCCCACCCCGACTACCTTGGCCATCATTAATATGGACCCGCTTAAGGGCAACGCAATCCTGGAAATAGATCCGGCCGTCACTTTTTCCATCATCGACCGTCTTTTCGGTGGATCCGGAGAGGGCACCAAGGCCCAGCATGAATTGACTGATATCGAACAGTCGGTCATGGAAGGCATCATCGTACGTATTTTGGGCAACATGCGCGAAGCCTGGGCCCAGGTTATCGATCTTAGGCCACGGCTGGGACAGATTGATACCAACCCCCAGTTCGCACAGATAGTGCCTCCCACCGAAATGGTCGTACTGGTAACGCTGGAAACCAAGGTGGGCGAGGTGGAGGGCATGATGAACTTCTGCATACCCTACCTTACCATCGAGCCAATAATCTCGAAGCTTTCCGCCCAATACTGGTATTCCTCGGTACGCAGGGGCACCACTACGGAAAACCTGAACATACTCAAGGAAAAACTTTCCAATGTCGAAGTAAATGTCGTCGCCGAGATAGGCAAGATACAGCTGCCCGTAAGGGATGTGCTTTCCCTTCGTACCGGCGATGTGGTGCGCCTGTATAATGTACGCGTCGGCGATGCCATGACGCTGAATATAGGAAACAAGAAAAAGTTCATGTGCCGACCCGGCGTGATCGGCAAAAAAATCGCGGTACAAATCGTCAAAAAAATGGCCGAGCTCGAACAGGATGAATTCGAGGAGCTCGCGTCCGAAGGAGAGGAGAGCTTATGAGCGACGGCGCTCTTTCGCAGGACGAGATAGACGCCCTTCTCGCGGGAGTCGATTCGACGGGAATGGGCGCTCCTGCAGCGCCGTCTTCTTCCCTGCCGGATGGGGACCGCAAGGCTCTCCAGGATTTTCTTTCGGGTACCGTTTCGGCCCAGTCATCGAATCTATCGATGATGACGGGGGCCTCGGTTTCGCTTCAGGCCCCACAAGTGGAAGGAGTGGCCAGGGACGCCTTTCTTCAGCGTCTTCCCGATATGGTGGTGGCTGTCAAGGCGGATTTCTCCTCCGGGTTTTCGGGCGAGCACTCCTTTCTCATGTCCCAGGAGACTGCGCAGCGCATAGCCAGCCTGATGAACAAGGAAGAGAATATCGAGCTGGACGAGATGGCCATGTCCGTAATAGGCGAGGTTGTTTCCCAGCTGACCGGTACCCAGATCACCGCGCTGACGGATAAGACGGGGAACAAGAATATCGCATCCCTTCCTCCGGAAGCAGTTTTCCAATCAAAAAACATAATTTCCCTGCCTTCGGGAGACTTCATGCGTGCCACCTACCAGGTGGACATGGGTGATGGAAATACCACCCCACTCTGGGAAATCTTCGGAGCCAGCGCTGCAAGGGATATATCAAGGGCCCTTGGCGGTGGGAAGGATGCGGATCCCATGATGGACCTGGGGTCCATGGGCATGGGATCCATGGGAATGGGCGGGCAGCAGGGTGGAAACGCCTTTCCGTCCATGCAGGGTTCCTTTGGTGGCGGACAGCAGCAGCAACAACAAATGCAACAACAACAAATGCCCCAATTCGCCGGAATGGGTGGTGGGGGCTTTGGCGGGCAGCAGATGATGGGCGGGGGTTTTGGCGGGCAGCAAATGATGGGCAACCAGGGTGGAGGCTACGGCATGGGACAATCCATGATGGGACAAGCCCCTTCCAACGTCCAATCCATACAATTTCCCAACCTGATTCCCCAGAACGCCCAGTCGGAACACGGCAATATCGGTCTCATCATGGACGTCTACATGGAGATGACCGTAGAACTGGGCCGGACCAAAAAACTCATTAAAGAAATTCTTGGCATGGGTGAGGGAACGATTATAGAATTGGACAAGCTGGCCGGAGAGCCGGTCGACATTCTGGTAAACCATAAGTTGATAGCGAAGGGCGAAGTCGTCGTCATCGATGAAAATTTCGGAGTTCGCGTCACTGAAATCGTTTCTCCTATGGAAAGAATGTCGGATATGGGCTAGGATAAGGGAGTCGCTCAACGGGAGGGGACAAACTGATTTCCATTCGCGCCACTGTAGTTGCCATCATGATGGCTACTACAGTCCTGAACATATTCGCACAGGGAGCGGGATCGACCGGCGGCGGAGCCAACGGAGGACAAGCCCCTGCGTTGACGAGCCAAGTTCCCGCGGGAATGATTGTCAACGAAAACGACCTTGCCCTGGATATTGCCGCAACGCCCGCAACAAATACAGCAACAGCCTCGCCATCCTCCTTGGGAGCCATCGTGCGTACGGTGATTGCCCTTATTCTAGTGGCAGCGGCGATCTATGGAGTCGTATTCCTGCTTAAAAAGATTGCCCGTCCTCCTTCGACCAAGGACCAGTTCCTCAAGGTTCTTTCCAGCGCACATTTGGGGTCCAACCGTTTTGTCCATGTAGTCGCCTTGGGTGGCAAGGCCTGGCTCGTGGGAGCCAGCGATGGCGGAATACGCCTCATCTCCGAACTGGAGGACCAGGAAACGGTGGATGCCATGTTGCTGGAAGATTCCCGGCGTCAGGCAAATGCGTCGCTTCCCAGGGCCTTGGATTTCAAGGCTTTGATGCGCCGCTTCGGTACGGCAGGAGAACTGCCTCCGAATGTGTCCCTTGATTCGATACGCAAGAAAAGGGAACGATTGAATAAACTGTAGAAAAAGGTTGGCTGCCGCCGGGAACGGCAGACGACTGTAACGGCTGATATTGGGGGGGGACATGCGAAAATCATTCTCTATTTTTATTCTGGCATGTATATTTCTGGTAATCAACCTTACCCCAGTGCCTGCCCAAACTCCTGCACAAGGACAGAATTTTCCCGGAAGGGCAACCCAGGGCACCACAAGGGTTCCCACTCCTCCCGCGAACCCGGTAATCCCCTTCATCAATTTCAACGTACGGCAACCCCAGGGTGGTCAGGAAGTTGCCTTTTCGCTTCAGTTATTGTTGTTGCTTACCGTCCTTTCACTGGCTCCAAGTATTTTTATCATCATGACGAGCTTTCTGCGCATATCCATAGTTCTGGACTTCATAAAGCGTGCATTGTCGCTGCAACAGGTTCCGCCAAACCAGGTCCTTATGGGTATCGCCCTGTTCATGACCCTCTTCGTCATGTGGCCAACGTTTGAGGATATGTACAACACCTCCTTCAAACCCCTGTCCGAAGGCACCATAGGCGTGGAGGAAGCGTACCGCGAGGCGGAGCGGCCGATGCGCCTGTTCATGTATAACCAGATGCGCACCAGACCGGACAATATCCGCCTGTTCATGTCCATGCGGGGCCTGCCCAAACCGGAAACCCTGGCTGATGTTCCCACCTACGTCCTCATTCCGTCTTTCATACTCAACGAACTGACGGTGGCCTTCAAGATAGGCATACTCCTGTATATTCCCTTCATAGTCATCGATATGGTCGTGGCCAGTGCCCTGATGTCCATGGGTATGATCATGTTGCCTCCGGTCATGATTTCAATGCCCTTCAAGCTCATCCTGTTCATCCTGGTGGATGGCTGGGGTTTGATGACCCAACAATTGATGAAATCCTTCGTGGTATAGGAGACGGCCCATGAGCATTGGAGAAGTCGTCAGCCTCATGAGGGGCGCAATCTTCCAAACCCTGATTATGGCAGCCCCCCTGCTGATGACTGCGCTGGTGGTGGGCCTGATCGTCTCGATTTTCCAGGCCACCACGTCCATTCAGGAACAAACCCTGACCTTCGTGCCAAAGATTGTAGCCATCCTGTTGATGCTCTCCTTGCTGGGCGGCTGGATGTTCGCCTCGTTACGGGACTATACGATACAGATTTTCATGCTTATTCCGGATATGGCGGGGTAAGGGAGCATGCTAGCGGAAATTGTCGCCAATGCGCCCTTGTTCCTTCTCGTCGCAGCACGCGCGTTGGCCATGGTGGAATCCGCTCCCCTGCTATCATCCGACGCGATCCCCCAGGTAGCAAAGGTCGCGCTGGCTTTTTTCGCCGCATTCATCGCGTATCCTGCCGCTCCGGTAGCTGCCTGGGCCGTGCCCCCCTTCAGCCTGGATTATGCGCTGTTGGTCGCAGGTGAAGCCTTGATAGGCATAGTAATCGGGTTCTACCTTACCATCGTGTATGCCGCGTTCAGCACCGCCGGCCAGTTCTTTTCGCTGCAGATGGGTTTTGGAGCCTCGGAAGTCTACGATCCCCTGGCCCAGATCGAAAATCCGCTTATGGGCCAGTACCTGAACCTGGTGGCCATGCTCGTATTCCTGACCACCGGCGGGTTCCGGCGTCTGTTCCTGAGCGGTTTCATGCGCTCCCTGGAATCCATCAGCGCCCTTTCTCTTGTAAGCGCCCGCGGGGACTTTCTTGAACTCCTGTTCCTGGGTCTTTCCCGCCTCTTTTTGGATGCCATGATCATTTCGATGCCGATTCTGGGCACCCTCTTCATCGTTTCCGTTTCCATGGGCCTACTTTCCAAGGCTGCGCCCCAGATGAACCTGCTTACCGAAGGCTTTCCCATCTCCATCACCGTCGCGTTCGCCCTCATCCTGGTTTCGATGCCCTTCATGATCGAGGCCTTCAGCAGGGTAATCGATAGCGGTTTTATGGCGCTTGAGACTTTCTTTGCAGGAACCGGGGGCGGGACATGATTTTCAATCCTGAGGATACCCAAACCCCCTTCGATATAGACCTGCAATGGTTCGCCGCCGAGGACGAAGGTCGTACCGAGGACCCGAGCGAGTACAAGATACGGAAAGCCCGCGAGGAGGGGCGTGTAGCCAAGAGCCAGGAGCTGGTCGGCGCCCTGGTGCTTTTATTGCCAGCCATCGCCATCTCCTTTTTGGGTCCCTCCATGTTGCGTACCATGATGGAGATGGTCCGTTTCTATCTTGAGCGCTCAACCGAACTGGATCCCACCAAAGATGGGCTTATCATGAGCGCCTTCCTTTCCTTTTATACACGCCTGGTACTGCCCATCGGTCTTGTGGCCGTCTTCGCGGCCATCTTCGCCAATGTAGTCCAGACCGGGTTCCTGTTCACAACCAAACCCCTGACGCCGAATTTTTCCAAGATCCTGCCCCGTTTCGGCCAATATTTCAAACGCACCCTCTTTTCCGGCGAAGCCCTTTTCAACCTGACGAAGTCCATAATCAAGATCATGATCATTGGCTTTGTGGCTTTTTTCGTCATCCAGTCGGAACTGCCCCGCCTTACGGTCATGCAGGCCACTCCTTTCTGGCTGAGCATAAGCCTCATAGCTACCCTCGCGATGCGGCTCATCATTTTTGCCGCCTTGATGCTCCTGGTGCTTTCTGTTCCCGACATCATCTTCCAGCGGCGCCAGTACAAGGAATCACTGAAAATGACCAAGCAGGAAGTGAAGGAAGAGCGGAAGATGTACGAAGGGGATCCCCTGGTCAAAAGCCGCCTGAAGCAACGGATGCGGGAGTTGCTATCCAGAAACATGGCGGCCAATGTCCCCAAGGCCGATGTGGTCATCACCAACCCTACCCACTTTGCGGTAGCCCTGGAATGGGACCGGGGATCCATGCCAGCACCCATGGTAACGGCGAAGGGTGCCGACGAGGTTGCCCTGCGCATAAGGAAAATTGCGGAAGACTCGGGCGTTCCCGTCGTGGAAAATCGCCCTTTGGCGCGGGCCCTATTTGCGGAAACCGAAATAGGGGACATAATACCCGAACAGTTCTACCAGTTGATCGCGGTCGTGCTGGCCAAGGTCAACAAGATCAACGAAGCCCGGGGCCGCGGCCTCGCGTCGGGCGAATAAGGCGGCGATAAGCGATGTCAGATGTACGGCGTATCCTGAAAGACAGCTTCCTCACCGAGCGTAGCGATCTCTTTGTCGCTCTCGGGGTGGTGGCGGTCGTACTCATGCTCATCGTACCCCTCCCGACCATCCTGCTTGACGTGCTTATGGCTTTTAACCTGATTCTGGCGCTGCTCATCCTGCTGATAGTCCTGTATACGAAGAAGCCTACCGAATTCAGCGTATTTCCCACCGTCCTTCTTGTTTCTACCGTGTTCGGGCTGGCCCTGAATGTGTCGTCGACCAGGCTGATCCTGGCGCAGGGCATAAAGTTCGACGGTCGCATGATCAAGGCCTTTGCCTCTTTCGTCGTGGGAACAGGTGGTACCGAGGGGCTTGTCATCGGTTTTGTCATTTTCATCGTCATAATCGCCGTCCAGGCGATAGTGATTACGAAAGGCGCTACCCGCGTTGCCGAAGTGGCTGCCCGATTCACCTTGGATGCCTTGCCCGGTAAACAGATGGCCATCGAGGCCGAATACAATTCAGGCTCCATCACCGAAGAGGAAGCTCTCAAACGG
Source organism: Breznakiellaceae bacterium (assembly GCA_964202565.1). Lineage (GTDB taxonomy): Bacteria > Spirochaetota > Spirochaetia > Treponematales > Breznakiellaceae > SZUA-426. Next base: position 12,450 of record CAXNJE010000034.1, on the reverse strand, counting down.
AAAAATCAGCTCCAAAAGGAAGTCGATTTTTACGGTGCCATGGATGGTGCGAGTAAATTCGTCTCCGGCAACGTGAAGGTTGGCATTTTCATCACCGTAATCAACCTGCTTGGCGGATTCATCATCGGCATGGCCCTGCACGGTGAACCGGCCCTGACAGCCTTGGCCACCTACACGGCCTTTACCATAGGCGACGGCTTGCTCTCCCAGTTTCCCTCGCTGCTTGTTTCCACCGCAACCGGCATTATCGTCACCCGCTCCATATCGGACGGAACCTTCGGGTCGGATGTCACCGGTCAATTCTCCAAGAATGCCCGTATCTACTGGATAGCGGCAGCAGTCCTGGGTATTCTGTCTATCCTGCCCGGCTTCCCCTGGTACGTGCTCATACCTTTGGCCTTGTTGCTGGGGTACATGGCGTACCGTCTGGGTGTGAAGGAACTGCACGCCGTCGAGGATGACAAGCGAAAGGATGCCCAGGCAAAAAAAGCCCAGGAAACCCCTTCGGAGATGTCGCCGGTAGTGCCCCTGGACCCGCTTTCGCTGGAATTGGGGTACGGACTCATCCCCCTGGTGGATCGTGACAAGGGTGCGGAACTTCTGGAACGGGTAACGCGGATACGGCGGGAATCGGCGCTGGATCTGGGACTGGTGGTTCCGCGCATCCGGATCATCGACAATATGCGCCTGGAACCTTCCGAATATTGCTTCAAGATAAAGGGCGTGGACGTTGGCAAGGGAAAGATCCGCATGGGTTATTTCCTGTGCATCAATCCCGGCGGCGTAAAGGAAGATCTTCCCGGCGAGAAGACCAAGGACCCTGCTTTCGGCCTGCCCGCCCTATGGATAAGCGAGGATAAGAGGGAACAGGCGGAACGCGCGGGCTACACCGTGGTGGATCCGCCCTCGATCATCGCCACCCACCTGACAGAAATCATAAAACGGCACGCGGCAGAAATCCTGGGACGTCAGGAAACGCAGGCAATCATGGATACGCTTAAAAAAGAGTATCCCACAGTGGTTGAAGAGACCCAGAAATTGCTTTCCGTGGGAGAAATACAGAAATCCTTACAGGCCCTGTTGCGCGAACAGGTCTCCATACGCAATATGGTTGCCATCCTGGAAGCACTGGCGGATTATGCCCCCATCGCAAAGGAACCGCTCTTTTTGGCCGAAAAGGCCAGACAGGCACTGGGACGGCAGATTTGTTTGCAATACGCGGACGAGGATAAAGTCCTCCACGTGCTTACCATAGAACAGGCCCTGGAACAGAAATTAGTGGAAAGCCGGGTAGATACCGCAGGTGGAGTCGTCGCAGCCCTCGAACCAAGCCTGCAAAGGTCATGGATAAAGGCCTTGTCCCGCTCTGTCGCCGCCGTCCAGGAGCGGGGCCTCATTCCCGTGATCCTCTGTTCGGAAGCGGCCCGGCCCTTGGTGAAATCGAGTACAGAACGTGAGCTTCCGGATTTGGTGGTCCTTTCCGTGCCGGAAATCGTTTCGGATGCGGCGGTCGAGGCGGTAGGCGAAATCAGGATAGAAGGATAGGGCTATAGAAAATGGAATATTTCACCGAACAGGCACCGAGCCATGCTGAATGCCTCAGAAAAATAAGAACCCGCTACGGTGACAGCGCGAGGGTCCTCATGCAGCGTTCCATCCGCATGGGTGGGGTCTTGGGATTCTTTGCCAGGGAAGGCGTGGAGATGTCAGGTGTAATCGGCGGGGCGTCAGGGGGCTCGTCCGGAGGGGCATCCGGGAGCAACTCAGTGACGGATCAATCCAAGCCGTCAAACGAGTTGCTCAGGAATGCCAAGAAAACGATGGATCTGGAGGAAGAAAAAAAGAAATTCATCTCCAACCTCAAGGGCGAACAGACGCTCCAATTGGTCCTGAATGAAGTGCGGACCATCAAGGAAAAAATGGATGCCACCGCATCGTCGGCCAACAGGAGCGACGAGCATCCAACGATCATGCGTATCAATGAATTGTTGTCGCTGAACGATTTTTCCGCCACCTTTTCCCGCACCATCACGGAGCGGCTGAAGAAGGAATTCTCCCTTGAAGCCCTGGATGATTTCGATTCCGTCCAAAGCATGGTGGTAGAATGGATAGGCGAGAGCGTCAAACTATACAAGGATGAGGGCTTCCAGGCGCGTCCGCGGGTCATGGTACTGGTAGGACCCACCGGAGTGGGCAAGACCACCACCATCGCCAAGCTGGCCGCCGCGTACGGCATAGGCGGAGCGGGTTCCAGACCCATCTCTGTACGGATGATCACCATCGACAATTACCGTATCGCCGCGCGGCAGCAGATAGAAACCTACGGCAATATAATGGGAATTCCGGTATCCTGCGTCGAAACCTTCGACGACCTGCGCAAGACCATCGCCATGTATTCCCAGGACGTGGACCTGATCCTCGTGGATACCATTGGAAAAAGTCCCCGGGACTATATGAAACTGGCGGAAATGAAGGAATTGCTTTCTGCCTGTGGAAGCAGCGCGGACGTACACTTGGCGATCTCGGCCACCACCAAGGCCAGCGATATGCGCGAGACCCTCCAGCAATTCGAGCCTTTCAACTACCGTTCTGTGGTGGTGACCAAATTGGACGAGACCATCCGTGTCGGCAACGTCGTGAGCGCCCTGGCGGAGAAGAACAAGACCGTATCCTATATAACCGAAGGTCAGCGGGTGCCCCAGGATATTTCCAGGGCCTCCGTCAGCCGATTCCTGATGAACCTGGAAGGTTTCCGCATCGACAGGCGCCGCGTCGACGAGCGCTTTCCCCAAGATCCATCCGTAAAATTCCAGTGGAGATGAAAATGGAAGACCAGGCCGAGCAACTACGTGAACTTATGAAGGGGAAAACCACCGCGGCAACTCCTCCCGGCACCAAGAAGACCAGGATAATTACGGTGGCCAGCGGGAAGGGCGGGGTAGGAAAGACCAACGTTTCCATAAATATGGCCATCGCCTACGCCCGGATCGGAAAGAAAGTGATCGTCATGGATGCCGATCTGGGATTGGCCAACGTGAACGTCATGCTCAACATGATTCCCAAATTCAATCTATACCACGTTATCCGCAAACAAAAAACCATGCGGGAAATCATTCTGGACACCGATTACGGCATACAGATCGTAGCCGGAGCCTCCGGTTTTTCCAAGATTGCCAATCTTGGGGACGAGGAACGGCAGAATTTTATCGAGGAGCTGAACACGCTCTCCTCTGCGGATATAGTCATCATCGATACGAGCGCCGGTGTGTCCAGCAATGTCCTGGATTTCGTGGCAGCTGCGGACGACGCGGTTATCGTGACCACCCCCGAACCCACGGCCATCACCGATGCCTACGGCATAATCAAGATCATCGCCACCGAAATTGACAACCTGAATATGGGTCTCAAGCTGGTAGTCAACCGGGTCAAGACGGTCCACGAGGCCAAACGGGTTGCGGATAGGATGATCAATATCGCGGGCCAGTTCCTCAACCTGAAGGTGGATTACCTGGGCTTCATCTATGACGACCCCGTGGTACCCCAGGCCGTCCTCCGCCAGAAACCCTTCATGGCGCTGGACCCCAAGTGCAAAGCCTCCCTCTGCGTGCAGCATATAGTGGGCCGCATGGAAAAAACCGATTTCAAGGAAGGCGGCGGCATAGCGAAACTGATCCGGAAACTCTTTAAAGGTGACGAGGCCGGGCTTCCTTGACGGGGGGAGCCTGATATCCTAGTCTAGACAGGGGAGCGGAAGAGCCGTGTTCGACCTAAAACCAGGAATAATCGCCTCTGCAGTAGCTTTCACGCTGTCGCTTCTGATAGGAATTGTAAGCGGCGCGGGTTTTCTAATTGTCCTGATCCGGGCCGTGATATTCGCGGTCGTCTTTTTTGGTCTTGTTTTTCTGGCTTCCTACCTTGTCAGGAGTTTCATGCCGGAATTGATGCCTGGTGCGGAAGGAGCTGACAGTGATCAAGACCAGGACAGCGATGGAACGACGATGGACAGGGCTGGACTGGCCCCAGGCGCGCAGGTTGATGTTTCTGTCGGCGACGATGAAGACGATCTCACACCTTTCCTGGACGCTGCCGATCAGGTGAATGACAAAGCCGACGGGGCAGGTATGGACCATCAAGGGGAAGATGACTATACTGGCAAGGGACTTGTCGGTTCGGGACGCCATAATGAGGCTGGATCTGCAGGTAACGTCGCTTCCGGTGGAACCACTGCGGAGGTTCCCGCCAAACCGCCCGAATTGATCGGGGATGTGGACGCGCTGCCGGCTCTCGATACGTTTGCTGATTCATTCGTATCGCCAATCGGGGTCGAGGAAGGGGAAGGTTCGAAACGTTCGTCATCGGGTTCCTCCAGTTCGGCTGGATCCGGTGCTGGCGGTGATTTCAAGGCTAAGGAAATGGCCATGGCCATTCAGACGATACTTAAACGGGATCAGAAAGGATAGGGTATGGGGAACGCGCTCCTGGAGCAGAAGACCGAAGAGGAACTCTGGGACCAATACAAACGCGGACGTGATCCATCCATCCGCGAGGCTTTCATCAAGCAATATGCTCCTCTGGTCAAATATGTCGCGGGCAAGGTTGCGGTGGGGATGCCGCATAATGTCGAATTCGACGATCTTGTCGGCTTCGGTGTGTTTGGGTTGCTGGATGCGATCGATAAATTCGATCCCGCGAAAAATGTAAAATTCAAGACCTACGCAGTTACGCGTATCCGGGGAGCTATTTTTGACGAACTGCGGGCGATAGACTGGGTTCCGCGTTCGGTACGGCAAAAAACCCGGGAGATAGAGGAAACGATAGGTTCCCTGGAAGCCCAATTGGGACGGACCGTAAGCGATCAGGAATTGGCCCATGCGATGGGAATGAGCGAGGACGAATTCCTCAAGACGATGCTGAAAATTTCTGGAACCTCCGTCCTGTCCCTCAACGATGTATGGTATTCCGGTGACGAGAGCGACCGGGTCTCCATAGGCGAGAGCATTGAAGCGCCCACCAGCATGAATCCCGACGTGGTCGTCGAGAAGGACGAGATACGCAGGGTAATCATCGAAGCCATCAACGAGTTGCCTGAAAAGGAAAAGAAAGTACTGGTCCTCTATTATTATGAGGATCTTACGCTCAAGGAGATTGGACAAGTTCTTGAGGTGACCGAATCCCGTGTTTCCCAGCTTCATACCAAAGCCATACTCAGGCTTCGGGCGAAACTGACGAATATCCGGAAAGGTATAATGTAGGTCCGGGCACCGATGGTTGATTTCGTCGGGCTTCAAAAATTGATGAGGGAACGGCTCGAAGCCGACAGGTCGATACATTCTGTTGAGGCTGCGGGAATTACCCTGGATGAGGCGGTCGCTTCCGCCGCGGCGTTGCTGAATATTCCCCTACGTAAAATCGAATACGAAATTCTGGAACGCGGTGCCAAGGGATTCATGGGTTCCGGCAAGAAAGACTGGAAAATCCGGGCTTACCAGCGGATGGCAGAAAATCTGGAAGCTGCAGTACCAAGCATGGAGCTGGACAGCTTCATAGAAATTGCACCGGTCATAGTTGACCAGGACGGGGATGTTTTTCTCCATCTGAGTCCTGAGGGTGCCTTTCTGAAGGTGACTCCACCCTTGGGCAAGGGCCGGAAGGCTTCCGAAAAGCAGGCCATGGAAGCACTGGCTGTCAGGTCCGTTAGGGAAATCGATACTGATTTTGTCTCCAAGGCTGTCAGGGCAGCGGATAATGAATATATAAGGGTAGGCAGCTTTACGGCCAGTCCGGTAAATGATGCCATCGTAACAGTCGATATAACAGACCAGGAAATGAAAGGACAACTGTACGCCACACCACCGGGACCCGGGGGATGCGACCTGTCTGCCGAGACCATTTTCAGTTTCCTGCGCAATAACCGCATCGTTCACGGCGTGGACGAGGATTTCGTACGTCGCTTCGCAGACCGGCCAACCTATAAGGAAATGGTCACCGTCGCCGAAGGATCAAAACCCGTGAACGGCCGGGATGCGTATGTGCAGTACAATTTTGAATTGGACCAGACCAAGGTACGCCTCAAGGAAGGGTCGAACGGCAAGGTGGATTTCAAGGAACTTAACATCATCCAAAATGTTGTCGAGCTGCAACCACTTGCGAGGAAAGTACCCGCTGAACGCGGCATCCCGGGCAAGACGGTGACGGGAAAGGTCCTGCCGGCAAAGAACGGAAAGGACATTCCCATGCCCCTTGGCAAGAATGTCCATGTTGCCGACGATCAGATGACCATAGTGGCGGACATGAACGGCCAGGTCGTGGTGGTTGGCGGGAAGGTGAATGTCGAACCGGTATATACGGTCCAGGGCGATGTCAACCTGAGAACCGGAAACATCATCTTCCTGGGCACGGTCCTCATAACGGGTAACGTCGAGGATGGTTTCTCCGTCAAGGCTGCCGGCAATATCGAAGTTCACGGCACGGTGGGCAAGGCCGAACTGGATGCCGAAGGCGATATCATTGTGCACCAGGGTATCGCCGGAAAAAATGGCGGAATGGTCCGGGCGGGCAAATCCATTTGGGCGCGTTTTATCGAAAACGCCCATGTGGAAGCGGGTGTCTTGGTTGTTGTTTCTGACGGCATCATAAATTCACAGGTGGACGCCAACAAGAAGATCCTCTGCCAGGGCAAACGTGCCCACATCGTTGGCGGTCACTTGCGGGCAGCGGAAGAAATCAATGCAAAGATCCTTGGCAGTCCCGTAAGCGGGACGGAAACCATTTGCGAGGCCGGCTTCGATCCCAAGAGCAAGGAAAAGCTCGAAAAGTTTTCTGCCCAGCAGGTCGTAGCCGAGAAGCAGCTGGAAGACGTGGAACTCAACCTGCAAACCTTGATAAATATCAAGAAGCAAAGGAAATCCTTGCCGGAAGACAAGGAAACATATTTGCGTGAATTGGCCGAAAAACGGCAGTTCATGGTGGCGGACCTTGCGAGGATCAGGAAGGAAGTGGAGACAGTCCAGCTATACCTGAACAGCCTGAAGACGAGGGGCAAGATTTCCTCTTCCGCGAAAGTGTATCCTGGCGTCAAAATAATAATCCGCGACATAAAGGACGACGTCAAGACCGAGTACAGGGCGGTTACCTTCGTATTGGAGAATAACCTGATCCGTGTCACCAAGTACGAAGAGACGGACGAGGATATCAAACGAGGTCCCGATGGCTATTCAGCCGATTGACCTGCAGATCCTATTCACCCAGATGGAGAAAGTAGGCAAGGAACAATCAGGCCTGAAGGAAGGCGCCCAGTTGCAGCAGTCCATACTGGGCGCGACGGAACAGAAAAAACTCGACGAAAAGGTAAAATCCATCAGCGAGACCCCCGATACGGGGGAAGGCATGGAAAAGATAACCGATAAGCAAAGCCGGCGTGAGAGGAAGAAGAATCGTGACTTTGCGGGTCGCGAAGGGGTGGACTCCACCGGGGAAAAACCGGTAGAGGACCAGACCGAGGTTGTCAAGGACCCGGCTTTGGGCAAGAATGTGGATTTGAGCGGTTGATGTGATGGGTGCCACCTTTATCGCAACGGCCTTGAGCCTGGTGCTCTGGGCTGCCTCCTTTATTTATTTCAGGTCTTATCTTTCACGCAGGACCGGTGCCAGGAACGTGCTTGCAGAAATGCGGGATGAGGTGGACAAGCTGGTTTCCGAAATAGATTCCGCGACTGACCGGGATGTGACCCTGGTGGAGGACCGTATGAAGTCCTTGCGCGCCCTTCTGGATGAGACCGACAAGCGTCTGGGAACCATGCGGAGGGAAGCCGAACGGCGCGGTTCGGAAGAAAAGGCCTACGCCGAGATTGGACGCCGGGTCCGCAATCAGGCTGGCCGGCAGGATTACGGCGAGAACCCGGCTGCTGAAACCACGGCCATGACGGTTCCTGCCGGTCCCGCGTCAACGGCAACGACTGTCGCGCAGGGTTACTCACCGTTTGCTCGGGCAAGCACCTTTCCGGAATCCGAAACCACCCCAGCCGGACCGGCACCGCAAACAGAGTCGCAAAAGGCGTCGCAAACCACACCGGCAGGTGCGTATGAAACGGAACGCCCGAGATTTTCACTTTCGGCCAAACCTGTCGAACCCAAGCCGGCTCCGTTCTCCGAAAGGGTGCTGGAATTGCACAGGGCCGGTTTTTCCGAGGATTTGATAGCGAAACGGTTGGGAACGACCATAGGCGAGGTCGACTTGGCGATAGCCCTGTCAGGCAGGATGGATTCGGCACATGTCGATGATACTGGGAATTGATCTGGGAACGACGAACTCGTCGTGCGCCTTTTATGATGGTAGGGATGTAGTCCTGGTCCCGAATGATCGGGGTATGCGTACGACTCCATCCGTAATTGCCATGTCCGACGACGGCGAGCTCCTGGTGGGCGAGTCAGCCCGCAACCAGGCGGTCCTGCACCCCGCGAGTACAATCTCCAAAGCTAAGCGCCTGATGGGTACCGGAACGCAATTGAGCTTTGGAAAGGGCAAAATTCGTCCCGAAGAAGCAGCCTCCTACCTGCTTGCCCGCCTGAAAGCCGACGCCGAAGCCTATCTTGGGGAGACTGTGCAGGAAGCGGTCGTGACCGTGCCTGCCTATTTTTCGGAAGCCCAACGCCGGGCGACGAGAGAAGCCGCCCGCCTTGCCGGTCTGGAAGTGCGCAGGCTGCTGAACGAGCCAACCTCGGCGGCCGTAGCCTGGGCATGGGCGTCGAACCGTTCTTTCGGGATGGATGAAGCCGAGCGGCATGTGCTTGTATTCGACCTGGGTGGGGGAACCTTTGACGTCACGGTCCTCTCCATGCAGGGCGAGGAATGCCGGGTATTGGCCGCCTGTGGGGATAATTCCCTGGGAGGAAGTGATTTCGATGCGTTGTTGCTGGATAAGGTCCTGTCCTCGTTTCGTGTTGAATTGGGCGAGGATTTTGCCCGCGACGACCCGATCATACTTCAGCAGTTGATCGATCTGGTGGAACGGGCCAAAATCGAGTTATCCGTAAGGGAATCGGCTTCGATTGTCTTGCCTTTTTCCGGGCGTGGCAGTATGGTCCACCCCTCCCTCAAATTGGCTCGGTCCGAATTTGAAGCCCTCATAGCCCCTCACATAGATCGTAGCCTGGCCTTGGTCGCGCAGGCCGTTGAAGAGGCGGGTCTCGACACCGGCATGATCGACAGGCTGATCTTGTCGGGTGGGTCCAGCCGTATTCCCTTGGTCCGCAGGAAGCTCGCGGCGCTGTTTGGAAAGGAACCCGAAGGCCGTATCAATCCCGAAGAAATAGTAGCCTTCGGTGCTGCCGTATACGCAAGCCTCGCATCCGGGAAATTATCGGGTCTGAAGGTTCAGGACGCCCTTTCGCGCTCTTTTGGTGTCGAGATAGACGGAGATGAGTTTATAGGCATCATTGCCAAGAATTCGCCGGTGCCCATAGTATGCAAGCGTACCTTTACCACCGTGGCCGATAATCAGGCCTCTGTTGAAATTCATGTGTTGCAGGGCGAATCATCCAGGGCTTCCGAAAATGTCAGTCTGGGAAGGTTCCTTTTATCCGGAATACGGCCGGGAAAACGGGGTGAACCGAGAATCGACCTTGAGTTCTCCGTCGATTCGGACGAAATTCTTCATGTACGGGCCCGCGATATCGACACGAGTGCTTCCCATGCGGTGACCATCTCGGCGAGCCCCGAAGGGGCACCCAAACCGAATTCAGGAAGGCTCCGTTCGCTGGCCGCACGGGTGGCTGCCCTGAAGGTGTATGCCTCCGGAGACCTTTCGTTCCAGGCTGAACTGGAGGACGCGGTAGTTGCAACGGAACGTACGGTAACGCGGCTCGTGAAAGCCGAGGAAGCGGAATTGGACGAAGGACGTACCCTGCAGCCTGAATTGGTGAGCGAGGCAGGGGCAGTCACCATGACACTGGAAACCATCGTCGCGGAACTCGAATCCAGACGGCCGGTCGGAGGTTGATTCAAGGTGGAAGACACCGAAGTATATCGCGTACTTGGCTTGGACGAGGGGGCGGATCCCGAAGAAGTCAAGGCAGCGTATCGCTATCTTTCAAAAAAATACCATCCCGACAGGTCGGGAGACCCCCGCTCCAGTCAGCGTTTCGTTAAAGTGGTCAAAGCCTATAAAACCCTGCACACCGATTCGGTCAAGGACGCGTATCTGCGGAACCCCGTCCGCTCGGGTTTGGGCACGGTTGCAGGCAGTGACGATGTGTTTGCCCTGGGCTCCCTGGCGCTTTCCTCAGGGGACCCCGAAACGCGGCGCTACGCCACCAGACGGCTGGGTTTTTCGGGCAAGAAGGCCGCGTATGTTTTTCTGCGCAGGGCCTTGTCGGATTCCGACCCTGCGGTCGTGGAAGCCGCGGTTCGTTCCATAGCGGACCTGAGCGCTTTCCAGGCGGCGGGCGAAATAGCGGCCCTATATGCAAGGGCTTCCGAACGGGTGCGGATGTCGGTATTGGATGCGGCGGAGGCCACCGGGGAGGCCCTGTTCCATTCGGCGCTGGAACTTGCAGTACGGGAAGGCGGGCTGGGATCCATCCGGGCCAGAAAAATACTCATGGAAGCAAAGCTGAACGAAAAGACAGGAGCCTAGACCCAGCTGCTTTTGGTTTTAACCAGGAGCTGCCTGGAATTGCCCGGAGGGGCGGGAAATCAGACCTGAACGGTTTCGGCCTCGCTTTCCAGCTTGTTCATGAGATTGACTTCGTCGGTATTGAAGATTTTATCCACATCCAGGATCAATATGAATTTCCCGTCCTTCTTGCCCATACCAAGGATGAATTCCACAGCCAGCCGGGTGCCGAAACGGGGTGCGCTTTCGATGCTTGAAGGTTCGAGCTCAACGACTTCCTGAACGGAATCGGCCAACGCACCCAGGTTGAGCCTTCCCCCGTCGCTCTCGATATCCATGATGATTATGCTGGTATCCTTGGTGTTTTCGACCGGCGAAAGGCCGAATTTGGCCCGCAGGTCGATGACGGGAACACCCTGGCCGCGTAACTGTATGACGCCTTTCATCCAGGCGGCGGTACGCGGTATTTTGGTTATGCGGGTATATTCGAGGACTTCGCGTACCTTTAGTACGCTGACGGCGTATTGGTCACCATCAAGTGTGAACGTCAGGTATTGGTTCGTATCCGGCATGGGTCCCCCTCGGCCTGACTCCCATAGTACGCCGTTCCGTCCGGTGCGTCAAACGGAACGGCGCAGGATTTTCAAAGCACTACAGCTGGATCCTCGCGCCTATGCTGGCGCCGTAGGAGCCGTCCAGAACATTGTACAAAGCGCTTAAATCCAGACGCAATACCAGGATATTGAGGGAAAGTCCCCCGAAAACCCTGGCCGAGAGCTTGTTTTCGAATGTCTTGGTGGATTCAAAACCCTCTTCAGTAATATCGATGGGTAGATTTGCCGTCTCGAGAGCCGCTTTGAATTCATCGTAATCTCCGCCTAAATCGCTGGTAACATAGTACCCGGCGCTGGAGGTGGAATAGCTTGCTCCGACACCCAGATAGGGAGTGAAAATGAGCAGCCCTTTGGAGATTTGGGCCTTGACATCAAAGGATTGAGTCTCCCAAGTTAAGCCTACTTTTGGAGGGGAGGCTGTTATATTATAACCTCCATAGCTGAACTCTTGGGGGGTGCCTACTGGCGCGCTCAACCCGCCCTTCATGTAGTTGAAACCCACACCGAGGGAGACGGTGGGCAGCAGGATGTTGCCCTTGAGCAGGGCGTAGCGTATGTCTCCGCCTACGAGCAGGTAGTCCACGTCCAGCCCGCCAGTCAGTTCGGATAGGCTCTCCCCCACCGATTCGGGGATGAAGCCTACCTTAAGACCCAGATCGAAGGGCAGGAAAAAACCGCCGATCCTGGCTTCCACCGCGGCTACCGGGATGGGAACAACATCCAAATCGAATGTCGAATAGCCGAGCAGTCCAAGGAGGGTTCCAAAGGTATCAGCCTTGATGGTAGTGGCGCCCACCACTGTACCCACGCCGAAGTGGGGAGGAATGCCCAGAAGCTGGCCGATATACGCGTTGGACCAGTTCAGGCCTATGGCCGAATTGAGGGGAAGCGCCGGTGCAAGGACTTCCGCAAACTCATCCATGCTCGAAGTGATGTCGGAAATATCGACTGGCAGGGCGAAGGTCGAAGTTACGGTTAGCGCGAGACCGATGGCGAGTAGGGCAAAGCTTTTTTTCACGAGTTTCATAAAAACCTCCTGTACCTAAGCAAGTATATCCATTCTATCGCGGGGGAGGAAGAAAAAGCGGGAACCTTATTGACTTTTTAATCATATACGGATATAAAACCAGCACGAGCCGCTGTAGCTCAGTTGGTAGAGCAAAGGACTGAAAATCCTTGTGTCAACAGTTCAATTCTGTTCGGCGGCATGGGCTGTCTGGAGA